>NZ_JALJRP010000025.1:0-81248 GCF_024519715.1 Pseudomonas sp. Pse35 | reverse complement strand
TGATGCAAGACCGCCCCGGCCCGGACATCGTTGCGGCCAACCGCCTGATGATCCAGGGCGACCGCCATTACGACTACGACGCCTTCGGCAACCTCATCCGCGAGCGGCGCGGCAAAAGCCAGCAACTCGTTACTGAGTACCGCTACGACTGCCAGCATCGATTAATCAGCATCACAAAGCCCAACGGCCAAACCGCCAGCTATCGCTATGACCCATTTGGACGCCGCATCAGCAAAACCGTGGACGACAAAACCACCGAGTTTTTCTGGCAAGGCGACAAGCTGATTGCCGAACACCATGCAGAGCGCCATCGCAGCTACCTCTACGAACCCGACAGCTTCCGCCCATTGGCGCTGTTGGAAGGTTTCGGTCCACAAGCCACCACGCCCTACCACTACCAACTCGACCACCTCGGCACCCCGCAGGAACTGACCAACCCCGAAGGCGAAATCATCTGGTCCGCCCACTACCGCGCCTACGGCCAGATCGCCCGGCTCGACGTAAGCAACATCGACAACCCGCTGCGCTTTCAGGGTCAGTATTTCGATCAGGAAAGCGGTCTGCACTACAACCGCCATCGCTACTACAATCCAGATATTGGTCGTTACCTGACGCCAGATCCGGTGAAGTTGGCGGGGGGGATCAATGGGTACCGGTATGTGCCAAACCCTACAGGGTGGGTGGATCCATTAGGATTAAGTACCTGCCCAGGGGACCAATGCAAGCCTAACGCTCCTCCTATTCTTCCGAAGCCTAGTGTAAATGAAGGCGCGCCCGCTTTACCTCAACTGGGGCGTACTCAGCGACAGGCGAGAATAGATGAACTGGCAGAGGCAAATGCAAAACGAAAAGTGCTGGGTTGGGAGCAGGAATATGATATGCATTCGGTTGAAAAGCATAGCCCAGAGATACCAGATAACGCTTTAAGGCAACGATCTATTGATGGAACAAATCCGACCACTGGGGAGAGAGAAGCTATCAATTCCAGCTCTCAATTTAAAACCTGGGTGATGCAGCTTAACGCTATAAATAAAGCCATGGGCAGGATGCAGGGCGATTCACCACTTCCTACAGGTTTTGATAGAAGGGGTAACCCTGTGGTTATAGTCGAGCTACCCGGAGCCGGACGAGGCTACAAGCCTAACCACCGAAACTTAAACGACCCTAAGTACATTGAAAATATGGACAGAGCAGAGATCAGATTTGATAGAAACAATCCGACTCGGCCATTTACCGCATTCCCAAAGTGAGCAGACAATGCTGAAGTGCCCATTCATGAACACCCCTTACACCCCTAATATCTCTCATATATTGGGAGCCTTATCGATATACGACCTTGAGGATACAGTTGGAAAAGAACTATGGAAGTACGACCCTAACAATGAGAAAGACAGAGAAAAAATCATAATTTCTTTTGTTCTGAAGGACCTTATGTATTTGTCATACAGACATCGCTTCGTATTAATGGCTGCACTTAGAGATGTGCTAGACAAACCCGACTTCGACTTTTCGAAAGAATTTGAAAGCGATTATGATGAGTACATAACAATGGCTTGGGACGAAACAGAAATAGACGACCCCCGAGGTTTCTTTGCGGACATTTATCGACTGGCCAACGAGGTCTGGAAAGACGACCTTCAAAAAGCCAGTCTCGAAGACCCTTCCACATGGTGACTTCCGCATTGAACGCAGTACTCGATGTCGGAGGGGCTGCCCCAATGCGAGTTACTCAAGCAAACACAACGCTCAAATCAACAAAGATCAAATGTGGGAGCTGGCTTGCCTGCGAAAGCGGTAGTGCAGTAACACATGCAGCGACTGACACGCCGCCTTCGCGGGCAAGCCCGCTCCCACAGGGGATCTGCGTTTGCCGGACGGGCATTCCTCCCCCATTCAAACCCGATTCGTTCTGCAATCCAGTGTTCTGATCAGCGCTTGGAAAGCTCCATGATCATCCGACTCAACAAATAAACCCGCGGCACCACACTCTCCACCTCGGCATATTCCTCCGCCGTGTGAATATTGCCCCCCACTATCCCAAACCCATCCAGCGTCGGCGTGCCTACACCGGCGGACAAGCTGGCATCCGCCGCGCCGCCGCTGCCTTCGATAGTCAACTTGCGTCCCAGTTCGCCATAAATCCCTTGGGCTATCGCTACCAACTTATCCGACTCGGCGGTCTGCGGCATCGGTGGCAGGCCCCGCTGCAGGCTGGTGTTCACTTCGGTTTCCGGGATCAATTTGTTGGCTGAAACCCGGGCCAGGTCTTTCTCGATCCGGTCGAACTCTTCCGGCAAGGCCGCACGCACGTCGGCCTTGGCGGTGGCTTGGTCAGGGATAACGTTGGTGCGGTCACCGGCCTTGAGCACGGTGAAGTTGATGGTGGTTTTCTTGTCTTCATCGCCGAGTTTGCCCAGTTGCAGGATCTGGTGCGCGGCTTCCATGGCGGCGTTGCGTCCCAGTTCCGGGGCGACGCCGGCGTGGGCGGCCTTGCCTTTGACTTCGACCACCGCGGTGGCGCTGCCTTTGCGCCACACCACCAGGCCGTCGGCGGGGCGGCCGGGTTCCAGGTTCAGGGTCACGTCGTGGCCTTTGGCAGTGTTGCGGATCAGTTCGGAGGCGGCGTCGGAGCCGGTTTCTTCGCTGGCGTCGAGCAGGAAGGTGATCTGCGCGTAATCCTTGAAGCCCTGGCTTTTGAGGACCTTGAGCGCATAGATGCCCGCAACGATGCCGCCCTTGTCATCCATCACGCCGGGGCCGTAGGCGCGGCCGTCCTTGATGTGGAAGGGGCGCTCGGCAGCCGAGCCTTCCTTGAATACGGTGTCCATATGGGCCATCAGCAGGATCTTGGCCTCGCCGGTGCCTTTGAGGGTGGCGACCACATGGCTATTGTTGGCGGCTTTATCCGGCACCAATTCGATGGTGAAACCCAACTGTTTCAACTCATCCACGGCGATATCGCGCACTTGGGTCAGGCCCGGCTCGTAGCCTGAACCCGAGTCGATATTCACCAGGCGCTCCAGCAGGTTCAAGGCTTCGGCCTTGTATTGTTCGGCCTGTTGCTGGATCTGTTTATGAGGCTCGGCGCTGTAGGCCGGCAGGCTGAAAGACAAGGCCAGGGTAGCGGCCAACAGGGTACGCGGGAAGGTGAAGAGCATGGACCGATCCTTGTTTTTTGTTGGAGGGTGCCCCGCCACCCTACCCCACTAAACTGACCGCAACCAACTGCCCTGTACCGAACTGACCCGGTTGCGCCCGCTGCTCTTGGCTTCGTACAGCGCCTGGTCGGCATCGTTGAGCCAACTGATGGAGTCGGCGTGGCTAGGCTGGTACGGCGCCAGGCCGATACTCAGGCTCACTCGCAGTGTCGGGTCCTGGGCGTAGGCCAAGGCGTTGAAGCGACCGCGCAAGGCCTCCATCACCTCGGTGGCACGGTTGAGGGGCATGTCTGGCAGGATCACGCAGAACTCATCACCGCCATAGCGCCCGGCCAGGTCGTTGGTGCGCAGGTTCTGGCGCAGCACCTTGCTCAGTTGGCGCAGGACGATATCGCCAGTCACATGGCCGTAGGTATCGTTGATGGTCTTGAAGTGGTCGATGTCGATCAACGCGATGGCGGCACCGCCCGGGCCACGGCGGCAGCGTTGAAACTCGAGGTCCAGATGGTCCTTCCAGGCGCCGTGGTTGAGCAGGCCCGACAGGCTGTCGGTGCGGCTCAAGGCCAGCAGTTCACGTTTGTGGCGGGCCAAGGTGACGGCCTGGCGGTAGCAGATCCAGCCCAGGGCCAGGGGATACAGCATCAGGATCGGCAGGCAGGCATACAGCTGGGCCTGGGTGGTCACGGCGATAAATCCTGGTGTGAACAGCAGCAACGCGGTGCCCAGCCCCAGTGCCTGCGCCACCCAACCCGCGAACAGGAAACGAGGCCCGCCGATGGCGACGTTGTTCATGCTCATCATCGACAGGGTGGTGACGCTGGGCAGCGGGTTGAAGTGCATCGCGCCAACCCAGAACCCACCGCAAAAGGAATCGAACAGCAGGCTGCGGCGTTCGCTGCGCAAGGTATTGGCCGAGCGCAAAGAACATTGAAAAGCCAGGTGCGGCCACGCAAAGGCATTGATCAGCATCCAGGCCCACACCCACAGGGACGGATTCAACGGATACATGCCGAACGCCACGCACACAAAGCCGAGCGTCAGCCCCAGCACGCGAGATTTGTACAAGCGCAAAGCGAGCGGAAGTCCTTTTCCTCCGACGGCTGGCATGGTGGGGGCGATCCTGGGTGAATGCCTGGAGTCTATCAGGGCGACGTCAAATCGCCACTACCGCTTATTGGCTAATACTTCAGTGCGAAAACCCACGCGCCAGCATCAAGGCGACGCCCAGCAGCAACACGGCCGTGATTCGCTGCAACAACACCCGCCGCTTGGGGTTTTCCAGCACGTGTTTGATGCGCTGGCCGAAATAGCAATACAGGCAGCCGCTGGCAAATTGCAGCAGCAGGAAGGTCAGGCCAAGGATGGCGATGTCCGCCGCCGAACTGTGTTCACCGGCGCCGGCAAACTGCGGGAACACGGCGCTGAACATGATGATGGTCTTGGGGTTGGAAAACCCGGTCAACAGCCCTTTGCCAAACAGGCTGCGCGCCCCCTCGACCTTGTCGGCGTTGTTGATCGACACGCCGCTGCTGGTCCACTGCTTGTAGGCCAGGTAAAGAATGTAGGCCACCCCGACAAACTGGATGGTCTGGGTAATGGCGAGGTTGCCCTTGATCAATTCCGAGAAGCCGACGGCAAAGATCAGGATCGAAATCAGGTACGACACAGTGGCGCCGACCTGCGCCGGGATCGAACTGCGCAGGCCGTCCTTCAAGCCCAGGCTCAACAACAGCAACGTCATCGGGCCCGGACTGAAGGTCATGGTGGCGCAAAACAACAGAAAGTAGAGAAATGAAGACAGGGTTAACGCACTTGTCATGGCCAGCACCTTGAATAAAAAGAAACAGCAGCAACAGGGCGAACGCGGCCAGCGCTCGCCCCCGGCCGATCAGGCGACAGCGATTTCGGTGGTCAGGGAGTCGCGGTACATCACCGCCAGGTCAGCCAGGGCAGCCTTGGCGGTCTGGTTGCGGGTTTCAAACGCGACCAGCCCCTTCCAGTTGGTCTCGACAATGGCCTGCAGCACATCGGCGTAATCGCAGTTGCCGTCATGGATGCCGAAGTGCTGGTCTTGCACGCCGTTGTTGTTGCTGAAGGAAATGCCCTTGATCAAGTGGTGGTATTTGCGCACCACTTCTGCCGGCAGGCCGTTCTCGATGTTGGCGTGGCCGGCATCGAGGAAGAAATACACATTGCTATGGGCTTGCAGGCGCTCGAACACAAAGGCGTATTCGGCTTCATGGGTAAAGATGTAGTGGAACGGCCGATAGTTGACGTAGTTGGACAGGTTCTCCAGGTAGATATCCGTGCCCTTGGCCTCGGCATAGCGCGCCAGTTCCTGCACCGACTTGAGATAATGCTCCAGGGCAACCTTCTTGGCCATCAGCACCATTTTCGGCTCGACGATGCAACCACCGTGAATGATCAACGGCGCGCCCAGGCGGCTGGCGATATCGATTTCTTTTTTGACGTACTCCACGGCCGCACTACGGAAGGCTTCGACATCACTGCCCAACGGCGCCTTGAAGTTGCCATGGAAAACCGGCTTGACCCCCGTGGCCGCGATTTGCGCCTGCAGGCTCTCGATACGCGCCTCGGTCCAGTCATCGACCATTTCGCCGAACAGGCTGCCGTCGATGTACCAGTGGGTGCAGTCACCTTCGATGGCGGTTTGCAGGCCCTTTTCGGCGCCCAGGTATTTCTGGTGGGCCACACCGGTGCAGAACGGGACGGTGGCGTTGATCAGTTTGCTGTTCATGGGACGATTCCTTTCGTTGATGGAGTGTCAGGCGAATTGACGTTCAGGAAGATTGATGGCCATGAAATCGGCCTTGGTCACGCCGCAATCCGGGCATGTCCAATCTTCAGGCACCTCTTCCCAAGGGGTGCCTGCGGGAATTCCGTCCTCCGGAATACCCAGTTCTTCTACGTACATAAAACCGCAGGGTGCGCACATATAAGTCTTCATGGAAATGCAAAATCCATTGCTCAGGTGTAGGAAATATCGCCATCTCCAGGCGAGATGCCGCGCAGTCTAGGGGAGTGGCATTGCGCAAGGCAGGTAAAGTGGTGCCTAATCCGGCCTAACTTCACCGGTAAAAGCACCGGCAAACACAAGGACGCGTCATGTTTGTATCCGCCATCGCTTTCGTAGAAGGCACGCCCAAGGTCCAGCAGATCGTCGAGGCGTTCAGCCTGGCCATCGAAAATGGCGAATGGGCACCGGGCAGCAAACTGCCATCCGTGCGTGAACTGACCCAGGTCCTCGGCGTCAGCAAGTTCACTCTCAATGAGGCACTGGACCGCCTGCGCGGTCGCCACCTGCTCACCTCGAGCCAGGGCCGCGGCTACTTCGTGGCGATGGACAGCACCCGCCCTGCCTCGGCGACCTGGGTGGACCTATTGCCCCAAGACCTGCTCAGCGTATTGCGCCGGCCCTTGGCCACCGCCAGTGGCGAACTGCGCCCCGGTGGCGGGCACTTGCCGGAGGATTGGCTCAATGGCGAAGCGATCCGCCAGGCCATGCGCAGCGTAGTGCGTGCGCCGTCACTGCGTATCGCCGGGCTGGGCACGCCGGCGGGGCTGTTGCCGTTGCGCCAGGCGCTGCAACAGAAACTGCACGGCGAAGGCTTATCGGTACCGGTGGAACAGATCATCACCACACCCAATACCGTGCAGGGCCTGGACATGCTCATGCGCCTGCTCGCACGCCCCGGCGACACGGTGCTGCTCGACGCGCCGTGCTACTTCAACTTCCACGCCAACCTGGCGCTGCACGGCGTCAAAGTCATCACCATTGCACGCCGCCCCGACGGCTTTGACTTCAGCGCCCTCGAACAGCTGCTGGCCGAACACCGCCCCAGCCTGTATCTGACCACCAGCGTGTTGCACAACCCCACCGGCCACTCCTTCAGCCCCAGCCAAGCGTTTCGCCTGTTGCAACTGACCCAGCAGTACCACTGCCACATCGTCGAGGACGACCTCTACGGCGACCTGCACCCCAACCCTCCACCACGCCTGGCCGCCGTCGCCGGGCTGGACCAGGTCACCTACCTGTCGGGGTTCTCGAAGATCCTGAGTGCCAACACCCGCGTCAGCTATGTGGTGGCCGCTCCGCAACTGGCCGCCAACCTGACCAACATGAAATTGATGAGCGGCGGCGTCACCTCGGAACTGTTCGAACAGATCGTCTACCGCATGCTCAGCGAAGGCAGTTACGCCAAGCACCGCAAACGCATGGTGCAGCGCCTGATGGAAGCCGGTGGGCGCGTCGAACAATGGCTCAAGCGCTGCGGGTGCGAACTGCCCATGGCGTATGAAGGCGGGATGTTCATCTGGGCACGCCTGCCGCCTGGCGTGAACGGCGAACTCCTGGCCCAGGAAGCCCTGAAACGCAGCATGGTACTGGCACCTGGCGCGCTCTTCGGCTACGACCCGGCCCACCGCGACTCAATGCGCTTCAATGTGGCCCACAGCGACGAACCACGGGTACAGCGGGTGTTTGAGGCGCTATTGCTGCACGGTGTTGCACAGAGCAATCCCCGCGCAAAAAAGTGATACACGACCCTGGTGCAGCGCGCCTGCTTACCTGACCGGCATCAAGGCAGGTCAGGACCTCGGTGCGTCAGGTACATAGGCGTCGCCCTGGGCAACCAGGAACTTCTTGCGATACGCCGCCGGCAGCATCCCCACCCGTTGCTGGAACAGACGCCGAAACGAGTTGCTGTCCTCATAGCCCACGGCATACGTGATGCTGGCGAGGGTCATGCGTGTTGACTCCAGCATCTGCTTGGCTCGTTCCAGGCGCAGGGTTTGCAGGTAGCCAATCGGCGTACAACCAGTGGCATCCTTGAAACGCCGCTTGAAATTACGCACGCCAAAACCAAAGCGCCGGGCCACCTCATCGATCACCATTGACTGCGCAAAGTGCTGCTCCAACCAATGCTGCACACGCAGGATCTGCGCATCACCGTGGCTTTTGGGCAGCGACCACATCGCGTAGGCCGACTGCTCGGTGCGGCCGGCATCGATCAGCAAGTACTTGCCGCAGGTATGAGCCAGCTCCGGCGAGCCGAAACGGCGGATCAGGTGCAGCATCAAGTCCATCGCCGCCGTAGCGCCCCCGCACGTGATCAGGCGATTGTCTTCGCAAAGGATCTGCCCCTCATCCAGGCTGACCTGGGCATATCGACGCCGGAAGAACCCGGCAAATGCCCAGTGAGTCGTCGCACGCAAGCCGTGCAATAAGCCGGTCTCGGCCAGCATGAAGGCCGCCGTGCACATGGAAGCCAACACGGCGCCCTGCCCATGCTGCTCACGCAACCAGGGGCCGTAGGCAGCAAACGTCGGCATAGCCTCCTTGAGGGTAAAGAGAAACCCGGGAATCAGCACCAGGTCCGTGTGCGCGATCTGCGCCATTGAACCCTGCACCTGCAGGCGCTGCCCGCCCCATGCTGTCACCGGCTGGCCGTCCATAGACGCGAGCATCACCTCAAACGGCGGGCTTTCAGCGAACAGATTGGCCGCACTGAGCATTTCCATAGCCAGGGTGGCACTGGCAGCGGAACATTGATCCGCCAGGAGCAAGGTGACATGCATGTAAAAACTCCGGCTTGCACTTTTCGCATGTAATAAGTCATTTACGCATCTACCTTAGCCGATCCCACCCCCGTACAGTGCGGCCATTGATCAACTGCCTGGCGTTTTTATGAATCTCTGGTTTCGATTACTGCACATGCTGTTGCGCCGCCCCTGGCGCAAACCGGTTCACGGCCTGGCTACCTCGGTGGTGCGCATGCGTGTCTGGCCGCTGGACCTGGACCTGAACCGGCATGTCACCAATGGCCGGTATTTCACCCTGGCCGATGTGGCTCGCATGGATTTTGTGCTGCGCACCGGCGCCTTTCGCGTGGCGCTGCGCCATAAGGCGATGCCGATAGTCGGCGATACCTGGGGCAAGTTCCGTCGGGAATTGAAGCTGTTCGAGGTATTCGAGGTGCATACCCGCATTCTCGGCTGGGACCACAAGTGGAACCTGATGGAGCACCGCTTCGTCAGCAATGGGCGGGTGGTCGGCGTGGTGGTGATGCGTGGGCTGTTTCGATCCGCCAAAGGCACCCTGCCCCCGGCCGAATTCATCCGCGAGTTGGGCTTGGACGACACCTCACCGCCGATGCCGCAATGGTTGAGCGACTGGGCACGCAGTTGCGATGAGATGAGTGCGCAATTGCGTGAGGAAGAGCAGGTTTAAAAAAACCTGCTAAGCCTCGCGTTTGAGTTTCAGATGCCGCGCATACCATGGCCGCTGCGGCACACGTTTGAACAGCCCCTTGAGCAGCTCTTCATCGGCACCGAAGGTAATGCGCAGGGCCAGCTTCATGATCTCCGGGTCCATTTCCATCGAGCGCCCCTGTTGCAGCCCCGGCGTGGTGCTGCAGCCGTGGGTGTCCGGGCCCAGCCACGGGTCACCTATTTCCACCCAGCGACCTGGCGCAAACCAGGCTACGCCGTTGACTTCCAGTCGGCTCACCTCGCCTGGGTTGAAGCGCTCGTGGGCACGAAACCAGTCTTCGATGCGGTCATCGATCCAGCCGTGGAAATGCCAGAACACCGGGTTCACATGGGATGAAAACGGGTCGCCCAGAAAGTCGTTCTCCGGCGCATACCAACGTGCGGCAAAGTCTGCGGGGTCACGGGCGAAGGGGACCGGGGCGCCGTTGGACGGGTCGCGGGGCACCGAGGCCCAGCGCATATGCAGCCAATCGTGCAGGCCCAGCTCCATTTCCGAGCCCAGTTGGCCCAGGGTCAACTTGGCCAGGTAGCGCGGGTCGCGGTATTGGGATTCCCACACCTGGAAGTTGCTGTGGTAGGTCTCGGCCGCCTTGATATCGCTGACCCACTGGGTGTAGTCGGCGTCATCTGGCGCTGACCAACAGGGCGGCAGTGCGAAACCGTCGTGGTTGTCGAAGTAGCGCACAAAGCCCGGGCGATCCCGCTCCAACGGCGGTTGCGGCTCGGGGAATTGCGGCCAGGAGGGCAAGTCCTGCATGGAACGTGCGGTGCCGAGCATGTGGCGGTGCATGAAGAAGAAGTCGATGCCCGAACCATTGCGGTCCTTGCGCTTGCCGCGGGCGTCGCGTTCCTGACCACGGGGCCCCGGTTGCCAGCCGATGCCGCGCAGGGCCTCGCGTTTTTCTTCGGAGAGCTTGTGCCATTGGTCGCGGGTGGCGTGCCACAGTTGGTGAAACAGGCGGTGCTCGGGAGAAATCAGCCAGGCCAGCAAGGTCGGGTTGAGGCCGATGCGCTGGCGGGCTTCGGGGAACAGTTGTTTGTGGGCGATAAAACGGTTGTCGCGTTCGGTCAGCGCCAGGGGCCGCTCAAGGTCGAGGATGTGCCCGCTGAGGGTGGCGCTGCCGGCATTGCCGAAATCGGCCCAGACTTCATCCAGGGTCATCTTGAATTCATAGGCCGGCACGCCGCCGGCTGAATCGCGGTCGATCAAGCGCCAATAGAGCACGGCGCCCTCGCCCGTCAGCACATCACCCAAGACCCGGTAGCGCGGCTCGCCTTCAGCGCGCAACTGCTCGGCGGTGTCCAGGTAACCGCGCAGGCCACGCCCACGGGGGGCGATGTCGAGCAGCAACTCCAGGCCATGCAGCGGCAGGCCCGCAAGGCCCGCGTCGCGGCCTTCCAGGCGCAGGCTCCAGACGCCCCGCAGGGTGTTCGCCAGGTGCTGGCCCTGGGTGTCAGCGAGGTCGACCGTAGCTTCGCCGGGGGTGATAGGAAACTCTTCTTCCCGCGTCAACTCGCGATGGGCATAAAAGGCCGCGGGCACGGCTGCACCGGTCAGCGCCAGGCCTGCGATGAACCCACGTCGAGAGATTGTCATTGGCTACCTTAGGAAACAGCTTGATCAGAGCTAGAACGTTTGCAACCCGATGAAATTTACCGCCCTGCCCCCGCCACCTAAATTTCCCCCGTCATCGCTCGTTCTTCCCTGATAGCAAAGGCCTCAACTGACTGAGATGGCAATGACAAAATCACGTTCGAAAAAGGCGCTGTATATTGGCCTGCCGCTGGCCCTGGCTATCGGCGCCGGGGCTGGTTTCCTGGTCTGGGATCAGTGGTTCAAGGGCAACGCCGGCTACCCGCTGGAGGTGATCAAACAGGCCAATGAAATGCAGGACCGCCTGTTGTCGTTCGACAGCCACATCACCCTGCCCCTGGATTTCGGCACGGCGGGCAACGAGGCCGACAAGGATGGCAGCGGCCAGTTCGACCTGGCCAAGGCCGCCCGCGGCCGATTGTCGGGCGCCGCGCTGACGATCTTCGGCTGGCCGGAAATCTGGAACGGCGCCAACGCCCCGCACAAGCCCACCGATGGTTTTGTCGAAGAGGCCCGGCACGAGCAGGAAGTGCGCTACAAGATCATCTCCGGCATGGTGCGTGACTTTCCCAACCAGGTGGGCATTGCCTACACACCGGACGATATGCGCCGCCTGCACGGCGAAGGCAAGTTCGCGATTTTTATCAGCATGCTCAACGCCTACCCCCTGGGCAATGACCTGAACCAGCTGGACTTGTGGGCCGCACGCGGCATGCGCATGTTCGGGTTCAGCTACATCGGCAATAACGCCTGGTCCGACTCGTCGCGCCCGCTGCCGTTCTTCAATGACTCCACCGATGCCCTCGAGGGCCTGTCGCCTATCGGCCAGCAAGCGGTGCATCGCCTCAATGACCTGGGGGTGATCATCGACGTGTCGCAGATGTCGACCAAGGCCCTGGAGCAAGTCGCGCAGTTGAGCCGCACGCCGATGGTGGCGTCGCACTCGGCGCCACGGGCATCGGTGGACATCCCGCGCAACCTCAGTGACAAGGAGCTGCAACTGATCAAGAACAGCGGCGGCGTGGTGCAAGTGGTGGGTTTCCCCGCCTACCTGCGCCCCTTGAGCCAGCCGACCCAGGACAAGCTCAACGTCCTGCGCGCACGCTTCGACCTGCCGCCACTGCCCAACCTGGCCATGGCCCTGATGCCCGGCGATGCAATCATTGCCGCCTGGCCCGAGCAACGCTTCGGCCAATACGCCAGCGCGCTGTACGGCATTCTCGAGGAAGAACCCAAGGCCACCCTCAAGGACCTGGGCGACGCCATCGACTACACCGTGCGCAAGATCGGCATCGATCATGTCGGTATTGCCTCGGACTTCAACGACGGCGGCGGCCTCCAGGGCTGGGAGAACGTCGGCGAGGTGCGCAACGTCACTGCCGAACTGATCCAGCGCGGCTACTCCGAAGCCGATATCGCCAAGCTGTGGGGAGGCAACTTCCTGCGGGTGTGGGACCAGGTACAAAAAGCCGCCAAGCCATTGGCCAATCGCTAATTACCACGAAGTAAGTCCATGACCGACCGCCGTACATTTCTCAAGCAGGCCGGCGTCTTTGCCGCGAGCCTGCCGCTGGGCACCGCGTTGCTGCCTCAGGCAGTAGCCGCCGTTACGAACGACCCATGGACGGGATTGAAGCAACTGTTCAACCAGGACCCCAATTACCTGCACTTTTCCAACTTTCTGGTGGCCTCGCACCCCAGGCCCGTGCGCGAGGCCATCGAACGCTACCGCCAACAGATCGACCGCAACCCTGGCCTGGCCATGGACTGGGACCTGCAGGAAACCTGGAAGCGTGAGGGCCAGGTACGCGAGTGGGCCGGCCGCTACCTGAACGCCACGCCAGCGCAGATCGCCCTCACCGGCAGCACGTCCGAAGGGCTGGCGATGATCTATGGCGGGATCAAGGTGCGCGCCGACCAGGAAATCCTGACCACGGTGCATGAGCATTACGCCACCGCGTTCAGCCTGGACTTCCGGGTACGCAAGGAGCAAACCCAGGTTCGTAAGATACGCCTGTTCAAAAACCCCAATCAGGTCTCGGCCGATGAAGTGCTGGGCAACATCCAACGCAACATTCGCCCCAACACCCGCGTGCTGGGCATGACCTGGGTGCAGTCCGGCAGCGGCGTGAAACTGCCCATCGGTGAGATTGGCAAGCTGGTGGACGAACACAACCGCAACCGCGATGAGCCGGACCGCCTGCTTTATATCGTCGATGGTGTGCATGGCTTCGGCGTGGAAGACCTCGACTTCCCCGCTATGCACTGCGACTTCTTCATCGCCGGCACTCACAAATGGATGTTCGGCCCGCGCGGCACCGGCCTGGTATGCGCCCGCGAGACCGAAAACAAACACGTCACACCGATGATTGCGACCTTCTCCGAAGACAAAAACTTCGCCACGACCATGACGCCCGGCGGCTATCACGCCTTCGAACATCGCTGGGCCGCCGACGAAGCCTTCAAGTTGCACCTGCAACTGGGCAAGGCGCCGGTGCAGGCACGCATCCATGCCCTCAACACCGAACTCAAGGACCAACTGCTGGCCCACCCGCAGATCGAACTGGTGACACCGCGCAGCCCCGACCTGTCAGCCGGATTCACTTTCTTTCGGGTCAAGGATCAGAACAGCGATGCCGTCGCGGCCTACCTGATGAAAAACCGCGTGGTGGTGGACGCGGTGGACCGTGACGTTGGCCCGGTGATTCGCACCTCGCCGGGCCTGCTTAACAACTCCGATGAGATCCAGCGCTTCATGACCCTGCTGAGCCAGCGGTTATGACCCCTTTTCCCTTTGAACGAGACGCCTCCATGATGCCATCCCGACTCAAACCGCTCACCGCATTGGCACTCACCGCCCTGTGCGGCGCCCTGCTGCCCGGCCTGGCCCAGGCCGCTGCCCCACAACCGGGCAAGGTCTTCAAAGACTGCAAGGACTGCCCGGAAATGGTGGTGCTTCCCGCCGGCACCTTCACCATGGGTACGCCGGACGACGAAGTGGGCCGCGAGCCTGACGAAGGCCCGATGCACGAGGTGACCTTCGCCAAGCCGTTCGCCATGAGCCGCTTCCATGTCACCGCCGGCGAATGGGACAGCTACGTGCGCCAGACCGGGGTCAAGATCGCCAATGGCGACGACCGCCCCGGCCGCGAATGCATCGCCAGCAAGCCGCGCTATCCCCAGGGGCCACGCCAGCCGGCGGTGTGCATGGACATGGACGACATCAAGCAGTACGTGAGCTGGCTGTCGAAGAAGACCGGGCACACGTACCAGATGGTCAGCGAAGCCCAGCGTGAATACGCCGCCCGCGCCGGCACCACCGGCCCGTTCCCCTTCCCGTTCGACGAAGGCAAGGGCTACAGCATCGCCCAGCACGCCAACACCTACGGCCCGGCGGACGGCTACAGCTATTCGTCGCCCGTGGGCAGCTACCCACCGAATGCCTTTGGCATGTATGACATGCACGGCAATGTGTATGAGCGGGTGGCTGATTGCGAGCATCCGAACTACGTCGGCGCGCCAACTGATGGCAGTGCCTGGGTGGAGCCCAACTGCGAGGCCTACCAGATTCGCGGCAATGACTGGGGCGAGGCGCCGGTGTTTTCACGCTCGGGCAATCGCAACAACATCTACCCGCAGACGCGCGGGGACTGGATCGGCTTTCGGGTCGTGCGCGAGCTCTAATACCTTGTAGGAGCGAGGGTGGACGCC
The DNA here is from genome assembly GCF_024519715.1 of Pseudomonas sp. Pse35. NCBI lineage: Bacteria > Pseudomonadati > Pseudomonadota > Gammaproteobacteria > Pseudomonadales > Pseudomonadaceae > Pseudomonas > Pseudomonas sp. Pse35. The sequence goes on along the minus strand of NZ_JALJRP010000025.1, from coordinate 66,494 downwards.
TAGTTCTTGCTCGCGAAAAACTCATAAACGCCGCGTGTATTCAGGAAGCACGCGTCATCGTTGACGTTTTTCGCGAGCAAGCTCGCTCCTACAGGGTTCGCGCCAGCAGGTTCAGCCTTGTCTGGCCAACCGCTCCAGGCCTTCATGCAGCGCCGGGAACAGGCTGTTGTTGAAGTTGTTCCAGCGCAACTCAAGGATAGTGTCTTCGGGCGAAATCTCGGTCTTGAGCACGTCGTGGAACACCTCTCCCGAGTCGATGCCGTTATCCACGTAATGGAATGACGCACCGGTCCAATACAACGGCTCGCACGCCTGAGTCGCTTTGGTTGCCCAGTCGGTAATCGCCTGCCCACGTGCGCCGTACAGCGCATTCCAGGTGGCGTACGCCCCACGGCGTTCGTAAGGCGACTCGAGGCGGGTGATGCCCGGATGAATGTTCATGATGCGCCGCGCAAACGTCGCACCCGGGCGCACCAGTTCGTCGAGGATCACCAGCAAACCATCCAGCACCACGATGTCAGCCTTCAACTCCACTAGGGTGTCATGCAGGCGACGCTCGAAATCCTGCTTGCCGGCGACATGTTCGGCGCTGCCTCGTGGCAGGCGACGATAGGTCGACGGCACGCTGAGCAGCAGGTCGTTGACCAACGTGCCCTGCACACGCAAGTCCGCTGGGTACAGCCACTGGCGACCCGGCTGGTAGGCGAAGCCGTAGTCCGCCACCAACTGCTGGTCCCGCGGGTTGTGCTCATCGTCGTCATACACCACGCCTACGAGGTTGTAAGCCTCGCCCAGCGACGTGTCGTTGAGCGAGCCCACCAGAAACTCCAGCACCGATTTCATATAGCGCTCGTGGTCTTTATAGGCCACCGGCTGCCCCGCCTTGTCGGCGGCGGCATTTCTCAGGGACCAGACATACACCAGGTTCTTTTTCGTCATGTGTTTCGCTCTCGCTCAAAGGGCCACGCACGGCATTGATACACGTGCGCCTACAGAACAAGAACGAACCAGGCCCCGGGCAATTTATCGCTCACTGCCACCGTCCGGCACGCCGCGCTAAATAGTCACGCCACAGCTTCGTTTGTCATGGGTAAGGGTCTGTGTGCCCAGCCCCCTCTTTTCACTTTCCGGGAAGTATTTATGACCGACCCCAAGCGCGGCGCCTTCAAAGGTTTGCTCGCATTGCTCAGGCCCTTTCGCACCATCGTGACGGTCTCCGTCGCCCTTGGCATGGCGGGCGGCCTGGCCATTACCTTGCTGTTGGCGACGATTAACAATGCCCTGCATTCGGCGGGGGGGATGACTCAGGGTGTGGTGTTGACCTTCGCCGCGTTGTGCGTGGTGGCGCTGGTCAGCTCGATCATTTCCGACATCGGCACCAACTACGTCGGGCAACGGATCATTGCCGCCCTGCGCAAGGACCTGGGTGAAAAGGTGCTGTCAGCGCCCATCGGGCAGATCGAGCAATATCGCTCTCACCGCCTGATCCCGGTGCTGACCCACGACGTGGACACCATCAGCGACTTTTCCTTTGCCTTCACGCCCCTGGCCATCGCCGCCACCGTTACCCTGGGATGCCTGGGTTACCTGGCTTACCTGTCCGTGCCGATGTTCCTGATGATGGTGGTCGCAATCATCATCGGCAGCGCCGTGCAATTCATCGCGGGCGGCAAAGGCATCCAGGGCTTCGATCTGGCCCGTAGCCACGAAGATGAATTGCAGCGTTACTACAATGCGATTGCTTCGGGAGCCAAGGAACTGCGCATGCACCGTCCGCGGCGGTTTCGCATGAACACCCACCGCATCCAGGAAACCGCAGACCGCATCAGCGATATCCAGGTGCGTTCAGTCAACATCTATATCCTGGCCAAGACCTTTGGCTCGATGCTGTTCTTCGTGGTCATCGGCCTGGCCCTGGCGATGCAGGCCTACAACCCCAACCCCGACCCCACGGTGATTACCGGCTTCGTGCTGGTACTGCTGTATATGAAAGGCCCGTTGGAGCACCTGCTGGGTTACTTGCCCGTGGTTGGCAAGGCGAAGATTGCCTTCGGGCGCATCAGCGAACTGTCGGAACGTTTTTCTTCGCCCGAGCCCCACTTGTTGATGGACGACAGTGAAGCGCCGAAGCCTGTGGTCAACAGCCTTGAACTGCGCGGCGTCAGCTACAGCCCGCCAGCGGTTGAAGGCAGCCAACCGTTCCACCTGGGGCCGATCAACCTGAGCATCAAGCAAGGCGATATCGTGTTTGTCGTGGGCGAGAATGGTAGCGGCAAGACCACCCTGATCAAGCTGCTGCTGGGCCTGTATCCACCTCAGGCGGGTGAGATCCTGCTCAACGGTACAGCGGTGACCGACCCAGAGCGCGACGATTATCGCCAGTTGTTCACCACGGTGTTTTCTGACTATTACTTGTTCGATGACCTGGTACAAGGCAGCGCCACCCAGTCCCTGGACAGCGCCACCAAATACCTTGAGCGCCTGGAAATTGCGCACAAGGTCAGCGTCAAGGACGGCGTGTTCAGCACCACTGACCTGTCCACCGGCCAACGCAAGCGCCTGGCCCTGGTCAATGCCTGGCTGGAAGAGCGCCCGGTACTGGTGTTCGACGAGTGGGCCGCCGACCAGGACCCGGCCTTCCGCCGCATCTTCTACACCGAGCTGCTGCCGGACCTCAAACGCCTGGGCAAGACCATCATCGTGATCAGCCACGATGATCGTTATTTCGACATCGCCGATCATCTGGTGCGCCTGCGTGCCGGTCAGGTGGTGCATGAGATGGAGCCTGCATGAAATACCGGAATAATTTTTTCCGGTTTTGCGAAGTAGGAACGTCTCACTAGTGGTAATGAGAACTAACCTCAATAAACACTTAGAATTGCCCACTTAAAACATAGAAGAGAAAGCATCCATGCCAGCACGACTCGGTCTCAGCCCCCTGAGCAAAGCGCTATCCATGCGCCGGGCCCTGAACATCAACCTCTTGCCCAGTGCCTTGGCGTTGGCTGTGTCGATGCCGATTGCAGGCTATGTGCAGGCCCAGGAGATCGAGTTGAATATTCCTGCGCAGTCGCTGGGGAGCGCACTGCAGGAATTTGGCCGCCAGACCAATGTGCAAGTGCTCTACAGCCCGGGCGATGTGCAGGGCAAGAACAGCCCCGCCGTCAAGGGCAAGATGCAGCCGCAGCAAGCCATAGCTGCATTGCTGGCCGGTAGCCAGACCACCTATAACCTCAATGGCAATACCTTGACCGTCACTGCTGCTGGCAGCGGTGGCGGGCTGGAGCTGAGCCCGACGCAAGTGACCGCCAACTACTTGGGCAACGTCACCGAAGGTTCTGGTTCCTACACGCCTGGCACGATTGCCACGGCTACACGTTTGACGTTGACCCCACGGCAAACTCCGCAGTCGATCACCGTGGTGACTCGCCAGCACATCGAGGATTTTGGCCTCAACAACATGGATGACGTGATGCGCCATACGCCGGGCATCACCGTTTCCGCCTACGACTCCGACCGCACCAACTACTATTCCCGTGGTTTTTCGGTCAATAGTTTCCAGTACGACGGTATTCCATCGACTGTGCGTAACGTCGGTTATTCGGCGGGCAACACCCTGAGCGACATGGCGATCTACGACCGTGTTGAAGTCCTCAAGGGCGCTACCGGCCTGCTCAACGGTGCCGGTTCCCTGGGTGCGACCATCAACTTGATCCGCAAGAAGCCAACCGCGCAATTCAAGGGCCATGTGCAATTGGGGGCGGGTTCCTGGGACAACTACCGCAGCGAAGTGGATGTCAGTGGCCCCTTGACCGACAGCGGCAATATCCGTGGCCGTGCGGTGGCTGCGTATCAGGACAAGAAGTCCTTTATGGACCACTACTCACGCAAGACCGAAACCTACTACGGCATCACCGAGTTCGACCTGTCTCCCGATACCATGCTGACGGTGGGCTTCGATTACCAGGACAACATTCCACAGGGTTCCAGTTGGTCCGGCTCCTTCCCGCTGGTCAACTCCAATGGCAGCATCAACAAAATGCCGCGCTCCTACAACAACGGCACCACCTGGAGCTCGTGGGAGCAAAACACGCGTACCGCCTTTGCCATGCTCGAGCATGACCTGGGCGACGGCTGGGTGACCAAATTCCAGCTCGACCACAAGATCAACGGCTACCACGCCGATCTGGGTTCGATCCAATTCGTCCAGCCGGCAGCCGATGGCACCGCTGAGATCAACGGGCAGAAATACACCGGCGAGACCAAGAGCACCTCGGCCGACCTCTACGCCACCGGCCCTTTCAGCCTGTTTGGCCGCGAGCATGAACTGGTGGTGGGCGGCTCGATCGGCACCTCACGCTGGCAAGGCAAGGGGTACTGGTCGCCGGAATGGCCTGGCGGTAACAAGGTCGATTTCTATAACTGGAACGGCCATATCGCCAAGCCTATCTACGGTCCTGCCCAACAGCACATCGACGACACTATCCGTCAAACCGGGTATTACCTGACCGCGCGTTTCAACGTGATTGACGACCTGAACGTGATCCTGGGTGGGCGCGTGGCCAACTATCACGTGACTGGCAACAACCCTTCCTACAAGGAAACCGGGCGGTTCATTCCTTACGCCGGTGTGATCTACGACCTCAATGACAACTTCTCGGTATACGCCAGCTACACCGATATCTTCCAACCTCAGGAAAGCACCTATAAGGACCGTAACGAGAAGCTGCTGGAGCCAGACGAAGGGCAGAACTACGAGTTGGGCCTGAAAGGCGAGTTTTTCGATGGCCGCCTCAACACCAGCATCGCTTACTTCGAAGTGCATGAGACTAATCGCCCCATCTCGGATGACGCCTACAACAACCAGACACCTGCCCCGAACAACTGGGCGTTCAAGAGCTCCAAGGCCGTCACCAAAGGCTACGAAGCGGAAATTTCCGGTGAGTTGAGCCCAGGCTGGCAACTTCAAGGTGGCTACACCCACAAGATCGTACGAGACGAAGACGACAAGAAACTCTCCACCTTCGAACCCGAGCATCAGGTCAACCTGAACACCACCTACAAACTCAAGGGCGACCTGGACAAGTTCACCATCGGTGGCGGTGTACGCTGGCAGACCAAAGGTTGGAACGAGATCTGGAACGGGCCACTTGAGAAAAACCAGGACATCACCCAGGAGTCCTACTGGTTGGTGGATTTGATGACCCGCTACCAGGTCACCAAGAACCTGTCGGCTACCGTCAACTTCAACAACATCTTCGACAAGTCTTACTACACCAACGTGGGCTTCTATAACTCGGCCGCCTACGGTGAGCCACGTAATGTGATGGTCAGCACGCGCTGGGACTTCTGATTCCACGCGTCGATCGATCAAACGCCCGGTGAGCACCCCATGCTCACCGGGCTTTTTTTTGGGCGTGCAGAGATACTGGCGAAGAGGGATTGGAGCATAAAAAAACCCGGACACTGGATCCGGGTTTTTGTGATTGAGCGGCGGCTTACCTCAACGCCTCTACCAAACTGCTGATAAACACCGCGCTGTCGATAATGCCATCATGATCGGTCTCAATCATCACTGAGCGCTCGATGCGCCCTTGGCTGATCACCGTTGCCATTTGCTGCTCGATCAGGTCCTTGAAGCGCCCTGCCCGGCTCATGGACGCCCACCAACAAGTGACGGGCGCCTTGATCGGCTTGAAGTCAGCTTGCAGCAAACGCTCACTGAGTGCCCGGTCAACGTCCCAGGAAATCTGCGCCTCATTGCCACGCAGTAATTCATCCTTGATCACCGTGAAGGCTTCGCCCAAAGACTGTTCAGCCCAATTCACAAATTCCCGCCATTGTCCCGTTTCATCCTCGCTATCCCGTTGGCATTGCTGCCAGGCGTGTTGGATGGACTCGGCGAACTCAGGAAACATAACCCCCAGCAACGCTGCGCGGCGCTCATTGGCTGAGATCTCGCGAGCGTTCTCGACCACCACTGCGTCCCAATAGGGTTTGACCCATTGCGGCGGCGCAGCGTCGATCCAGCCGACAAACTCCACTTCTCGGCCGGCTTGCTCCAGGCCGTAGGCGACCTCCATCGCCAGGTTGCCGCCCAATGACCAGCCACCCACGCGGAACGCGCCTTCGGGTTGGGCCACCAACAATTGCGCGGTGTAGTCTTCGACCATTACCTGCCATTGCGGCACCGTGGCGCCCTCTTCGGCCAAGGCACGACACATGACCCCGAACACCGGGCGCTGCTCGCGCAAGGCCAGGGCAATCGCGGTGTAGCAATGCACCGAGCCGAAGCTTGGGTGGAACAGGAACAACGGCGTGCCTTGCGTCTGCTGGTTGAGCTTGACGATCAACGAAGACCGGCTATTGCCCTGCAGGCATTTGACCTGTCCCGCCACAGTAGGGTTAAGCATCAGTTGGCTGACAGACAGGTTCACGCCGCTGACCTTGCGAATTCGCTCCTTGAGCATCAGCACTCGCAATGAATGGCCACCGAGCTCGAAGAAGTTGTCGTTGAGCCCTACGCGCTCCACCTCCAGCACCTCGCTCCAGACCGCTGCGATTTGCTGCTCGATCTCGCTAACGGGCGCCTGGAATTGCGCGGCACCGTGAGCCTCTGGCTTGGGCAACGCCTTACGGTCCAGCTTGCCGTTCGGGCTCAACGGCATCTGCGCCAGTACCACCCACTGCGCCGGGACCATGTAGTCGGGCAACTGCTCGGCCAGGTGTGCAACTACCCCTGCCTTCCACTCTTCAAGGGGCTGTTGCAGCACCAGGTAACCCACCAGGTGGGTACCGTCCACCGCCAGCACCGCGGCTTCGCGGACATTGTCGAGCTCCAGCAGGCGCGCTTCGATTTCGCCCAACTCTATGCGCAGGCCGCGCAGTTTGACCTGGTGATCGATGCGCCCGGCATATTCAATCACGCCATCGTCGCGATAACGCGCCAGGTCACCGGTGCGATACAGACGTGTGCCGCTGCCGAACGGGTCGGTCACAAACCGCTCGGCGGTAAGTGCCGCACGGCGGTGATAACCCCGCGCCAAGCCAATACCGCCCAAATACAGTTCGCCCAGCACGCCCACTGGCGCAGGTTCCAGGTTGTCGTCCAGCACGTAGCAGCCCAGGTTGGCAATGGGTCGGCCAATAGGTACGGCGTCGCGACCTTCCTCGACACAGGTCCAATGGGTTACGTCGATAGCGGCTTCGGTAGGGCCGTACAGGTTGTACAAGCCGGCGTGGGGCAATTTGACGAACACCTGTTGCTGGGCATCCGCAGGCAACGCTTCCCCACTGCAAACGATGTGTTGCAGGCTCTGGCATGAAGTAACCGCCGCGTCTTGCAAGAACGCTTGCAACATGGAAGGCACGAAATGCAAGGTGGTGACCTGTTGCTCGTTGATCAGCCGTACCAGCCTGGCTGGATCACGATGATCGCCCGGTGCCGCCACTACCAGACGCGCGCCGGTCATCAGCGGCCAGAAAAACTCCCACACCGACACGTCAAAGCTGAACGGAGTTTTCTGCAACACGCTGTCGTGCGGCGTGAGCCCATATGCCTGTTGCATCCAGCACAGGCGGTTGGTCAGCGCGATATGGCGGTTGCCAGCGCCCTTGGGCTGACCGGTGGAGCCGGAGGTGTAGATCACATAGGCAAGGCTTTCGCCGTGCACCGGGATATTCGGGTTGTGGCTGCTGAAGGTTTCCAGCCAAGTATCGCCACATTCCAGCACCAGGGTTTGTACACCGGCGGGAACCGGCAGTTGCGCCAGTAGATGAGCCTGGGTCAACAGCAGTTGCACACCACTGTCCTGCAGCATGTAGGCCAGGCGATCACGAGGATACTCGGGGTCCAGCGGCACATAAGCGCCACCGGCCTTGAGCACCGCCAACAGGCCAACCACCATCTCCACCGAGCGCTCTGCCGACAGCCCCACCAGCACATCCGGGCCAACCCCGGCAGCCATCAAGCGATGCGCCAGGCGATTGGCCCGGGCGTTCAACTCGCTGTAACTCAAGGCTTGCCCCGCGAAAATCAAGGCAGGTGCATCCGGTGTACGCAGCACCTGAGCCTCGATCAGCGTGTGGACCGCTTGATCCAGCGGGTAATCCACCGCAGTCGCATTCCAATCATGCAATACCCACTGCCGCTCGGCCTGCGCCACTGAGGGCAACGCGCCAAGGCGTTGACTGCCGTCGCTGGCCAGGGCCAGCAGCAAATGCTGGAAGTGCTCGGCCAAGCGCTGGATATGCGCGCCGCTGAAAGCGTGGCGGGAGTAATTGAACTCCAAGCCCAGTGTCTGGCCAATAGCCAACAACACGGTCAATGGATAGTGGGTCTGTTCCAGGCTGTGCACTGCGCCAAAACGCAGCCCCGACGGTGCGCCCTGCTCCAGCGCCTCGGACACCGGGTAGTTCTCGAACACCAGGATACTGTCGAACAGCGCCTCTCCACCCAGCCCGGCCCAACGCTGGATCTCGAACAGCGGCGTGTGTTCATGCTCACGCAAGCCAACGTTCTGTTGCTGAAGTTGCTCCAGCCAATGGCTGACCGACATTTGCGCATCCGGCGTCGCCACCACCGGCAGCGTGTTAATGAACAAGCCGACCTGCTGTTCAATCCCACGCAGTTCCGCCGGACGCCCTGCTACCGTGGCGCCGAATGCTACGGTGGCTTGCCCGGTGTGGTGATGCAACAGCAACAACCAGGCGCCTTGCACCAGGGTATTGAGGGTCACCTTGTGACGTTGGGCGAAGGCTTTGAGGTGTTCGGTTTGCGCAGCATCCAGGCTCAAGCGATGCTCGCCATTCACCGCCTGGGCCGCATCCACCTCAGTCTCTATGGCATCGGCCAGGCGCGTGGGCGCCTGCAAGTTGACCAGTTGCGCCTGCCAGAACGCCTGGCTGACGGCTTTGTCCTGTGCCTGCAGCCAGGCGATGTAGTCGCGGTACCGCCCGGTAGGCGCTGGCAGCGGCTCACCGGCATACTGTTGCAACACCTCGCCGAACAGCTGCGAACCACTCCAGCCATCCATCAAAATGTGGTGATTGGTGTAGATCAGGTGGTAGCTCGTCGCCCCCGTGCGTACTAGCGTCAAGCTCAACAGCGGTGCCTGCTCCAGGACAAAACCCTGGGTGCGTGCCGACTCGGCCAGCTCATCCAGGGCCTGGTTGCAGTCCTTACGGGTCTGCCAATCCAACGCCATAAACGGCAGGCGCACCTGCTTGTAGACCACCTGCAAAGGCTGTTCAAGTTCCGCCTGCCAGACAAAACCGCTACGCAGGATCTCGTGGCGTTGCACCGCCACCTGCCAGGCCTGGTGGAAGCGCGCCACATCCAGGCCCTGCACATCAATGCGCATCTGGTTGATGTAGTCACCCGAACCTTCGCCGTACAGCGATTGGAACAGCATGCCTTGCTGCATGGGTGACAATGGGTACAGGTCTTCGACCTCAGCCACGTTCAGTGCCAAGCCATCCAACTGGTCCTGGGACAACCGCGCCAACGGGAAGTCCGACGGCGTCACGCCCTGATGCGCCGACTCACAACAATGATCAATCAGAGCCTTGAGTTCCAAGGCATAGTCGTCGGCCAAGCATTTGACGGTTGCTTCACCGAACATCGCCTGGCTGAAACTCCAGTTCAACTTCAGCTCGCCACCATAGACCTGACCGTTGATTTCCAGCCAGTTGCCCAAAGGTGCCTGCGGGCTTTGCTCGGCACCGCTGGCATCAGCGGTCGGCGTGAACAGTCCTGGCTGTTCGCCGCTGTCGAAGCTGGCATCGAACTGCCCCAGATAGTTGAAGGTGATACGTGGCTGCGGCAAGGCCGCCAACGCCTGTTGCGTTGCGGCATTACCCAGGTAACGCAGGGCACCGAACCCCAGGCCCTTGTCGGGTACGGCTCGCAGCTGCTCCTTGATGCGCTTGAGGGAAGCAGCCAGGGAATCGGCCGGTACCAGTTGCACGGGGTAAAGGCTGGTGAACCAACCGACAGTGCGAGTCAGATCGATGTCATCGAACAGATCTTCGCGGCCATGACCTTCAAGCCGGATCAACGTCGAAGCCTCGCCGCTCCAGCGCGTAATAACTCGCGCCAGGGCAGTCAACAGCAGGTCATTGATCTGGGTGCGATAGGCACTCGGCGCGTCGTGCAGCAAGCGCCGAGTATAGGTGGCATCCAGGTGTGTGCTCACACTCAGGGCCAGTTGGTTGCTCAGGCTCGCCTGTGGATCGGCGCCCGGCAAGCCGACCGGACTGCCCTGCAATTGCGTCTGCCACCAAGCCAGCTCGTGTTGTAACGCCGGACTGTGGGCGTAGGTCTGCAGGCGAGCAGCCCAGGCGCGGGTGGCGCTGGTCTTGGCTGGCAGTGTCACAGGGGCGCCTTGGGCCAGTTGCTGATACGTGCTTTGCAAGTCTTCAAGCAGGATGCGCCACGACACACCGTCCACCACCAAGTGATGGATCACCAGCAACAAGCGCTGTGAACCGTCGGCCAACTGCGCCAACACCGCACGCAATAACGGGCCTGCGCCTAAGTCGAGACTGCGTTGGGCCTCTTCGCCCAAAGCCTCAAGTTCTTCGACGCTGTTCAATGTGGTTTGCCATAGCACTTGTTCAGCCTGGTGCTGATCCGGACCACGGTAGGCCGCGCTCCAGCCCTGTGCGCCCTCGACAAAGGTGCTGCGCAAGGCATCGTGATGCACGATCAACGCCTGCAGTGCGGCCAACAACAGCGGTACCTGCAACGGCTGGTGCGGTTGCAGCACCGCAGATTGGTTCCAGTGATGACGCTGGGGAATCTCATCGGCAAAAAAACTGTGTTGCACCGGCAACAACAGCAAATCGCCAGTCAGCGGCGACTGATCCATCTGCACCACACCGTCGCCTTCCCTCGCGACCGTCGCCAGGCTCTGCACCGTCTGATGCTGGAACAACTCCTTGGGCGTGAAACGCACACCCGCCTGGCGGGCGCGGCTGACCAGTTGAATCGAAATGATCGAATCGCCGCCCAGCTCGAAGAAATTATCATGCAGGCCCACCTGTGGCAGGCGTAGCACATCGGACCAGATCGCGGCGATCTTCTGCTCCAACTCGCTCTCGGGCGCCACATACACCTGCTGCATCTGGCTCACATCCGGCAGCGGCAAGCCCTTGCGGTCGAGCTTGCCGTTGGGGGTCAGCGGCATACGCTCAAGGAACATCAAATGCGTCGGCACCATGTAGTCCGGCAAGCGGGTTTTCAAGGCGCGCCGCAAGGTTTCGCGACCGTTTGATTGAGCGACAGCATCACCCAGGAGCGTCGGGTCCAGTGGTACGACATAGGCCACCAGTTGTTTGCCGGTCGGCCCCTCCTGGGCCACCACCACGGTTTCACCGACACTGGCTTGCTCACGCAAGCGCGCTTCGATTTCCCCCAGTTCGATACGGAAACCGCGAATCTTCACCTGATGGTCCACACGCCCCAAGTAATCCACCACGCCATCCGGACGCCCGCGGGTCAGGTCGCCGCTGCGATATACGCGACTGCCGGGCTTGCCGAACGGGTCCGGCACGAAGCGTTCGGCGGTTAACGCCGGACGCTCCAGATAACCCCGGGCCACGCCCTCGCCGCCCAGGTACAACTCGCCGGCTACGCCGATGGGTTGCAGGTTCAGTTGCGCATCCAACACGTAGCCACTGCGGTTACCCAACAAAGTGCCGATGGGCGCGTAGACGGCGCCACATAGGTCGCCCTTGCGTGCCTTCCACAACAGCGGTGTGACCACGGTTTCCGTCGGGCCATAGCCGTTGAACAGGTACTTGGGTTTCAGCGCGCGCCACGCCAGGTCATAGCTGGCCTGGGCCACCGCATCACCGCCAAAGCAGTACACCCGCACCGCCGGCGGGTTGCCGTCGCGCTCGGCATGTTCGGCCAACTGTTGCAGGTACACCGGTGGGAACACCGCCATGGTCACGTTATGGCGATGCATCTGCTCGTAGGTGTATTCCGGCAGCCACAGGCTGTCGTCACGGATCAACACGCTGGCGCCGTTGATCAGCGGGTGCATCCAGCCTTCGTGGGAGCCGTCGAAAGCGAACGACATGAAGTGCAGCTCGCAATCGGCCGGCGAGGTTTCATAGCGCTCGCCGGTAGCGATGATATGCGCCACCAGCGGGCCGTGTGACACCGCCACGCCCTTGGGCAAACCGGTGGAGCCGGAGGTGTAGATCACGTAGGCGAGGTTGTCGCCGTCCAGCGCCACATCCGGGGCCGTATCGCTGTAATCCGACCTGGCTTGCACCTGATCCACCGCCAAGACGTCGAGGCCGTCCGGGATCGGCAACCGGTGTTGCACGGCCGAATGGGTCAACAGCAATTTCGAGCGGCTGTCTTGCATCATGTACAGCAGGCGATCACGTGGGTATTCGATATCCAGCGGCACGTACACACCGCCGGCTTTCATCACCGCCAGGAACGCCACCATGATCTCGGCACTGCGCGGCATGGCGATAGCCACCCGCACTTCCGGGCCGACGCCACGAGCGATCAGGGCATGGGCCAGGCGGTTGGCCTGGCGATCCAGTTCGCCGTAGCTCAGGGTTTGCGCGTCGAACTTCACCGCCACCGCAGTCGGGTTTGCCCGGGCGCGATCGGCAAACAGTTGATGCACCAGGCGCTCGGCCGAAAAGCCAGACTCCGTGCGGTTCCACAGTTGCAGGATCTGTTGTTGTTCGGTCGCGTCCAGCAGGCTTAACTGGCTGAGCTGCTGTCGTGGGTTGGCGACCATACCTTGCAGCAGGTTCTGCCAGTGACGCGCCATGCGTTGCACGGTGCTGGCTTCGAACAGGTCCTGGGCATAACCCAAGGTGGCCCATATACCTTCGGTGGACTCCTGAATATCCAGGTCCAGGTCGAAATGTGCGGTCTTGCTGTCCCAGTCCAGCCCTTCTACCCGCAGCCCTGGCAATTGGTGCTGAACCTGAGCCTGGCCGACGTCAGTCTGATGATTGAACATGACCTGGAACAGCGGGTTGTGGCTCAGGCTACGCTCAGGTTGCAGGGCTTCCACCAGTTGTTCGAACGGCAAATCCTGGTGGGCCTGGGCTTGCAGGGCGCGTTGCCGAACGTGCTGCAGCAACTGCTCGACACTCATCTGCCCATGCACATCCGCCTTGAGCACCTGAGTGTTGACGAAGAAGCCAATCAAGCGCTCGGTCTCGCTGCGATTGCGGTTGGCAATCGGCACGCCGACACGTATTTCTTCCTGGCCGCTGTAGCGGTGCAACAAGGTCTGGAACGATGCCAGCAACAACATGAACAGGGTCACGCCCTGCTGTTGGGCCAAAGCCTTGAGCCCCTGGGTGAGTTCGGGCGCCAGCTCGAACGCCAGGCGCGCGCCGCGGTGGCTCTGCACAGCCGGGCGCTGATGATCGAACGGCAACTCCAGCACGCTCTGCTCACCGCCCAACAGTTCACGCCAGTAGGCCAGTTGACGTTGCTTTTCACCGGCGTCCATCCAATTGCGCTGCCATACGGCATAGTCGGCATACTGGATCGGCAGCGCCGGCAACTGCACGTCCTGGCCTTGGCTGTAACCGGCATACAACTGCACCAGTTCCTCGACCACCAACTGCATCGACCAACCATCGGAGACGATGTGATGCTGCACCAACACCAACACATGCTCGTCGGCGGCCAGGCGCAACAGCGTGACGCGCAGCAACGGGCCTTGTTGCAGGTCGAACGGCTGGGCGATCAGCGCTTGCACCCTGGCTTTGAGCTGGGCGTCATCGACATCAGCCTGGGTGATCGGCAAGGACATTGGCGGCTCAATCACTTGCACCGCGCCGTCGTGATCCTGGCGGATATGGGTGCGCAGACTTTCATGACGCGCCAGCAAGCTATCGAAACTGCGTTGCAACGCAGCCAGGTCCAATTGCCCTTTCAGGCGCAGCGCGCTGGGAATGTGATACGCCGCGCTGTGGGGTTCCAGTTGCCAGAGAAACCATTGTCGCTCCTGGGCGTAAGACAGTGGCAACGGCTGCACGCGCCCCGCCGGCAGTAGGGCCGGCGCCGTTGGCAATAGGCTCTCCTGGGTTTGCAAGGCCGCGACAAACGCCTCCAGCCGCGGGTGTTCGAACACGGCTTTGAGCGGCACTTCCAGGCTCAGGGTCTGGCGGATGCGTGACACCACCTGCATTGCCAACAGGGAATGCCCTCCCAGTTCGAAGAAGTGCTGGTTCAAGCCCACCCGTTCGGCCCCCAGAATAGCCGCCCAGATCGCCGCCACCTGTTGTTGCAACGGGGTGACCGGCGCTCGCCAATCCTGTTGTTCCACGCTGGCATCTGGCTTGGGCAGGGCCTGGCGATCCAGCTTGCCGTTGGGGTTGAGCGGCATGCGGTCGAGGAAGATCAGGTGCGCCGGCACCATGTAGTCCGGCAGGTGGTCGCGCAAGGTGGCCATCAGCTGTTCGCTCACCTCGGCGCGCTCGGTTTCAGACAGCGTCTGCGCAGGCACCAGGTAGGCCAGCAGTTGGTTGTCGGCAGCCAGCAACAGCGCTTCACGCACGCTGTCCTGGGCCAGCAGCACGGTTTCGATCTCACCCAGTTCTATGCGAAAGCCACGGACCTTGACCTGGTGATCGACCCGCCCGACATATTCCACCACACCATCGGCGCGATAACGCGCCAGGTCGCCGGTGCGGTACAGGCGCTCGCCGGATGGGCTGAACGGATCAGCGACAAAGCGCTCGGCGGTCAGGCCTGGCCGTTGCAAATACGCACGGGCCAAGCCATTGGCGCTGGCGATATAGAGTTCACCCACGGCGCCCAGCGGTAGCAGGTTCAGGTCACGGTCCAGCACATACAGGCCACGCCCTGGCAGCGCCCGGCCAATGGGGCTGGCACCGCCGGCACCGCCGGCGCCGACGGCGCTCGGGTCAGTGCAGTCCAGCACGCTGGAAACCACGGTGGCCTCGGTAGGCCCGTAGGTATTGAGCAAGCGCACATGGCCGAGCCCGGCGCGCTGCCACAATAGTGGGCCGTCCAACGGCATGGCTTCGCCGCCGATATGGATCTGGCGCAAAGCACCATAGGTCCTTGGGCCTGCTGCCAGGCAATCTTGCAGGAACAGCTTCCAGTAGGCCGTGGGCAAGTCGGCCAGGGTAATGCCCTGGGCGATGATCTGCCGATACAGCTCGGCACCGTCCCATAACTGCGGGCCACGCAGTACCACGGTGGCGCCGAGGGTCAGGGCTGGATATAGCTGCTCGACGAAACCGTCGAAGTTCAAGGTGGCAAACTGCAGCACTCGGTCCTGGGCAACCAGCTGCGAGTAATCCGCCGCGATGCCAGCAAACTCACTCAGTGCAGCCTGGCTGATGGCAACCCCCTTGGGCTTGCCTGTGGAGCCGGAGGTGTAGATCACATACGCAAGGCTCTGGGGCTCGACATCAACCGGTAAATTACTGTCGGCACACAACGCCAACTGCGCCTGGACCAGGTCGATGTCCACCGCCAGCACCCGGGCCGGCAACGGCAGACGCCCATGCAGGTGGGATTGGGTCAACACCAGGCCCACACCACTGTCCTCAAGCATATGCGCCAGGCGTTCGCGGGGGTACTCAGGGTCCAGCGGCACATAGGCCGCTCCTGTCTTGAGCACCGCGAGCAAGCTGACCACCATGGAAAAAGAGCGCTCCACGGCGATCCCCACCAGCCCTTGGGGGCCGACGCCCTGGGCCAGCAGGTAATGCGCCAGGCGGTTGGCCTGACGGTTCAGTTCTCCGTAGCTGAGGGCCTGCTCATCCAGGGCCAGGGCCTGACGTTCCGGCTGCTGATCAGCCTGGGCTTCAAACAGCCGGTGCACAGCCTCAAAGGGGGTGACACCAGCCGGGGTGTTCCAGTCCTGGAGCATCCTGTGTTGCTCAGCGGCACCCACCATCGGCAGCTCGCAGAGGCGGCTGCGGGGTGCACTCACCACCGCCTGCAGCAGGTACTGCCAATGTTGCGCCAAGCGCTCGATGGTGGCGGCATCGAACAGGTCGGTGGCGTAGGTCAGCGCGGCCCAAAGCCCGTCGGCGGATTCATGGGTGTCCAGGCTCAGGTCAAAATGGGTGGTCTGGCTGTCCCAGTCCAGTTCCACCACACGCAGGCCCGGCAACTGTTGGCCTTCGCGGCCGCCCTGGGCCTCGGTCTGGTGGTTGAACATCACCTGGAACAACGGGTTATGGCTCAAGCTGCGTTCAGGCTGCAATGCCACCACCAGTTGCTCGAACGGCAGGTCCTGATGAGCCTGGGCCTCGAGGGCGCGGCGTTTGGTTTGTTGCAGCAGCTCGGCAAAGCTCATCTGCCCGTCAAGGTCAGCCTTGAGTACCTGGGTGTTGACGAAGAAGCCGATCAGCCGCTCGGTTTCGACGCGGTTACGGTTGGCGTTCGGCACGCCAATGCGGATATCCGACTGCCCGCTGTAGCGATACAACAGGGCTTGGAACGACGCCAGCAGTAGCATGAACGCGGTCACGCCCTCTTGCTGCGCCAGGCGCTTGAGGCCCGCCACCAACGTCGGTTGCAGATGCACCTGCAGGCTTGCACCGCGATGGCTTTGCTGCGCCGGGCGCGGGCGGTCAAGCGGCAATTCCAGCACCGGTTGCTCGCCGCCCAGCAGGGCCTGCCAATACGCGAGTTGGCGCGCCTGTTCCCCGGCTTCCATCCAGCCGCGTTGCCACAGCGCGTAGTCGGCGTACTGGATCGGCAGTTCCGGGAGTTGCAGGTCATGGCCCTGGCTATGGGCGGCGTAGAGCTGCACCAGTTCCTCCACCATCACCTGCATCGACCAGCCATCGGAGACGATGTGGTGCTGCACCATCACCAGCACATGCTCATCCTCGGCCAGTTGCAACAGCGTCACACGCAACAACGGCGCCTGGTGCAAATCGAACGGCCGCGCCACCTCCTCTTCCACCCGCGCCATCAACTGCGCTTGGTCGACATGCGCCTGCTGGATCTGCACCCGCGCCTGCGGCATCACTGCCTGCCACAGACGTTCATCGTCCTCGACCAATTGCGTGCGCAAGCTTTCATGCCGGGCCAGCAGGCTGTCGAAACTGCGTTGTAACGCTGCCAGGTCCAAGTGCCCGTGCAAACGCAGGGCGCCAGGGATGTGGTAGGCGGTACTGTCCTCGTCCAGTTGCCAGAGGAACCACTGGCGTTCCTGGGCGTAAGACAACGTCGGTGTGTCGCTGTCGTGGCGGGTGGGAGCAATCGGCAGTTGAGCGAAACTCATGCCCCGGCTTTGCAGGCGCTGGTAAAACTGCTGGCGCTGCTCCAGAGGCAAGCGAAGAAAGCGCGACACCAGGTCGGTATTAGGGTTGGAAAGCATGGTTCAAATCGCCTCTAGTTCGCTCAAAAAGTCACGAAGGTCATCAAAATCTTCCACGCTGCCGGCGCGGAAAGTGGCTGCGGCCTGCACGTAGGCGCGCAGCGATTCGGTCTGGAACAGTTCCATCAACGGTACGTCCAGGCCGAGCTCGGCCTGCACCCGCGAGGTAATCTGGATCGCCAGCAAGGAGTGGCCACCGACATCAAAGAAGTTGTCGTTCAGGCCCACTTGCGGCAGGTGCAGGATGTCGGCCCAGATTGTGGCGATCTGCTGCTCAAGCTCGGTTTGCGGAGCCAGGTACTGCTGCTGCATCTGGCTCGCATCCGGCACCGGCAGGCCTTTGCGGTCGAGCTTGCCGTTGGGGGTCAGCGGCATCTGCGCCAGGAATACGAAGTGGCTGGGCACCATGTAGTCCGGCAGGTCGGCTTTCAGGGCACGACGCAGGGCGTCACGGAACTCAACCTGGTCGGCCAGGCTGGCGTCGGCCGGTACCACATAGGCCACCAGTTGTTTGCCGGTCGGCCCCTCCTGGGCGACCACCACGGTTTCACCGACACTGGCTTGCTCACGCAAGCGCGCTTCGATTTCCCCCAGTTCGATACGGAAACCGCGAATCTTCACCTGATGGTCGACACGGCCCAGGTAATCCACTACGCCATCCGGACGCCCGCGAGTCAGGTCACCACTGCGATACACGCGACTGCCGGGCTTGCCGAACGGGTCCGGCACGAAACGCTCGGCAGTCAGTGCCGGGCGCTCCAGATAACCCCGCGCCACGCCCTCGCCGCCTAGGTACAACTCGCCGGCCACGCCGATGGGTTGCAGGTTCAGTTGCGTGTCCAATACATAACCGCTGCGGTTGCCCAGCAAGGTGCCGATGGGCGCGTAGACGGCGCCGCAAGGGTCGCCCTTGCGTGCCTTCCACAGCAGCGGCGTGACCACGGTTTCCGTCGGCCCATAGCCGTTGAACAAGTACTTGGGTCTCAGCGCTCTCCAAGCCAGGTCATAGCTGGCTTGAGCAACGGCATCACCACCGAAGCAGTACACCCGCACTGGCGGTGGGTTCCCATCGCGCTCGGCATGTTCGGCCAACTGTTGCAGGTACACCGGAGGGAATACCGCCATGGTCACGTCGTGGCGATGCATCTGCTCGTAGGTGTATTCCGGCAGCCACAGGCTGTCGTCACGGATCAACACGCTGGCGCCGTTGATCAGCGGGTGCATCCAGCCTTCGTGGGAGCCGTCGAAAGCGAACGACATGAAGTGCAGTTCGCAATCGGCCGGTGAGGTTTCATAGCGCTCGCCAGTGGCGATGATATGCGCTACCAGTGGACCATGTGACACCGCCACGCCCTTGGGCAAACCGGTGGAGCCGGAGGTGTAGATCACGTAGGCGAGGTTGTCGCCGTCCAGCGCCACATCCGGTGCCGTATCGCTGTAACCGGCCCACTCTTCGGTGCGATCAATCGCGAGGGTATCCAGGCCCTCGGGGACTGGCAGTTGCTGCAACGCCCGGCTGTGAGTCAGCAGCAGTTGCGCACGGCTGTCTTGCATCATGTACAGCAGGCGATCACGTGGGTATTCGATATCCAGCGGCACATACACACCACCGGCTTTCATCACCGCCAGGAACGCCACCATGATCTCGGCACTGCGCGGCATGGCGATGGCCACCCGCACTTCCGCGCCGACACCACGGGCGATCAGGGCACGGGCCAGGCGATTGGCCTGGCGATCCAGTTCACCGTAAGTCAGGGTTTGAGTATCGAATTTAACCGCCACTGCGTCCGGGGTTTGCCGGGCGCAATCGCCGACCAATTCATGCACCAGGCGCTCGGCTGAAAAACCGGTGTCGGCCTGATTCCACAGCTCAAGAATCTGCTGTTGCTCATCCTCGCCCAGCAAGCTCAATTGGCTGATGGGTTGCTGTGGGTCGATCACCATTGCCCGCAAGAGGTTCTGCCAATGCCCGGCCATGCGCTCGATGGTCGCCACGGCGAACAGATCGGTGGCATAACTCAGAGAGGCACGCAGGGCCGTCTGGCTTTCTTCCACATCCAGCGCCAGGTCGAACTGGGCCACGCCTTCGTCCAGGTCCAGGACTTCGACGTGCAGGTCGGCCAGGCGATGCAGATGGCTGTCGGCAGCGCTCACACGGTGGTTGAACAACACTTGGAACAACGGGCTCAGGCTAAGGCTGCGCTCCGGTTGCAATGCCTGCACAAGCTGTTCGAACGGCAGGTCCTGGTGAGCCTGGGCCTCCAGGGAACGCTGACGCACCTGGTGCAGCAGTTGCTCGGTGCTCATTTGCCCGTGGATATCGGCCTTGAGCACTTGGGTGTTGACGAAGAAGCCGATCAACCCCTCGGTTTCCAGGCGATTGCGGTTGGCAATCGGCACGCCCACGCGCACATCTTCCTGGCCGCTGTAGCGATGCAGCAACGCCTGGTAAGACGCCAGCAGCAGCATCGGCAGCGTGACGCCAGCGTGCTGCGCCAGTGCGCGCAAACTGCCCAACAACTCCGGATGCAACTCGATACCCAAGCGTGCGCCACGATGGCTTGGCTGTGCCGGGCGCGGATGGTCGAACGGCAACTCCAGCACCGGTTGCTCGCCGCTCAACAGCTCGCGCCAGTAGGCCAGTTGACGCGCCTGCTCCCCCGCCTCCATCCAACCGCGCTGCCACACGGCATAATCGGCGTACTGGATCGGCAGCGCCGGCAATTGCACGTCTTGGCCTTGGCTGTTAGCGGCATACGCCTGCACCAACTCCTCGACCATCAACTGCATCGACCAGCCGTCAGAAACGATGTGATGCTGCACCAGCACCAGCACGTGGTCGTCCTCGGCCAGGCGCAGCAAGGTGGCCCGCAGCAGCGGCCCACGCAGCAGGTCGAAAGGCTGGGCGACCACCTGCGCGACCCGCGCCTTGAGGCCGGCATAGTCGCTGTCGACCTGCTCGATATCGACCCGGCCCTGGGCGTCAATGACTTGAACCGCGCCGGTGGCGTCCTGACGGAAATACGTGCGCAGGCTTTCATGGCGAGCCAGCAAGCTATCAAAGCTCTCTTGCAGCGCGGTCAGGTCCAACGGCCCTTGCAAACGCAAGGCGCTGGGGATGTGATACGCGGCGCCGGCCGGGTCCAGTTGCCAGAGGAACCACTGGCGCTCCTGGGCATAAGACAGCGGCAGAGGCTGCGTGCGGTCGGCCTTGATCAATGCCGGCGCGGTGACGCCCTCCTCGCCCAAGGCCCGCACGAAATCACCCAGTAGCGGCTGTTCGAACAAGGCCTTGAGTGGGACTTCCAGCGCCAGGGCCTGACGCACCCGTGACACCACCCGCGTGGCCAGCAATGAATGCCCGCCCAACTCGAAGAAATGATCGTCGAGGCCCACCCGGGGCAATTCCAGTACCTCGGCCCAGATCGCCGCTACCTGCTGCTCACGCGGGGTGACGGGCGCTACATGGCCCTTGAGCGACAGGCTGGCATCCGGTTTGGGCAATGCCTTGCGGTCGAGCTTGCCGTTGGGGGTCAGCGGCAGGCTGTCGAGGAACAGCCACTGCGCGGGCACCATGTAGTCCGGCAAGCGCTCGCGCAGCGCGGTTTTATAGACCTGCGACGCCTGCGGCGCGGCGCTGACCAGGTAAGCGATCAGCCGGTCGTTATCGGCCAACACCACGGCTTCGCGTACGCCGTCGAACTCACGCAAGCAGGCTTCGATTTCACCCAGCTCGATACGGAAACCCCGGACCTTGACCTGATGGTCGACGCGGCCGATGTATTCCACCACGCCGTCGGCCCGATAGCGTGCCAGGTCGCCGGTACGGTACAGGCGTTCGCCCGGAACCCCAAACGGGTTGGGCACGAAGCGTTCGGCGGTCAGCGCCGGCTGCCCGTGGTAACCCCGCGCCAGGCCGACACCGCCGATCAGCAGCTCACCGGACACACCTTGGGGGCATGGCGTGAGACCGGCATTGAGGATGAACAAGCCGGTATTGGCGATGGGCCGTCCAACGAACGGCAATGCCTGATGCAAACGATGAGCCGCCGACCAGATGGTGGTTTCCGTCGGGCCATAGAGGTTCCACAACGGGCCTTGCAGGTCGAGCATGCGCTGGGCCAAATCGACGGGCAGCGCTTCGCCACCGCACAGGCAGGCGATGCCACGCAGTGAATGAGCCCGTGGGCTGTCGAGCAACATGCGCCAGGTCGAAGGCGTGGCTTGCAGCACATTCGCCGCCTGACGCTGGGCCAGATCGAGGATCGCCTCGGGGTCGAGGGCCGTTGCCTGGGTGCTCAGCACCACGGTACCGCCGACACTCAGCGGCACATACAGCTCCAGGGCGAAGATGTCGAACGAGAAGGTGGTCAGCGACAACAGCCGCGCATCCTGGCCGATACTCAACGTGCCGGCCATGCCGCTGGTGAAGCTGCACAGCGCCTTGTGACGAACCATCACCCCTTTGGGCTTGCCAGTGGAGCCAGAGGTGTAGATCACGTAGGCCAGATGCTCCGGTGTCACGGCAACCTGGGGATTGTGCTGCGCTGTGCCGGCCTCCTCCACCATCAGCACCTGCACGCCGTGCGGCTGAGCCAGGTGCCCCAGCAGGTGCGGTTGGGTCAGCAATACCCGGGCGCGGCTGTCTTCAAGCATGTAGGCCAGGCGCTCTGCCGGGAATTGCGGGTCGAGCGGCACATAGGCGCCACCGGCCTTGAGGGTCGCGAGCAAGCCAACCACCATGTCCAGGGAACGCTCCACGTGTACTGCAACCAGCACGTCCGGGCCGACGCCCATGTCGATCAGACGATGGGCGAGCCGATTGGCGCGACGGTTGAGTTCGCCGTAGCTCAGGCGCTCATCATTGAAATGCAGCGCGATGGCGTCGGGTTGCGCCGCGGCCTGGGCCTCAAACAACTGGTGTACACAGCGTTCGCGTGGGTAGTCGGTGTCGCTGCGGTTCCAGTCGTGCACCATGTGCTGCCATTGCGACGGGCTGAGCATCGCCAGGTCGTCCAAGGCCACCGAGGCATCCTGCAGGACCGCGCGCAGCAGGTTTTGCCAATGCTCGGCCAGGCGTTCCACGGTCGCCGCGTCAAACAGATCCGTGGCGTAAGTCAGCGAGGCCCAGAGACCGTCCGCCGACTCCTCGGTTTCCAGGTTCAGGTCGAATTGCGTGCTGTGACCGGCCCAATCCACGGGCTGCAAATCCAGGCCGGGCAATTGCACCGGGGCTGAACGCAGGCTGTCCTGATGGTTGAACATCACCTGGAACAGCGGGTTATGGCTCAGGCTGCGCTCGGGCTGCAACACTTGCACGAGCTGCTCGAACGGCAGGTCCTGATGGGCCTGCGCCTCCAGGGCACGCTGCTTGACCTGGGCCAGCAACTGGTCGAACGGCATCTGCCCGTGCACGTCAGCTTGCAGCACCTGGGTGTTGACGAAAAAGCCCAGCAGTCGCTCGGTTTCGAAGCGATTACGGTTGGCGACCGGTACGCCGACACGCACCTGTGCCTGGCCGCTGTAGCGGTGCAGCAAGGTCTGGAACGAGGCCAGCAACAGCATGAACAGCGTCACGTCCTGACGCTGGGCCAGGGCCTTGAGTTCAGTCAGCAGCGCACGCTCCAGATGAATCTGGCGGCGCGCGCCACGATGGCTCTGCACTGCGGGGCGTGGATAGTCCAGCGGCAGGTCCAGCAACGAATGTTCGTGCCCCAGACGAGCGCACCAGTAATCGAGCTGGCGTTGTTGTTCCCCAGCCGCCATCCAGTCGCGCTGCCACTGGGCGTAGTCGGCGTACTGGATCGGCAAGGCCGGCAACCCTGCGTCGCCTTGGTACAGCGCCACCCACTCGTCGATCATCACTTGCATCGACCAGCCGTCAGAGATGATGTGGTGCTGGGTGATGACCAGCACATGGTGATCAGGCGCGACGATCAGCAACTTGACGCGCATCAGCGGGCCGTTGCGCAGGTCGAACGGGCGCTGGATCTCTTCGGTGACAGCCTGCTCGATAGCGCCGGCGTCGACCTCTTGTTGTTCAACCGGCACTGCCAGGCTTGGGTGGATGACTTGCACGGCGTGCTCGCCCGACTCCACGAAGGTGGTGCGCAGTGGTTCATGGCGCTGCACCAGGGCCTCGACGGCGCGCTCCAGCGCCGCGATGTGGAGTTCACCGCGCAGGTGCAAGGCGCTGGGCACATGATAGGCCGCGCTGGTGGGATCCAATTGCCAGAGAAACCACTGCCGCTCCTGGGCAAAGGACAACGCCAGCGGCTGCTCACGGCCAACCGCCTGCATCACAGGCGCGGTATCGGCCTGCACGCCTGCGCACGCCGCTGCGAAAGCGGCCAGCGTCGGCTGTTCGAACAGGGCCCGCAACGGCACTTCCAGCTTGAGATCGTGGCGCACCCGGGAGATCACTTGGGTGGCCAGCAAGGAGTGGCCGCCGCGTTCGAAGAAGTGATCTTCCAGGCCAACCTGCTCGACCTGCAACACTGCTTGCCAGATCGCCGCCAACTGGATTTGCAATGGACTTTGCGGCGCCACGTAGGCGGCGCTGGCCTGGTTCAGGTCGGGTGTGGGCAGCGCACGGCGGTCGAGCTTGCCGTTGTGGTTCAACGGCAAGGCATCGAGGAACACCCAATGGCCCGGCACCATGTAGTCCGGCAACGTCTGGCGCAAGCGCGCCGCCAGTGCCTGGGCCTCCAGCGCTTGGCCTTCGGCTGGCACCACGTACGCCACCAACTGCACGCCGGTCGCGCTCGGCTGCGCAAGCACGGCGGCTTCTCGCACGTTGGGCAAGGCTTGCAGGCTGGCTTCGATTTCGCCCATTTCGATACGCAGGCCACGAATCTTCACTTGATGGTCGATACGCCCAACGTACTCCAGCGCACCCGCCGGGTTGTACCGGGCCAAGTCGCCACTGCGATAAAGCCGCGCACCGGGCATGGCGGAAAACGGGTCCGGCAAGAAGCGCTCGGCGGTCAGCGCCGGGCGGTCGAAGTAGCGTTGCGCCAAGCCAACCTCGGCACCAATGCACAGCTCGCCCACGCCATCGGTGGCCAACAGTTCGAAACCGCTGTCGAGTACATACAGGCCGCGCCCGGCAATCGCCTGCCCGATTGGCACGCCGTAGGCGTCGTTGGCATCGGCCAATTGGCACTCATGCACGCTGGAGACCACCGTGGCTTCGGTCGGCCCGTAGGTGTTGACCAGGCTCACATTGCCCAAGCCCGCGGCGTGCCAGGCACGCACGCCCTCCACTGACATGGCTTCACCCCCCACATGCACCTGGCGCAGCTTGCCCAGGGAGCGACGGTGCTCGGCGCACTCTTGCGCCAACAGGTACCAGTAGGCGGCGGGCAAATCGGCCAGGGTCACGCCCTGCTCGACAATCTCTTGCGCCAGTTGGCCGGCATCCCAGAGTTCATCGCCACGCATGATCAACGCCGCGCCCGCACACAGGGGCGGGAAGCATTGCTCGACAAAACCATCGAAACTGAAGGTCGCAAACTGCAACACGCGGTCCTCGGCGCAAAGTCGGCTGTACAGCGTGGCGCTGTCACAGAACTGGCCGAGGGCGGCATGGTCGATGGCCACGCCTTTGGGCTGGCCGGTGGAGCCAGAGGTGTAGATCACATAGGCCAGGTCAGCCGCCGCCGCGTGATTAGGCGGATTGGTTGTCGGGTAGCCGGTCAGTTCGTCGCCACTGGCACTGAAATCCATGCGGGTCAGGCCGCGGGGCAAAGGCAAGTCGGCGAGCAAGCCGGTTTCGCTGAGCAGCACGTCCAGGCGGCTGTCGGCGAGCATGTAGGCCAAACGTTCCGCCGGGTATTCAGGGTCCAGCGGTACGTAGGCCGCCCCGCTTTTGAGCACTGCCAGCAGGCTGACGATCAACTGCGGCCCACGCCGCGAAGCCAGGCCCACCCGTTGGCCGGGGCCGACACCAAGCGCCAACAGGCGATGGGCCAGGCGGTTGGCGCGCTGGTTCAACTGGGCGTAACTCAAGCTGGCGTCACCGGCCTGTACAGCCAAAGCGTCTGGCGTCGCCTCGGCCTGGGCTGCGATACGCTGATGCACGCGTTCGTTGGCCTGGGGCGCTGCGGCTGAGCGGCTCAGAGCGACCATCTGCCGTTGCGCTGGGGCGTCGAGAAGGCGCAGGTTGCCCAGCGGCATGTGAGCGTCTGCGAGCAATTGCGCCAGCAGGTGTTGCAGGTTGGCGCTCAACTGCGCCACGTGCGCCTCGCTGAATTGGGCACGGTCATAACTGAATTCCAGGCGCAGGCTGGCGCCCAGTTCGATGCCCAGGGTTAATGGATAGTGCGTGCGCTCATGGTTGTGCAGGCGACCGAAGGTCAGGCCGGCCGGCGCGCCTTGCTTGAGCGCCTCGGCGACCGGGAAGTTCTCGAACACCAGCAAGGTGTCGAACAGCGCGCCCTGCTGGCCAGCCCAGCCCTGGATGTCGTAGAGCGGCACATGTTCATGGTCGCGCAGGCTGAGGTTGAGCGCTTGCAGTTCGCTGAGCCACGTCGCGGCCGACTGGGCTGGCGAGGCTGTGCTGATGATCGGCAAGGTGTTGATGAACAGGCCCAGTTGCTGCTCGATCCCCGGCAGCGGTGCGGAACGCCCGGCCACGGTGGCACCGAAGGCGACGCAGTCCTGGCCGGTGTAGCGTTGCAGCAATAGGCTCCAAGCCCCTTGCAACAGGGTATTGAGGGTGACTTTGTGCTGGCGTACGAACTCAGCGAGGCGGCGGGTAAAGTCGCTGTCCAGTGCCACGTGATGGTCAGCCATGCCAACCGCGTCCATCGGCTTGCGCAACGCTTGCGCCAGCAGGGTCGGCGCCGGCAATGCCGCCACGGCGGTTTTCCAGAACGCTTCGCCCGAGGACTGTTGTTGCAGCCAGGCGAGGTAATCGCGGAACTGCCCGAGCGGCGCCGGCACTGCCTGCCCCGCATAGTGAGCGATGACTTCACCGAGCAACTGCGCGTTACTCCAGCCGTCCATGAGGATGTGGTGGCTGGTGAAGATAAAGTGCCAGGCCGCACCGGCACCGCGCGCCAGCGTCAGGCGAAACAGCGGCGCGGCATTCAGGGCAAAACCGCGTTCGCGTTCGGCCTGGGCCAGGGTGTCGAAATCGGCGTCGGGGTCTTCGATCACTTGCAGTTGCAGGTCGACCTGGCGCTGGATCAGCTGATGAGCACTGTCCAGGCCCAGCCAATGGAAGCTGCTGCGCAGGATGTCGTGACGATCCAGCGCAGCCTGCCAGGCACGCCCGAAGGCGAGCAAATCAAGGCCCTCGATGTCGAGGCGTAACTGGTTGATGTAGGCCTGGGCCTCAGGTTCCAACAGGGTGTGGAACAGCATGCCTTGCTGCATCGGCGACAGCGGATAAAGGTCGGCAATCGCCGGCCCGGCCACGGGCAAGGCATCCAGTTGCTGCTGGGTGAGGCGTGCCAGCGGGAAATCCGACGGGCTCACCTGGCCTGCCGGCGTGGCACAACAATGCTCGATCAGCACCCTGAGTTCGGCTGCGTACTCGTCCGCCAGACCTTGAACAGTTGCCGCCTCGAACATCTCCCGGCTGAACCCCCATTGCAACGACAGCTCGCCGCCATACACCTGACCTTCCAGCGTCAGCCAGTTGGCCAGCGGTGCCTCTGGATCCTGGGCCTGGCCACTGCCCTGACTGGCCGGCACGAACAGTGCCGACTCGTTGAACTGACGGTCGAACTGGCCCAGGTAGTTGAAGGTGATGCGCGGCGCGGTAAGGTTCGCCAGGCTTTCCTGCGCGTGTGGCGCGCCCAGGTAGCGCAGCAGGCCGTAGCCCAGGCCTTTGTCGGGCACGGCGCGCAGTTGTTCCTTCACCGCCTTGATCGCCTCGGGCAACTCGCCTTCGGCGTGCAGACGCACCGGGTACAGGCTGGTGAACCAGCCGACGGTGCGGCTCAGGTCGATGTCGTCAAACAGATCTTCACGGCCGTGACCTTCCAATTGAATGAGCGCAGCAGGTTGCTCGCTCCAACGGCTGATCACCCGCGCCAGGGCGGTCAACAGCAGGTCGTTGACCTGGGTGCGATAGGCCGCTGGCGCGTCTTGCAGCAGTCGGCGGGTGTGCTCGACGTCGAGGCGTGTTTCCAGCTTGGCACCCAGGCGGTTTTGCAGGCCGCCTTCGGGGTGATCACACGGCAGCTCGGCGCCGATGGATTGGGCTTGCCAGTACGGCAGTTGCTCCTCGACGGTCTGCGCGTGGCGGTGCAACTGTTGCGCCCAGCGCTGGTAGGCACTGGTTTTTGCCGGCAGCACCTGTTCGCGGTAGGCCTGTTGCAGGTCTTCGAGCAGGATGCGCCAGGACACACCATCCACCACCAAGTGATGGATCACCAACAGCACACGCTGGCTGCCATCGGCCATGCTCACCAACGCGGCGCGCAGCAGCGGGCCTTGGGCAAGGTCAAGGCTGCGCTGGGCTTCATCACACAGCGCCGCCAGTTCAGCGTCGGTGCCGGCCTGGCATTGCCACAACAGCGGTTCGCTGACATAGGCAGCATGGCTCTGCTGCCAGCCGCCAGCCTGCTGCACAAAGCGCAGGCGCAAAGCGTCGTGATGCTGGATCAACCGCGCCAGCGCGGCCTCCAACCGTGCAGCTTCAAGCACCTCGCCGGGCACCAGCAACAAGGATTGATTCCAGTGATGCCGCGACGGGATCGGCTGGTCGAAAAAACTGTGTTGGACGGGCGTCAGCATGACCTCGCCACTGACCGGGCCCTGGTCTATCACGCTGACCTGCTCGAAGCGCGCCACCAGAGCCAGGCTGCGGATGTTCTGGTACTGGAACAGGTCACGCGGGCTCAGGCGAATGCCGGCCTGACGGGCGCGGCTGACCACCTGGATAGAGATGATCGAATCGCCGCCCAGCTCGAAGAAGTTATCGTCCTGGCCGACCTGCTCAACGCCCAGCACGTCGCTCCAGATGGCAGCCAGGGCTGTTTGCAGGTCGCCTTGGGGGGCGACAAATGCCTGCTGCTGGGCCGCATCCGGCACTGGCAACGCCTTGCGGTCGAGCTTGCCGTTGGCGGTCACCGGCAGCTTGGGCAGCGCAATGAAATGCGTCGGCACCATGTATTCCGGCAAGCTGCTGAGCAACCATTCCTTGAGGCCCGTTGGCGCCTCGCCTGCGTGTACAAGATAGGCGACCAACTGCTTGCCGCCCTGTACCAGTACCACGGCTTCGCGCACGTGTGGATGCTGCATCAGGCGTGCTTCGATTTCGCCCAGCTCGATACGCAAGCCGCGCAACTTGACCTGATGATCGAGACGGCCGAGGTATTCGATTACCCCATCGGCACGTTGGCGCACGCGGTCACCGGTGCGATACAGGCGTTCGCCTGTCACAAAGGGGCTGGGTACAAAACGTTCGGCGGTGAGCGCCGGGCGCCGATGGTAACTGCGCGCCAGGCCGACGCCGCCCAGGTAGAGTTCGCCACTGACGCCGGCCGGCACCGGGTTGAGTTGCGCGTCCAGCACGTAGGTGCCGAGATTGGCGATGGGGCGGCCGATGGGCACGCTATCGGCGCCTTCGTCAATGCAGGTCCAGTGCGTGACGTCGATGGCCGCCTCGGTCGGGCCATAGAGGTTGTACAGCGCCGCAGCGGGCAACTTGGCGAACACTTGCTGTTGCGCGTCCAGGGGCAAGGCTTCGCCGCTGCACACAATGCGCGTGAGGCTTGCGCACGCCTGTACGCCCGGCTCATGGATAAACGCCTGCAACATCGACGGCACGAAGTGCAAGGTGGTGATGGCGTGTCGGCCAATGGTGTCAATCAGGCGCGTCGGTTCACGGTGTTCGCCAGGCGCTGCGACCACCAGGCGGGCGCCGGTCATCAGCGACCAGAAGAACTCCCACACCGACACGTCAAAGCTGAACGGGGTTTTCTGCAACACCGCGTCATTGGCGCCCAGGCCATACGCCTGTTGCATCCAGCTCAAGCGGTTGACCAAGGCGCGATGGCTATTGCCGGCGCCTTTGGGCTTGCCGGTGGAGCCCGAGGTGTAGATCACGTAGGCCAGGTTGAGGGCATGCAAGGCCACGTTCGGTGAATCGCTGCTGTAGCCGTCGAGCCATAGCGCCGGCTGGTCCAGGGCAATTACCTGGATACCGGCGAAGGGCAGCGACGCCAGCAGGCTTTGCTGGCTGAGCAGCAACTGAATGCCACTGTCTTCGATCATGTAGGCCAGGCGTTCCCGGGGGTACTCAGGGTCGAGAGGCACGTAGGCGCCACCGGCCTTGAGAATCGCCAGCAGGCCAACCACCATTTCGATGGAGCGCTCGATGCAGATACCTACCAGCACGTCGGGCCCTACGCCCTGCTCGCCCAGGGCATGGGCCAACTGGTTGGCGCGCGCATCCAGTTGGGCGTAGGTCAAGGTGGTGGTACCGAACACCAGTGCCGGTGCATCCGGACTGCGCCGTGCCTGGTCTTCGATCAGGTGATGAATCCCGCGCTCGGTCGGGTACGCCTCGGCGGTCTGGTTCCAGGTGTGGACCAGCCGTTGCTGTTCAGCCGCGTCAAGCATGGGCAATTCGCCAATGCGCTGTTCGCCATCGAGCACCATGGCTTGCAACAGACTGACCCAATGCCGGGCCATGCGCTCGATGGTGGGCGTATCGAACAAGTCATTGGCGTAGGTCAGCGCGGCATGCAGGGTGCCGGACTTTTCATAGGTGTCCAGGGTCAGGTCGAACTGGGTGGTGCGGCCTTGCCATTCCACCAGGGCCAATTCCAGCCCCGATGCAGTGCTGACCGAGGCGATGTCGGCGACTACCGGCTGATGGTTATACATCACCTGGAACAGCGGCGTGTGGCTCAGGCTGCGCTCGATTTTCAGCGCTTCCACCAGCCGTTCGAAGGGCAATTCCTGATGGGCCTGGGCGCCCAGGGCATGCTCCTTGATACCTTGCAGCAACTCGGCAACCCGCGTTTGCCCGGTCAGTTCGGTGCGCAACACCTGGGTGTTGACGAAGAACCCGATCAGCCCCTCGACTTCGGTGCGATTGCGATTGGCAATCGGCACACCGACGCGAATGTCGTCCTGGCCGGTATAGCGGTGCAACAGCACATTGAAGGCACCGAGCAGCAGCATGAACAGGGTGACGTTGTGTTTTTGCGCGCAGCTGCGCAGTTGCGCGGCCAGTGCCGGCTCAATCGCGAAGTTGTGCCGTGTGCCTTGGTAGCTGGGCATGGCCGGGCGCGGGTGGTCGGTGGGCAGCTCCAGAACCGGATGTTCATCGCCCAGGCGAGCCTGCCAGTACTCCAACTGGCGGGCCTGCTCGCCCGCTTCCAGCCAGCGGCGCTGCCACAGGGCGTAATCACTGTACTGGATGGGCAGCGCTGGCAGTTGGGGCGCTTCGTTGCGCTCATGGGCGTCATAGCAACGGATGAATTCGTCGATCAGCACATTCATCGACCAACCGTCGGAAACGATGTGGTGCAGGGTCAGCAGCAGCACGTGTTCCTGCTCGGCAAGCTTGAGCAGTTGCACGCGCAGCAGCGGCCCGTGTTCCAGGTCGAACGGCAACAGCGATTGACGGGTGGCGGCGGCGTTGACGGCCTGCTCCCGTGCATCAAAGGCCAGGGCCGTGAAGTCCAGGTGCTCGACGGTCACCGACGGCTCCACCGCCACCTGCGCCACCCGCTCATCAGCCTGACGCTGGAACACTGTGCGCAAGGTTTCGTGACGCGCCACCAGGCTGGCGAACGCTTGCTCCAGCGCTGGCAGGCTCAGCGCCCCCCTCAAGCGCACTGCGCCGGGCAAATTGTAGGCGCCGCTGGCCGGGTCCAACTGCCATAGAAACCACATGCGCTGCTGCGCGTAGGACAGCGCCTGGCGGTCCTCCACCTCCACCCCTGCCGGAATCGGAAACCTTGAAAAATCCACGCCTTCTTTCTGCAAGGCTTGCAGGAACAGTTGGCGCTTTTCCAGGGGCAGCCCGATAAACCGGCGAGCAAGTTTCAAGGAGTCTTCAGCATTCATTTCTTGGAATCCGGGGCAATAGGCGGGAAGCACAAAGGCACGTCGTCCCTATAAAACGAACCGGGCGGGGAAAAATTAGCGGGGGAATGGGGGGCGCCGCACAGGCTGTCATCGGGGGTTACATCAATCCCCGCGAAGCCGCACGAAGCTGAGCTAGCATTGACGAACACCACTTTTTGCAACTACATTTAGTTACACGCAGGGAACGCCGTGTCCAAGAATGAAAAGCTGCTCGCCAAACTGCTCAATGAGCACATGGCATTTACCTGGTCTGAGCTCGTCACGTTATTACGCCGATTGGGATACACACAGATTGAAGGGGCCGGAAGCCGGGTCAAGTTCGACATGGGCGACCCCAGTGCAATGATCACCCTGCACAAGCCTCACCCCGGCAACGAACTGAAACACTACATTCGGCGCCAGATCATCGAACAATTGAAATCAGGAGAACTGATTCAGTGAACAACCAACTGAAACACAAAGGCTACATCGGCTCCATCGAAGCCAGCCTCGAGGACAACTGCCTGTTTGGTAAAATCCTGTTCATCAAGGCATTGGTGAGCTATGAAGGCAAAACTGTGGCTGAACTGGAAGCAGCCTTCCGTGGCGCGGTGGATGATTATCTCGCTACCTGCCAGAGCCTGGGGCACACGCCGGAGAAACCGTGCAAAGGTTCATTCAACGTACGCGTCGGGCATGACTTGCATTTGGCCGCTGCCCTGGCGGCAAACCGTAAGAAAGTGACATTGAATGATCTCACGCGTCAGGCGCTGAACGAATTTCTGCAGCATCACTACCCAGAGCCATGCCCGACGATTGGCTGACTATCCCAACCGCCGGTAACCCACTACCGCCGAGCCCGCTACCACCGCCCCCGCCGCCAGCGCCACCCAAAACCCGCTGGTGGCGCCAAAGTGGTCGATCATCCACCCCGAACTGGCGGCGCCAATGGCCACGCCGATGCTCAGGCCGGTGATCAGCCAGGTCATGCCTTCGGTAAGGCGGCTGGCCGGGACGATCTGCTCCACCATGGCCATCGACACAATCAAGGTGGGCGCGAAGAACAGCCCGGAGATAAAGATTGCAGCGGCCAAGCCGGGAATATTGCTCACCAACAGCAAGGGCAAGGTGGTCAACGCCGTGGCTACGCCGCAGTACAGGAACTGGCGTGGCAACGGTGCCTTGAGTTTGAGGGCACCGAAGGCCAACCCCGCCAGGCACGAACCAATGGCATACACCGACAGCACGATACTCGCCGCCGCCGGCTGGCCTTGATGCTGGGCGAAGGCCACGCTGACCACATCCACCACGCCGACGATCACGCCCATGGCCAGCAGCAAAATCATCAGGATCAATACCGACGGCGACGCAATCAGCCAGCGACCGTGTGCTCCCTGATGCGCGTGTACCGGTGGCTCGGTTTGCCGTTGCAGCACAAAGGTGGTGACGCCCACCGCCAGCAACAACGCCGCCACCAGGGGCCCGGCTTCTGGGAACACCGCCACGCTCAACCCCACCGAAATGGGCGGGCCGATGATGAAGCACACCTCATCAAGTACCGACTCCAGGGCAAACGCGGTTTGCAGCCTGGGCTGGCCACGGTACAACTCGGTCCAGCGCGCTCGCACCATGGCCGACATATTGGGCATGCAGCCCGCCAGCGCGGCGAACAGAAACAGCGTCCAATTCGGCGCCTGCAACCGCGTACACAGCAGCAACATCAATAGCGCCCCGCCTCCGATCAGCGCGGCAATCGGCAGCACCCTGCCCTGGCTGTAGCGGTCCACCCAACGTGACACTTGCGGCGCGCAAATCGCCGTGGCCAGGGCAAACACTGCCGCCACCGAACCGGCCAGACCATAGCCGCCATGCACCTGGGACAGCATGGTAATCAGGCCGATGCCGGTCATGGATATCGGCATGCGTGCCAGCATGCCAGCGAGCACAAAGGCCCGGGCACCAGGGACCTGGAATAATTCAGCGTAGGGGTTTGCCATCCTGCTTGACCTCTTGCTCGACGCCCTGGGCTTGCTATCTGAAACCGTCAGGGCAGAATACATACGGTGCGTATGTGGCAAATCATGCTTCGCATACGCAGCGTATGTCAATCACTTAGCCAAGAGACGCCCATGAGCCGAGCCCGAGCTGAAATGATCGAAGACACCCGCGCCCGCCTGATAGCGAGCGCGCGCCGGGCCTTCGCCACCCAAGGCTATGCCAATACCTCGATGGATGACTTCACTGCCCGCGCCGGCCTGACGCGCGGTGCGCTGTATCACCACTTTGGTGACAAAAAAGGGCTGCTGGCGGCGGTGGTCGCTCAACTCGACAGCGAGATGGACGCGCGCTTGCAACGCATCTCGGAGCAGGCCGTAGAGCCTTGGAGTGGTTTTTGCGAGCGCTGCCGGGCCTATCTGCGCATGGCCCAGGACCCGGAAATCCAGCGCATTGTATTGCAGGATGCACCGGCGGTACTGGGCGACACCGGCTCCCAACAACACTGCGTGGAGTCCTTGCGTCAATTGCTGGAGGCCCTGATGCAAGCGGGCCTGATGCCTACGGCACCCAGTCACGCACTGGCGCAGTTGATCAACGGCAGCCTGGTCAATACCGCGTTGTGGATTGCCCGGGATGAACACCCGGGCACACGACTGGAGGAAGGCTTGCAAGGCCTGGAGCTGCTCCTGCAGGGGCTGAGCCTCACACCAACCGTTTGATCTGCTTATGCCGCCACACCAGGCGGTAATAGGCGATCTGCAACACCAGCATCGCCAGGTAGGTCACCGGAAATGCCATCCACACTCCTTCCAATCCGAAGTGGGCGTCGAACAGATAGGCCATTGGCAGTTCCACGCCAAGCACGCAGAAGATCGAGATCGCCACCGGCATCAGCACCACGCCGCTGGCGCGCATGATGCCGCCGATCACCGCCTGGAAGCCGAATACCAGAATGCTCCAGAGCATGATGTGCAGCAGGTGTTCGGCCCGTACCCGTGCGCTGTCGTCGGTGATGAACAGGCCCAGCAACCAGTGGGACAGCCCATAGCCGAGCACGATCAAGCCACCGGTGAGGCACAGGTTGATCACAAGCCCCGTGCGCAGGATCGGCCCGATACGCTCCAGGCGCCCGGCGCCAATCGCCTGGGCGCCGAGGATCGAGGCGGTGATGGCAATCGACAGCGCCGGGAACTGCACATAGTTGACGATCTGCGTCACCGCGCCATAGGCCGCCGTGGCCTGGGAACCGTGGCCGTTGACCAGGGCCAGGATGACCAGCTCCGACAGCGATAGCACCACCATCTGCAAGCCCGTCGGCAGGCCGATGCGCAGGACTTTGCCGAGGATGACGCGGTCCAGGCGCAAGGCGGCAAGCAACTCGCGGTCTGGTGCCATCACGTGTTTTTTGTGGCGCAGGCGCAGGACCAGAAACAGCATCGCCAAAGCGTTACCTACCAGCCCCGCATACACCGCACTCTGGATGCCCATGGGCGGCAGGCCGATCCAGCCGCGAATCAGCGCAGGCGTCAGCAGCAAGCCCACCAGGGTGGAGACCATCAATGCCAGCAACGGCGAAATCGTGTCGCTGACCCCACGCAACAGTTGGGTATAGAGGATGAACACCAGCAGCAACGGCATGATCAACATCATCATCTGGGCGTAGCCCACGGCGTCGTCGAGCACATCCACCGGCGTGCCCAACGCCTGCAATGCCGGGCGCGCAAACAGGCTGCCCAGCACGGCGGCCACCAGGCCCACCAACGCGCCCAGGGTCAGGGTGGCACCGGTAATCACCTTGACCATTCCGGTCTCCTGGGCGCCCCATGCCTGGCCGATCAACACCGAGGCGCCCGCCCCCAGGCCGATCACCAGGGCGATAAAGAAAAACACGATGGGAAACATCCCCGACACCGCGGCCAATGCCTGGGTGCCCAGCATCTGGCCAACGTAAATGCCGTTGAGGGTGCCGGAAAAGCTTTGCAGGAAATTGGACAGCACCATCGGTGCCAGGAACATGAGGTAGATCTGCCACAGCGGGCGTTGCTGGGTAACGTCCATAAGGGGTCGAGTTCCGGTATGTTTAGCTACAGAAGGCATTGCGCGACAACCAGGCCAGGTAGCTCCGCACGTCCGGCGGCCAGTGCGCGATCTTGCTGGAAAAGTCGGCCTGGTCTTGCGCAAACAACGCTCGCGAGGCGTCTTCAAAACCCGGCAGGTTACCGCCGATGGCGCTCATGAAGCGGTAGCTGGCTTCCTTGGCCTGGCGTGCCTTATCGGCGCCGGCCTGGCCGGTACGCGCCTCATCCACTAACCGGCGTAAGGCGGCCGAGGCACCACCGCGCTGCTGGCCGAGCCACTCCCAATGACGTGGCAACAAGGTGACTTCGCGGGCGACCACGCCCAACTTCGGGCGGCCCACCGAGGGCGTGGCGGGCGGCTCATCCTCGATGTGGGCCTGGGCAGGTTGCTGCGGCGCATAGCCCGCCGGCCACGGGTAGTCGACCTGCCTGCCGGTGGCATCATCGAAGACCAGGAAGCTACCGGCGGGCAACGCTTGATCGGCAAGTGCCTCGGCGACTGCGGGGTAAGTACCGGCAGCAATGCGCTGATGAACTGCGAAAGCCGTGCAGAGTGGGAAAATTTGCGTAGGCATTTTTTATTACCCGGATTTTATTTGTTTTACCCGGATCATATTAGTCAACATTTACCGACTTGCAAGGCTGCAACACAGAGATTTTTCCGTGAACATTAGTGGTTGTCGAATCCCTACCCCCAAACGCCTGCGAGGACCTGCGCAACGCAGGGCGGTGGCTGCTGATTCGTGCTTGAGCAACTCCACCACCATCGGCAAGCGGCTCGGCCCCATCCCTTTGGCCCAAGATTTACCCATTTATCCATCTCGGTTGCGTCTTGAATCAACAGCACCACGGGACTGCTTTACATTCTCTCAAGAGTCGCGTCCTGATTGGGCTGAAGCACTTTTTGGAACATGACTTTTCATCATCAAGAAACCGATAAGCGGCCATCGTCTCGGCCAGTCGCCGACAAGCCGCGGGAATGCTGCTACTTGGGTGATCGGCCATCCTCGCCAAAGTCCAGGCCAACAAGGCCAACCCGCAGATGCATGTAATGTTGCTTGACGACGGCTTCACCCCTGAAAAGTTGCCGTTTTCGCGTTTGGCAAGCGGTGTCGCAAGTCACTTTTTTCCGGCAGCCCCGCGATTACTGAGTTTGGCGCGCTGCCGGAAAAATCTGGGACTTGGGCTTACAACCCCAAATACCTGTCAACTATGACAGTAGACGTGGCTCGATATTAGCTTGTAACTTAAAGCTGCAAGATAAAAACATTACTCACAAATCGAGAGAGAATTTATCATGGGTTATCCAGCAGATACTGCATATAGAGGTTTTATCATTCGCCAACATGATCCTGCCTATCAAGCGAATTCATTTCAGGGCTTTGACATTAACGGGAACGCTATTACTCTCCTTAACGCAACCGCAGATCAAGTAAAAGTTTTAATTGATCAGCGCCTTGATCAAGGCTCGGGAAGACACAACTAGTTAACACATCTTCCGGCTTCAGCTAATAAGTCTAGCGGCTCGACAACATCGGCCGCTTGGCCCGACTACATCACTCGTTTCTGGATCACATTAAGTGCCCGAAGAAAAATTTCAGGCATTTTCAGTACCTAGATTCTTTTAGAGAGGCCATTTTGTACAAGGGCTTAAGTTGACATGCTGATCCGCCTAACGTACATAATTTCTATTCGGGCGCTTGCATTTTCAGCCAATGTGAGCCGATGGCTTTGCCTGGTTGCAGTTAATGGGAGCCAGACATTTCGCTGAGTGCGAGCCCACGTGTTTTCAAACGCAAGCCATTACAATTACGCTTCAATTTTCAAGGTCAGTTTGGGGGACTCTCCCTGTTCATTTTTAATTATGTAATGCAGCGTTATTCTCTTACCAATCCAGTCGACAGAAGGTGACCAGAGCCCGACAACACCCACTACCGACAAGACCCGTGCGCAGGTGAAAGCCATGCAGGGTTACTTGCAGACAGCGATTTCGATTGATTGGGACCACGTCAACCAGGCGCGACCGGAGTGGAATGCGCGGTGAGGTCGGTCGATTGAGCGTTGAGGCTTGAGCCCAGCGCAATCGTGACGCGGAGCGTCACAGGGCGCACTTTCCATGGCGTGTCTCCTTAACGCGCGGCTAACACGGCCAGCTCTTCGCGGGTGCTGCTAATGCCAGCACCCGCCTTAAGCAACTCATTCACCGCCTGTACACCCCCGTCCTCGCTGATGCTGCGGCACGCCGGCAAATGCAGGACCACTTGCAATCCGGCTTTGAGCAATTGCAACGCGGTGGTCTTGACGCAATAGTCCAGCGCCAGCCCGCCCACAATCACGCGGGCCACGCCGTGGGCCTTGAGGTACTCGATGACGCCGGTGGACAGTTTGTCGTGCAGGTCGTGGTAACAGGCGCCGTAGGGGTGCAGGTCGGGCTCGACACCTTTCCAGATGAAGTAGTCGTAGTCATAGGGCGTGGGCAATTCATCGAGCAGGGTGAACCCTTCGGTACCCGGCACGCAGTGGCTGACCCAGGTCACATCGGCATGGGCCAGGCCGGTGGGTTGCAGCATCTCGCTGTGCTGCGCAACCACCCAGGGTGCGTGGGGGGTGTGGGCGTCCTTGCTGCCGATGCGGTGGCCGGCGAGACTGGCCATGTAATTGAGTTCGGCACCAATGCCGTCGCCACCGGCCACTGGCAACTCGTTGGGACACAAGGGCGTGAAGCTCTTCTGGGCGTCGACGTCAAATGAAGCGATGGCGGCTTTCGAAAGGCTCATGGTCGTTCTCGGGTGGTCTGCACGTACGACCGCCTCCGGGCGAGCGTAGAAATCTTGAAGTATGGGACAGTTTACTGCGGGGATCGATGCGTTGCTGACTTACCCTATTCTCAAGCACGCTGAAGTTCAAAGGTGGGAGCTGGCTCGCCTGCAATGACGGGAGTGAATCCACCAACGCTATCGCAGGCAAGCCAGCTCCCACAGTTGGGTCAGCGTTAACCGCTAGTTCAGCCAATTGCCGCCATCAACGTTATAGGTCTGGGCCACCACATAGTCGGCGTCCGTCGACGCCAGGAAGATCGCCATGCCAGTCAGGTCTTCAGCCGTGCCCATCCGCCCAAACGGCACCTCATCCCCTACGCGCTTTTTCTTCTCGCCAGGCGCCAGCCCTTCATGCCTGGCGAACAGCGCATCCACCCCATCCCAATGCTCGCCGTCCACCACGCCGGGGGCGATGGCATTGACGTTGATGCCCTGCTTGATCAGGTTCAAGCCCGCCGATTGCGTCAGGCTGATCACCGCCGCCTTGGTCGCGCAATAGACCGCCACCAACGGCTCGCCTCGCCGCCCGGCCTGGCTGGCCATGTTGATGATCTTGCCGCCATGCCCCTGGTTGATCATCTGTCGGGCTGCGGCCTGCAGGGTGAACAGGGTGCCGGCGACGTTGATCGAGAACAGTCGTTCAAAGCTGTCGCGGGTGATGTCGACGATGGGCGCCAGGTCGAACAGTGCGGCGTTGTTGATCAGGATATCGAGCTTGCCGGCGTGGCTCACCACCGTGGCGATCGCCGCGTCGATGGAGGCTTGGTCGGTGACATCCATCGACACCGCGTAAGCCTTGGGCCCCAGTTCGGCGGCGGTGGCCTGGGCCTGCTGCAGGTTGATGTCGGCGATGGCCACGGTGGCGCCTTCAGCGATGTAGGCCTGGGCGAACGCACGGCCAATGCCTCGCGCCGATCCAGTGATCAGCGCGCTTTTGCCTTCGAGTC
Organism: Pseudomonas sp. Pse35; assembly: GCF_024519715.1. Taxonomy (NCBI): domain Bacteria; kingdom Pseudomonadati; phylum Pseudomonadota; class Gammaproteobacteria; order Pseudomonadales; family Pseudomonadaceae; genus Pseudomonas; species Pseudomonas sp. Pse35. The sequence continues at coordinate 27,252 of NZ_JALJRP010000025.1, read as the reverse complement.
GTTTCATGGGGGGTCCTGTAAAGGTTATTGCCGGTAGCCGGTGAACACCGCCGAGAACAGCTTGCCGACCTTTGTTGTGGAGCCTCGATTACAGCAGCTTGACCTGCCGCCTCACAAACGGCTGGCGAATGCGCGGCTGATACTTTTTTAACCTGAGGCACAGGATCAAAAAAGTATCAGCCTCAGGCGAAACCAGGGCTAGCGCAGCGATTGCCAGTGCGGGTATTTTGGGAAAATTGCACCGCCACAAGAGGCAGCACCATGCCCGTCAGCCCCGCCACCCTGTTCGAGCATCGCCCTGCCGAGCTTGAGGTGATCCTGACCGAACCGGAACATGGTTTTCGCTGGTTCGAACATGACTATCCCTATGAACTGGCACGCTGGAACCACCACCCTGAATTCGAAATCCACCTGATCCGCCAAGGCAGCGGCAAGCTGGTGGCGGGCGACTATATCGGTGCATTCAGCGCCGGGCATGTCGCACTGATCGGCCCTGGCCTGCCCCACGACTGGATCGGTGACCTGGCGCCGGGCGAATACCTGCACGGGCGTGATGTGGTGCTGCAATTCGACGGCGCCGCCCTGCTCGCTCTACGCACCACCCTGCCTGAGCTCGGTGATTTACAGTCACTGTTTGCACAGGCGCGACGGGGAATCGAATTCACCGGCGAGACCGCAACGAGCGCGGCACGGCTGATGGAGGCCATCGGCTGCGCCCATGGGCTGCAACGCCTGGCCCTGTTCCTGCAATTGCTCGACACCCTGAAGAACGCACCGCCTGCACAGGCCAATACCCTGGCCAGCCCGTGCTATGCACCGACGCTGGATGCGCGCAGCGCCGAACGTATCAACAAGGCGCTTGACTACCTGATGCGGGAACTGACCGGCGATGTACGCCTGTCGGACATCGCCCGGCAACTGGACATGAGCGAACCCGGCTTTTCGCGTTTTTTCAAGCGCAACACCGGCCACGGCTTTATCGAGCTGATGCGCAAGTTCCGCGTGCAGCGTGCCTGCCGCTTGCTGTTGCACAGCCAGATGTCAGTGGCGGACATCTGCTTTGAGGTGGGCTACGCCAACCTGTCGAATTTCAATCGCCACTTTCGTATCGAAATGCACCAGACGCCGAGTGAGTACCGGCGGCAGGCCGCACTTCAATTATTCACCCCGGTTACCCATCACCCGCCGCCTTACTCGCCCGCCCCTTGAGCCAGTGCCTGCTGTGCCAGACGGGCAACCTGCAACTCAATCATGGCACGCTCGCGCTCCTGGTCTTCCAGAAACCAGGCGGCAGACAACCCGGCATGAGCCACCACCCATTGCAACAAACGAGGACGTGAGAGGCCGGCCGCCAGGGCGATAACCCCAACCTGGCGGCTGAAACGCAGTGGATCGCTACTGGTCGGCAAGTCCGGATTGCAGATCAGATTAGCGTAATCGTAACCGCGCTCGCCCATCACCCGCTTTGGATCAATCGCCAGCCAGCCACGAGGGCCAAAGTCGAGGATATTGTCGTGGTGGCAATCACCGTGCAGTACCACAACCTCCTGTTGCGCAGCCAGCAATGTCCGGGCCGTCGCCGCGCAGTCGCGTAAGGCACCGCCCTCCTGTTCGGCGGCGTGCCACAAGGATCTGAACCACTCATCCAGCCCAACCAACCCTTCGGGCGGCGACACACGAGGCGCATGCAGCCGGGCCAGGGTTGCGCAGGCGATCTGGCTGGCTTCGTCGTCCTGACCATTGAGGGCCATGCGCATCAAGGAACCTGGGCCCGTGGCGCGTTCCATTAACACTGCAGTGTGGTCATGGGCGAACACCCGTGCCGCACCGTCACCGGCCCACCAACTCAGCAGGCGGCCGCCGAGTTTTTCCTCAGGGGTATGAGCAATTTTCAACATCGCCGGCACGCCCTTCCAGCGGACCGGCAACAGGTGGCTGCCGGGTGTGACGATAGGCTCTCCATCGGCACTCAGCTCCCAGGCACGCAGGTAGTGTTCGAACATCAGATTCCTCCACAGGGGTGACGCATCAGGATGACAGAAATCCCACTGTTTTCCTGACCAAAGCGTCGGCTAATTGCTCTTTTTTCTAGATAGTTCAAGCCATTGACCCAAGTTGGTACAACCTGTGCAAACGTTTGCGGAACGAACTTGACCGCCAAGTTCACTCCTCCCCGTCTAATCGGGTTTAAACCGCGTAAGAATAAGGACTTTCAATGCACCCCACCTCAAAGCCTCGTGCTGGTCTTGGCGTTTCGTTGCTACTGGCTGCCGTTACGGGAGTACTCAGTGCACCCATTTTGGCGCAGGAAAAGCCCGTGGATGACTCAGCACAGGGCGAAACCCTCAGCCCTGAAGCCAACCCCCCGGCGAAAAAAGGCGTGTATCTGTCCGAGTGGTTTAACCAGGACCTCACGCTGATTGGCAGCAAAGACATCAGTTTCGGCCCCAAGCCTCAAGATGACGTCTACCTGGAATACGAGTACTTCGGGCGCAAGGGCCCCTTTGAGTTGTACGGCTATATCGATGTGCCGAAGATCCTCACCATCGGTAACAGTAATGACAAAGGTGTGTGGGACCATGGCTCGCCGGTGTTCATGGAGCATGAACCGCGGATCTCCATCGACTACCTCGCAGGACGCAGCCTGGCAATTGGCCCATTCAAGGAATGGTATGTGGCCTTTGACTGGATCTACGACCACGGCAGCCGCAAGGAAAACCGCGCCAACACCCTGTACAGCGGCCTGGGCACCGATATCGACACCCACTCGCGAGTCAACCTGTCGGCCAATTTCTACGGGCGCTACCAGTGGGAAAACTACGGTGCCAGCAATGAGTACTCCTGGGACGGCTACCGAGCGCAGATGAAGTACATCGTGCCCATCGGCAAGTTCGACAACGGCGCCTCGCTGACCTACATCGGTTTCACCAACTACGATTTCGGCTCGGACCTGCACAAGGACAACCCGGCGCGCACCGCCAACTCCCTGGTGGCCACCAACGTATTGCTGTACTCGTTTACCCACCTGCGCTTTACCCTGGTCGGCCGTTACTTTCACAACGGCGGCAACTGGGAGGATGGCAGCGAGTTGAATTTCGGCGAAGGCAACTTCCGCGCACGCTCAGACGGCTGGGGTTACTACGCTGGCGTGGGCTATCAATTCTGATCAAGGAGCTTTAGATGAACGCATTGACCCGTGTCTCGCTGGCCGTCGGCCTGGCCCTATTGCCTCACGTGGTGCTGGCGGATAACCCGCCACCGATCAAACCCAAGGTGATGCTGATCACCATGTTCGCCCCCGAGGCGCAAACCTGGATCGACCGCCTCGAGCTTAAACAAGAAGTACGCGTTCCGGGCTTGTCCGCCGAATATCCCGTGATTCGCTGCAACACCCAAGACGTGTGCCTGCTGGTGACCGGCATGGGCCAGACCAACGCTGCCGCGTCTACCCTGGCCCTGGCCTTGTCGCCTAAGTTCGACCTGCGCCAGAGTTACTTCCTGATCGCCGGAATCGCCGGTATCAGCCCCAAGCACGGCACCATCGGCACCGCCGCCTGGGCTCATTACCTGGTGGAGTTCGGCACGCAGTGGGAGCTGGATTCACGGGATGCACCCAAGGACTGGCCGACGGGCTATATCGGGATCAACACCAAGGGCCCCAACGAAAAACCACCGTTGGACTACAAGACCGAAGTGTTTGAGCTCAACCCCAAGCTGCAAGCCAAGGCGTTTGCCTTGTCGCACAAGGTGGAGCTGACAGAAAGCACAGAGTCCGCCGCTTGGCGCAAACACTACCCCGCCGCCCCGGCCAACCAGCCGCCGCAAGTCACCCGCTGCGACACCCTGGCGGGCAACACCTGGTTTTCCGGTACCCGGTTGAGCGAACGTGCCGAAGTCTGGACCAAGTTGCTCACCGACAACAAAGGCGAATACTGCACCACCCAACAGGAAGACAACTCCACCTACGAAGCGCTGCTGCGCGCCAGCCGCGAAGGCTTGGTGGATATCCAGCGTCTGGCCGTGGTGCGCGCAGGTTCCGACTTTGACCGGCCTTACCCTGGCTACAGCGAAGTGGACAACCTGCTCAAGTATGCGGACCAGGGTGGGTTTGTACCGGCGCTGGAAAACCTGTACCGCACGGGCAACCCGTTGGTCCAAGCGATTGTGAAGAACTGGTCGGCGTGGGAAAAAGGCGTTCCCGAAGCCGAATAAAGATCAACACTGTGGGAGCGGGCTTGCTGTGGCGAGCAAGCTTGCTTGCGCTGGGGTGCGTAGCGCCCCCAAAAAAGCCGGCTCCAGCTGCGCTATCGAGCGGGAGCAAGCTCCCTCGCCACAGCAAGCCCGCTCCCACATTTCTATCCATCAGGGCAGGAAGATGATTTTGTCTGGGCTGCCGTTGTTCACTTCTGCATAGCACTGAACACCCTCCGCCAACGCCACTTCACGCAACCCTGTAGGCAGCGGCAACAGGCCTTCATCAAAGAAGCGCCCAAACGCCTCCAGCATCACCGCGCATTGTTCGCAGCTATAGAGCAAAGAGTTGATCCCAACCACCGACCCGCCCTTACGGTACAGCGCCAGGGCCGGTAACTGCACATGGCCGTCAACCGGTGCGGCGATGATGGCGATGCGGCCGAACGGTGCCAGCCCCGCCACCGCGGCAGGCAGCCAGAAACCGGTAGTGTCAAAGATCACGTCGGCGCCGCCCTTGAACACGGCCTGCACTTGCGCGCCCAATTCCTCCGGCTTGCCCAAGGCAATCGCCTCCAGCCCTTGGGCCTGCAACATCTCGAGCTGATCGGCCTTGCGCACGGCCGCCAATACCTGCGCACCGCGTATCTTCGCCAGCGCCAACGCCGCACTGCCGACCGCGCCGTTGGCGCCGATCACCAGCAAGCGCGTGCCCTTGCCAACGCCGCTGCGCTCCAGGGCATCCCAGGCGGTGGTATAGGGCACACCGAGGCTGGCCGCCTGGGCAAAGCTCAAGTGCGTAGGTTTGTACGCCACGCCCTTGGCTGACACGCGCAGGTATTGGGCATGGGAACCGTCAGCGAAAAAACCCAGGTCACGACCGGTGCCCCAGACCTCCTGGCCGAGCAATGCCTGCGGGCCTTCCACCACCACGCCTGCGAAGTCACGCCCAGGGATGCGTGGCAGCGTGGTGTAGGGGAAACGGCCAAGCACGTTTTTGACGTCGCTGGGGTTCAGGCCCGCCGCGTTGACCTTGACCAGCACTTCGCCGGCAGACGGTACCGGCATGGGCACCTCCACTAGGCGCAGGTGGGCGAGGTCGCCGGTGTCGGTAAATTGCAGTGCGTTCATAGAGGGCATCCGTGGAAGGAAAAAGGGATCAGGACAACCAACCACTGACCAACTGCCGCGCCATGGGCCAGAGCTTTTCGCCGAGCAGCATGCCCATCAGGCCGACCAGTGCGATAGCGGGCGGTGCAGGCGAGCGGAAGTCCAGCGCGCCGTAGATCACGCCGACAAACAGGCCGATGGCCAAGGAAATCAAATAGCTCATGGATGCTGCGCCCGGTTGATTGATGGGCTCAGTCTAGGGCGCGTCTACCGTGGGTATCGGCCAAGTGCTTCAGGATTTCGGCCATCCCCTGTACTGCGACGGCGATACTCCCAGTTCACGTCGGAACATGTCACTGAAGCTACTGGGCGAATAGCCCAGGGTGCGCGCTATGCCGCTCACCGACTGGCCCTGGATCAACTCCGCCGCCGCCGTAGCCAACTGCACCTGACGGCGCCACTGGGCAAACCCCATGCCCAGGTGCTGCTGGAACAACCGCGCCAGGGTGCGCACGCTGGCGCCCGCGGCCTCGGCGTGCTGCTCGAACGGGATGTCCAGGGAGGGCGACGCCATGACGGCCTGGCACGCATTGATCAGCCGACGATCAGCCGCCACCGGCATGGCGATGCGAATAGGCGAGCGCCGTGCGCGTTGCAACTCCAACAGGGCCAGGCCTACGACAGCCTCGTAATAGGCCGCATCACCGTGATCACCCTGCTCCACCAATGTCACGATCAACTCACGCAACAAGCGGCCCACTTCTATGACCTGCACCTGGCTGTCCAGCGTCGCCGCCAACGCCGGGCGCAGGTAGATATTGCGCATCTGCAAATCGGAGACCACGCGAATCCCGTGCTCCACCCCCGGCGGCAACCACACCGCACGCTGGGGCGGCACTACCAGGGCTTCGCGGGGCGTCTCGACCCACATCACTCCGCTCATGGCGTAGAGCAACTGGCCCCAATCGTGGCTGTGCGGCTCTACGTACAACCCACGCGGGTAGGTACGCGCCAACGGCTGCACGGGAACGGCGTGATCACTGAGGTCGGGGGGCGCGGCCAGGGCCATTGCGGGTACACATCAATCGGGTCGGGTGACCATGGTAAAGACTGGTCGCCGGCAAGCGTACTGTTTTTACTCATCCTGCAGGCACCGGGTGGCCGGGCCTGCAGGTCAATCCTGTCAACCGTGGGCTGACTTGGCGCATTCGCAACCCGTCGCCGCCGCGCAGGGTTCACCATGAGCATGGTGCTCGGCACAGCCCTGGCAGCAATAGCCCTTGCCGTCTTTCATTATTGCGTCAGCGCCCAATACACATTTGCAGTGAGGGCAAGCACAGGTTTGATCTGGCATGGTCAGACTCCTTTTTCATGGTCGTCCGATGCGGCGAGCGCCGCACCTTAAGCAGTGACCCTGGGCAAGCAAGCATGGTTCAGCGCCGTCAGTCGGCCCGGCGGCTATTACTGCGGTACATGAACACCAACGCCAGGGCAAGCAATAGCATGGCGAGGATACGGCTGCCCGACAGCTCGATCGCCGGGTTGCCCAGCCAGCCAAAGTTGTCGATCAGCATGCCCATGCCCAGTTGCCCGACAATCACCGCCACCGTGGCGACGGCTGTGCCGACCACAGGCACCGCGCCGACCATCACCATCATGTACACCACGCCAAACAGGGCACCGGTCAATTGCCACTTTGGCACCTCCAGCAGGCTGACGGCCTGGGCCGGTTCGAAGAAAAATATCAACAGCGCCGTGGTCAGCGCGCCCACCGCGAAGGTCAACAGACTGCTGCGCAATACCCCCACCGTCTGGCCCAGACGCCCATTGATAGCGGCCTGCACACTCAGCACCGCCCCCGCTGCAATCACCACCACCAACAACATAAACAGATTCATCGTCTTAACCTCGTGCAATCAGAACCAGAGCCGCCACAATCAACGCCAACGCGATCCAGCGCTCGCCATTGACCCGTTTGCGCGCCGTGCCGAACCAGCCGAAGTGGTCGATCAACACACTCTTGCCCACCTGGCCCGAGAGGATCGCGATCATGGTCATCGCGATGCCGATGTGCGGTGTGGCCAGGGTCAATACCACCACGTACATCGGCCCCAGAAACCCGCCGATCAGCTGCCAGCGTGGCAGTTGCGTGAATGCTGGACCCTTTTGCGGGCCGCTGAACAGCAGCAGTAAAAACAGAATCGCCGTGCCAACGCCAAAGATGCTCAACGTCGCCCACAAATGCCCGACCTGCGCGCCCAATGGCCCGAGCAACCCGGCCTCCACCGACAGGCCCATGCCCGCCAGAATCACCAACGGCAACAGCAGCAGCCGTAAAAGGTTATTGCTCGGCCTGGCCTGCGCCAGGCCTTCGGTAGAACGTGCCTGCATACATCACCCGTGTATCAAGAAAGGAAAAACATGGCGCGCATTATCCGGTGGCCGTACTGTGCGATAAATGGGAGTATGCGGACAACACCTTTGCGCAAAACGCACAGCCTGGAGAGACGATGCAGGGCTTGAATGAACTGAGTTTCAAGGCGCTACGCCTGTTTGTGGCCGTGCTGGACCAGGGCAGCTTTTCCGAAGTGGCCCGCCGCGAAAGCCTGGCGCCCTCCTCCATTTCGCGGCAGATTCAACTGATGGAACAGGCCGTCGGCCAGCAATTGCTCTACCGCCATACGCGTGCCGTCAGCCCCACCGAAGCTGGCCGCCTGCTGGGCCGTCACGCACGCTTGCTACTCGAGCAGTTGGAGACGGCTAACCAGGCCCTGCAGGAGCAAGACAGCGAACCCAGCGGTCTGGTGCGCATCAACGCGCCCATGGCGTTCGGCCAGCGTCACCTTTCACCCTGGCTGGGAGGGCTGTGCCGGCGCTACCCGAAGCTGCAACTGGATATCCAGCAGACCGACACCTTCGTCGACCCGCTGCAAGACGGCACCGACCTGCTGTTTCGTATCGGCGTGCTCAATGACTCGGGCATGCAGGCGCGCATCTTCGCGCCGCAACGCTTTCGCATCGCAGCCAGCCCCGCCTACCTGGCCCAGCATGGCACGCCGCGCCACCCCGACGAACTGGCCCACCACCACTGCCTGGCCTACAAAGGCATCACCGGTCAGCAGCGCTGGTTCTTCCGCCGCGGCCAAGGCGATTGGACCCCCTATAGCGTCAGCGGCCCCATCACTGGCAACCACGCCGACACACTCACCCACGCCGCCGAACAAGGCCTGGGCCTGGTGGTGTTTCCGTCCTGGCTGATTGGCGAAAGCCTGCGCGCCGGCACCTTGCAGGCGGTGCTGAGTGAGTATGAGGTCGCGACAACCCTGGAGCCCCAACAGATCGCCGCGTTGTGGCCGGGCAGCCGCAGGCTCTCATTGAAGGTGCGCACGGTGATCGACTATTTCGTGGAGTGTTTTGGGACGGTGCCGTATTGGGATCGGTGAGTGTGACCGCCCCCTGATGGAGCGCAAACTGTTCGAAGGCGGTGTTGAGAAAACGAGCACATGACTCAACCCTAGCTCAGAACAACCACTGCCCGATCAACCACGCATTCGCCCCACTGATCACCGCGAACAAAAACCACGCCAGCAGCCGCGTGGGCAGCCGGTTGACGAATGGCCCCATCAATTGCTTGTCGCCAGTCATGCGGATCAGCGGGTACAGCGCAAAGGGCAACTGAAGGCTCAGGACCACCTGGCTGAGAATCAGCAGCTTGCCGATGGCATCATCACCCATCAGCCATACACCTAGAAACGCCGGGATCAGCGCCAGCCCACGGGTAATCAGGCGGCGCTGCCAGCAGGGTATGCGCAGGTTGAGGTAACCCTCCATGATAACTTGGCCGGCAATGGTGCCGGTAAAGGTCGAACTCTGACCCGAAGCCAGCAAGGCGATACCGAACAGAATGCTGGCGAAAGCACCGCCGACCAAGGGATCGAGCAGGTGATAGGCGTCCTGGATCTCCACCACATCGGTATGGCCGGTCTTGTAGAAGGCTGCAGCCGCCAGCACCAGGATGGCGGCGTTGACCAACAGCGCCAAGGCCAGGGAGCCGATGGTGTCGATACGCGCCAGCTTGACCGCGTCCTGTTTGCTCGCCAGGTCCTTGCCGATCAGGCGGGTCTGCACGATGGAGGTGTGCAGGTAGAGGTTATGGGGCATGACCGTCGCGCCGAGAATACCGATGGCCAAGTACAACGGCGCCGCATCGCTGATAGCCGACAGTGACGGGGTGAAGCCACTGAGCACGTCGGGCCAGTAGGGTTTGATCAGCACCAGTTCGATGAAAAAGCACACGCCGATGGTGGCGACCAGCGCCAGCATGATCGCTTCCAGGCGGCGAAAACCACGATTTTGCAGGGCCAGGATCAACAGCGTATCGAAAGCAGTGATAACAATGCCGGTGGTCAGCGACACGCCCAGCAACAGGTGAAACGCCAGGGCGCAGCCGAGCACTTCGGCAAGGTCTGTGGCGATGATGGAGATTTCCGCCAACACCCACTGGGTACGAGCAGAGCGCTGGCTGTAGCGCTCACGGCACAGTTGCGCCAGGTCCTTGCCAGTGGCGATACCCAGCCGTGAACACAGGCACTGCACCGCCATCCCCGCCAGGCTGGCCAGCAGCACCACAAACAACAGGCTGTAGCCGTAGCGTGAACCGGCTTCAATGGCCGTTGCCCAGTTGCCGGGGTCCATGTAGCCGATGGAGATCAACAGGCCGGGGCCAGCGAACATCAGCACCCGTTTAAAAAACGAGGCCTTGGGATCAACAGCGACAGAGCCGGCCACTTCCGGCGGGCAGAACGGGGCGGTAGCGATTTTCGGCAGGCTGAATTTCACGCGGTATTCCAGGCAAATACACAAGACTTGGGCAGCAGCTTATCAGTCGGACGCGACCGTGCGCATCACCGTGTCTCGCGGCAGGTCAAACGCTTCCACCACTTGCACCACCAGCTCCAGTTCCTGGTTAAGCGCCTCGCGCTCCATGCGCTGGCGAATCACGCCGATCACCAGTACCGCCAGGGTGGTGATCGAATATGCCGGGCCGGAAAACGCTCGCACCCCGCTGACCAGCAACATCGCCGCAGCCAGCGCCTGGCCCACCACCGGAATCGCCGTGGCCGCACCACGCCGCAGGATAAACCCGGTCAGCCCGGCCAACGCCGTGCCGCTCAAGGCGGTGGTGGCCGAACGCCCCAGATCGAAACGGTTGAACAGCCCCTGCTCTTTCTGTGCAGCCGCCTTGAGCTCGGCCTCGAACGCCTGGCGATCAGCGCGACTGAGTTTGTCCTTATATTGCTCGATCAGTGTTTCTGCGACCTGCCCTTCGATCTCTGCCAGCGCCACGTGTTCAAGTGGTTGGTCGAACTTGATGCCCAGGCGTTGCGCCACATCTTCGGCAATCTGGCGATAGCCCACGCCATGGCCACGGGCCAGGTTCATAAAGCTATCACCGCCCATGCGCTGCAATTCGATGGCCAGTTTCAACGGCTCGCGCACACTGGCATCAATCGCGGCACTGCGCTTTTGCGCCATCAGTTCAGCAAGAAACTTCAGCTCCTCCGGCCGCGCTTGCACCAATGCCGGGTACAGGTCCACGTCCGCTTCGGCAAAACGCACTTCACTGCTGCGCGAGTCCACACGGATCATGCCGCGCCGCTCCTGCAGCAAATCGGTGTACTGCACCACCGTCTTCAACTGCGGCCAATAGGCGGCATGATCGAAGCTGGCCAGGTGCACATTGGTGACCTTGGACTTGAGCGCGGGCGTTACGTCAATCGCATAGCGGCCAATGCAACGTTCGGTGTCGGGTTTCATGGCCAGCGCCCAGTCCTTGCTGGAGTGGCAGTTGATCAACCGCCCCTTGAGCGGCGCCGACACATCGTCCCAGGGGCTCGATGTACAAATCGCCCCGCCCATCAACAACAGGTTATCGAGCGGCAGTTCGCGAGCAATCTCGGGGCTGGCCAGCAAGCTCTTGACCAGGATACGCGCGCCCAGGGAGTGGCCGATCAGGTTGATACGCCGTACCGGCAGCGACTGGTCGTGCAGGTAGCCGGCCAGCTCTGGCAATAACGTCTTGGCCACTTCATCGACCCGTGCCTCGACACTTTTGTAATGGTCGAGAAAATAGGCAATGGCCTTGCCCACGCCCACCGTCGCCGCGCCCAGGCCGCCACCGCCGAGCAGCGAGGCGAGCACGTCCTTGAACGGTGCAAACAGGTTTTCCAGAAAATGCCCCGCCGGCCAGAACAACATCAGGTTGGTCGACCCTTCGATACCGGCCAGTTGCTCCTTGAAACTACCCAGTTGCTGACGGTTGAAGAAGGCCGAATAACCGTGAACATAGAGATTGAGCACATCCCCCTGGGGCTCGCCACACAAGACGAACGTGGGTTTGCGGGTGCGGTGCATTTCATCCCACTGGTGTTGCATGGGGCGGTGACTCCTGGCGGCAAGGGATGGCGATAGTAACAAACAGAGCCGACAAGGAAGGTGAATCCTGACCAGCGTTCGCCACGCTCAGGACAATGGGAATAGCCTGAATCTGGCGAAGAGCCCAGCTACTTCAACAGGCAAAGTTGTCAATTTTGACCTGGCCATCCGGAAAAGTGGCGATGATTTCCAGCTCGCCCCCCATCGCACGTATGTAGTCACGCAACGTGCTGATGTACATATCAGTACGACGCTCCATCTTCGAAACCGCTGCCTGGTTGATATTCAATGCCTTTGCCAGGCTTGCCTGGCTCAGTTGCTGGGCTTTGCGCAACTCATGCAGCGGCATTTCTTTCAAGTGTTGCTGAAATATCTGCTCGGCATCGGCGTGCGCCTCAGGTGTCATGCGAGCTTTCAGTTCCGCGAATTTCTTAGCCATGGTCACGGCCCTCTTTACGCAATGAGTCTAAATGTACGTCGTACAGCTTCTCTGCCAAGGGTACGTACTCGTGGTACCAACGGTGCTGTGCGGTTTTATCGCCACCTATCAGCAACACTGCACAGCGCCGAAAATCGAAGGCATACAACACCCTGTAAGGTCGCCCTGCATGCTGTACCCGCAACTCTCGCAGGTTGCCGTGCCGAGCACCCTTGATATCGCTGCTATGGGGAAAGCGCAGCCCAGGCCCGAACAGCCCCAGCAAATCAACACTGGCAGCCACCGACGATTGCTCCTTTGCATCCAAGCCATCCCACCACTCTTCGAATTCATCCGTGTATTCAATGTCCCAGACCATGCAAATATGCCACCCAAGGAATATAAACTCAAGTGCATAACTTTAGGCCGGCGTCGGTTGGTCGCCAGCCGTGTTCCGGAAGAAATTGTATTCACATCCTTCAGGCTGCCCGGTGAGCAATAAATGCCCTGCTTTCATGAACCAACGTACTTCTTCAAAAAATCTTCCAAAAAAAACCGCCCTTTCGGGCGGTTCAAAAAACTCGGCCGTGATCAAAAACCGAGGGAGAAACTCACGGTCACTGCGTGGTCCTTGTCGTTACGCGAGAGTTGGCCCGAATAGCCCAGGCCCAGTCTGCCGTTCTGGCTGATCTGGTAATCCAGCCCCGCTTCCACCACTGCACTGTCCTTGGCAATCGGCACGCCTTGGGTGCTGAACGAGCCACCGCCATTGATAAAGCTCAGGTCGGCGTCGGGCTTGGTATCACCGAAGGCATGGCGCCAGCCGATGCTGCCCCGTGGGGTGATTTTCGAGCCGTTGCCCAGGGTGATGGTCTGGCCAATGCGCACGCCCAGGGTCGAGTAGGTGATGTCCTGGTCGGCATCGCCACGCAGGGCTGCCGAACCGCCTTTTTCCTTGATGGTGTCGCTGTCGTAGTTGACGTAGGCCAGGCCGGCGAACGGTTCCAGGGCCACGCTAGGGGTTTGGATGGTGTAGCCGACTTCACCGAACACCTGCGCACTGCGTGCCTTGTAATCGGCTTTGAGGCGTTGGCCCTCGGCACCGACGGCCACGTTGCGCTTGCTTTCGACGTCATGCCAGCTGTACGCCACGCCCATCCGTGCGGCGAAGGCTTCCTGCTGGTAGGCGGTGTAGGCCATCAGGTGGTAGCTGTCCACATCAGCGCTGGAATTGCGGCGCTTGGCGTCCAGGTCGCTGCGGGTGTAGCCGGCGGCCACGCCCACGCGCCAGGCGTCGTCCACTTGCTTGTCGGTGCCGAGCAGGAAGCCGCTGAGGTTGCGGTCCAGCTTGGCGGTGTTGCTGTCACCGCCCATATGGCCCCAGGTGCCAAGCACGCGCATCCAGCCGACCATCTCGCCGTGACAACCGGCGCTGCTCAGGTGGTTTTCGCTGGGTGCCAGGGCATTGCGCGGGTCGTCCTCGCGGTAGCAACCGGGTTGGCGCAGGCGCTCGTTGACCGCATCACGCACGTAACGCGAGTCTTCAAGCATGGCGCTGGCGGTGCTGGCGTGGATTTCGCCGGACAAGCTGTCGAAGGCCGCGCGTGCCGCTGCCACATCACCATTAAGCAGGGCGTTTTGCACCGCTGCGCCACCGACTCCGGTGCCTGTGCCCAACGCCGCCGCCACGCCGCGCTGGTTACCGGTGGCCGCCACGCTGGCGTAACTGACGTTGTTGCGGCTGATCGCCAGGGCCACTTGGGTTGGGCTGTAGTTCAATGCGGTATTAAGGAAAGCCAGGTTCTCTAGATTAGTGGTGGCAAAGGTACCGTTGACTGCGCCCGCGGTCAGCAGCGTATAGGTGGTGGCGCCGGCATAGGGTGCCAGGTTGACCACATTCAAGGTTCCGCCCAGGTTGGCGGTGCCGCCCACGGCCAGGGAACCGGTGGTGGATGGGGTGATCACCAGGTTCAGCGCACCGGTACTGGCGTTGGTGAAGTTGCCGGCCACGGTCAGCTTGCCGCTGTCGGGCGTCACCGAGCCGTTGTTGACCAGCGAACCGACACTGCCGTTACCGGTCAGCCCCGCACCGTTGGCCACGGTGACTTGGCCACCGAGCACGGCGCCTGGGTTGGCCGCGTTGCCCACTTGCAACACGCCCTCTTCCACCGCCACGGTGCCGCTGAACGGCTGGTTGCCGGTCAGCAACAGCGCGCCTGCGCCTTGCTTGATCAGCGCACCAGTGCCGCTCAAGGTGCCGCTGAATAGGCCATTGGTGCGTTGGGCAAACAACAACCGCGCGTTGTTGAGGATCCTGCCACGCAGGCTGGTGGTGGTGCCCGCCAGCGTACCGCCACTGACGGTAGTGCCGCCGGTGTAGGTATTCGCGCCAGTCAGCAGCAAGGTACCGGCATCCAGTTTGTTGATGCCGCCGGTTCCCACCAGCGGTGCATCAATCTGGGTAGTCACGCCGGAATTGACTCGCACCGCCGCCAGGCTGCCATCCGCCGCGTTGGTCGGGCTCAAGCTGCCGCCTTCGCCGGCCGTCAGCACGTAGCCGGCGTCCAGCACTTGCAGGCCGGTGAAGCCTTGGTTGCCGACCACGGTCACGGTGCCGCCCTGCCCGCCAAATACCGCGAACTGGTTGGTGGACGCCTGCCCCTGGGTGCCGGTCGGGTCGGTCCAGTTGGTGCCCGGGCCCCAGGTGCCACTGCCACCTGTAATGGTGCCATCGGGATTGGTGGTGCCGCCGTTCCAGAACTGGATCTGGCCTGGCGCGGTTTGCACCACCAGGTTGAGCTGGTTGGCCAGCGCCGTCTGCAGGCTCAGGTTGCCCAGGGCCACCGGCAAGGTGCCAAAGGTGAGGCCGTTATCGGTCAAGCTGCCGCCGTAGCGGAACAGTTGGTACACGCCGACGCCGAAGCCGCCCGTATCGCTGACGTTGAGGGTGCCGTCCAGGGTCAGGTTGCCCGCCACGTTCACCGCCGTACTGGAGGCACCCGGCGCGCCGAGGGCGAAGTCCAGGGTGGTGCCCGATGACAAGCCCAGCGAACCCACCGACAGCGGCGTCGCGGCGCCGGCCTGGAGCACCGAGCCGTCTGCCATGTTCACCGCACCGCCCAGGGTGCCGCTGCCACCGAGGGTCGCGCCGCTGGCGACTTGTACCGCGGCGCTGTTCAAGGTGCCGTTGACCAGCAGGCTGCCGGTGTTGACGTTGGTGTTGCCGGTGAAGGTGTTAGTGCCGCTGAGCAGCAACGCACCGGTACCGGTTTTATTCAACACGCCGGTACCGGTGAGGTTGCCGGTGTAGGTGCCGTCGGTGGCTTGCTCAAAGGTCAACGCCGCATTGTTGACGATAGCGCCTTGCAGGCTGGCGGTGTTGCCCGTGGTGCTGCCGCCGTTGAGCGTGGTACCGCCGCTGTAGGTGTTGGCCGCGGTCAGCAACAAGTCGCCGTTGCCATTTTTCACCAGGCCGCCGCTGCCGCTGACCACGCCGTTGAGGGCCAGGTCGTGGCTGCCGGCCAGGGTAAGCGGGCCACCCAGGTTGAGGGTATTGGCCAGTTGCAGGTCGGTGCTGCCATCCAGTTGCGCCGCGCCGCCGACCGTCAAGGCACCACTGCCCAAGGCAGCATTATTGCCAAGGATCAATTGACCGGCGTTCAGGCCAGTGCCGCCGCTGTAGCTGTTGACGCCATTGAGCGTCAGCGCTGCCGCACCGTTTTTCACCAGGCTGCCGCTGCCGCTGATAACCCCGTCGAGGGTCAGCGCATTGCTGCCTGCCACCGCCAAGGCACCGTTGAGTACAGCCGCATTGGCCAGGCTGACCGCCGCGTTGCTGTCCAGGGTGGTGCCGCCGGCCGCCGTCAGAGCGCCTGTGCCGAGGGCACTGTTGTTACCCACCACCAGGGTGCCGCCATTCAGCGCGGTACCGCCGGTGTAGCCATTATTGCCGTTGAGTACCAGGGTGCCGCTGTCGAGCTTGGCCAGGGTGCCAGCGCCGTTGAGGGTCACGCCCAGGGTCGCGGTGGCATTGGGGTCGACGCGCACCGCGGTGTTGCCGGTGCCGCCATTGACCAGGTTGAGCACGCCCGCCGTGCCGGAGCCCAGGGTGTAGCCATCAGTGACGAACTGCATGCCGGTGATGTTCTGCGTGCCGTCCACCGTCACGTTGCCCGCCGCGCCTTGGAACACCGCGAAGCTGTTGACCCAGCCCTGGTTGAGGGTGCCGTCGACATTGGTCCAGTTGGTATTGCCGGCGTTCCAGGTGCCGTTGCCGCCGTCAATCGCACCGTTGCCGATCAGGCTGTTGCCATCCCAGAACTGTACGGTGGTGTTGGGCGCAGTCACCAGCAGGTTGACCTTGCTGGTGATCGCGGTCTGCACTTGCAGATCACCCGGTACCACACTGCCTGGCAGTGTGCCGAGCGCCAGGCCGTTATCGGTCAAGGCCCCGGTGTAGTTGATGAGGTTGTAGACGCCGCTGCCAAAGCCGCCGATATCGGTGACATTGAGGTTACCGTCCAGAGTCAGGTCGCCGCCGACATTCAGCAGGCCTGTGCCGCCGCCCAGCACCGGGGTGCCGAGGCCAACATCCAGGTTCGAGTTGCCACCCAGCACCAACGAGCCCACCGACAGTGTGCTGCCGGAGGCCAGGCCGATGTGCCCACCGTCGGCCACGGACACAGCGCCGGCCAATGAACCGCTGCCGGCCAGGGTTGCGCCGCTGTTCACCGCCACCGTGCCGCTGGCCAGGGAACCTGTGACATTCAAGGTACCGCCGTTGACGTTGGCCGCGCCGCTGAGGGCATTGGTGCCGCTCAGGTTGAGCACCCCGCTGCCGTTTTTATCCAGGTTTCCGGCACCGTTGAGCGCGCCGCCAAAGCTGTTATCAAGATTGCTGCCTCCCACCGCCAGCGTAGCGCCGCCCGCCACCTGCACCGTGCCGGTGCCAGCCAGGCTGTTGAGGTTGGCATTGCCACCCAGGTTGAGGCTCGCGCCGCTGCCGACAGTGACGCCGGAGGTGGTTCCCAGCGCACCATTACCCGCCGTGGTCACGCTGCCGGCCGCCACGGTCAGTGGGCCGCTGAAGCTGTTGTTGCCAGTCAGCAGCAGGTCCGCCGCGCCATTCTTGATCAGCGCTGCATTGCCAGCGAGTACGCCGGCCAGGGTCAGGTTGTTGCTGCCAGCGACGCTGAGGTCGCCATTGAGGTTGACCGCATTGGCCAGCACCAGCGGCGTGCTATTGGCCAGGGTCGCCGCACCGCCGACGGTCAGCGCGCCCGAGCCCAGGGCCGTGGTGCTGCCGAGGGTCAGCGTACCGGCATTGAGTGCCGTGCCGCCGCTGTAGGTATTGGCGCCGTTCAGGGTCAGGTTGGCGCCACCGGCCTTGGTCAACGAACCACTGCCGTCCACCACGCCGTTGAGGCTCAGGTCGTTGCTGCCGCCGACGGTGAGCGCGGCATTCAGGCTGGTGTTATTGGCCAGGGCCAACGCCGTGTTGGTGTCCAGGGTGGTTGCCCCATTGACCGCCAAGGCACCACTGCCCAGGGCCGACGCATTGCCCAGGGTCAGGGAGCCGGCATTCAACTGCGTGCCGCCCAAGTAGGCATTGGCGCCGTTGAGCGTGAGGTCGCCCGCGCCGGTTTTGGTCAGCCCACCGGTACCGCTGACCAGGCCGTTCAGGCTCAGGTCGGCGGTGCCTAGAATGCCCAGGTTGCCGGCCAGATTGACCGTATTGGCCAGGGCGACCGCCGTGCTGCTGTCGAGGGTGGTGCCGGCGGCCGCGTTCAGGGCGCCACTGCCCAGGGCCGTGTTGGAGGCCAGGATCAGGCCGCCTGCGTTGAGTGCGGTTGGGCCGGCATAGGTGTTGTTGCCACTGAGGGTCAGGTTGGCGATGCCATTCTTGATCAGGCTGCCCGTGCCCGCCACGGTGCCGGCCAGAGTCAGGGCATTGCTGCCGCCGAGGGTCAGGCTACCGTTGACGTTGAGCGCATTGGCCAGGCTGACTGCGGTGTTGCTGTCCAGGGTGGTGCCGTTGGCGGTGGTCAAGGCGCCGCTGCCCAGGGCACTGTCATTGCCGACCACCAGCGTGCCGCCATCCAGGGCGGTGCCGCCGGTGTAGCTGTTGGCACCGTTAAGCACCAGGGTGCCGGTGTCGAGCTTGGCCAGGGTGCCGCCGCCGTTGAGCGCGACGCCCAGGGTGGCAGTGACGCCGGGATCGACACGTACGGCGGTGTTGCCGCCCACGCCGTTGAACAGGGTCAAGGCGCCCGCTGCCCCGCCGGCCAGGTTGTAGCCATCGGTGACGAACTGCAAACCGGTGATGGCTTGCGCGCCGTCAACCGTGACGGTGCCCGCCGTGCCTTGGAACACGGCAAAGCTGTTCGGGGTCCAGGCTGTATTGAATGCGCCGTTGACGCCGGTCCATTGGCTGGCGCCTGCACTCCAGGTGCCGCTGCCGCCTTCGATGGTGCCATTGCCCGTGGTTTGGCTGCCGTCCCAGAACTGCACGTTGGTGCTGCCGTTGACCAGCAGGTTGACCTGGTTACCGATAGCGGTTTGCAGGTCCAGGTCGCTGGCCGGGATGTTCACCGGCAGGCTGCCCAGCAGCAGGCCGTTGTTGGTCAGGCCGCCGGTGTAGTCGATCAGGCGGTAGATACCCGCACCGAAGCCGCCGATATCCGTGACGTTGAGGGTGCCGTCCAGGGTCAGGTTGCCGTTGACCTGCACCAGCGCCGTGCCGCCCGTGGCGGGCGCGCCGAGGCCCGCATCCAGGTTGGAGTTGGCATTGAGCAGCAGCGAACCGGTGGTGAGGGTCGCGCCGGAATTGACGGCCAGGTGGCCGCCGTCGGCGATGGTCACGTTGCCCAACAAAGTACCGCTACCCCCGAGGGTGGCACCACTGCCCACCGCCACGTTGGCGCTGGCCAGGGAACCATTGACGAGCAAGCTGCCGGCGTTGACCTGGGCATCCCCGGTCACCACGCTGAGGCCACCGAGGGTCAAGGCACCTGTGCCGTCTTTGGCCAGGTTGCCGAGGCCTGCCACGACCCCGTCGAAAGTGCTGTCGAGGTTATTGTTGCCGACGCTCAAGGTGCTGCCGGCCCCTACGGTTGCAAGCCCGGTACCCGTGAGTGCGCCCAGGCTGGCGCTGCCGCCCAGGTTCAAGGAAGTACCGCTCGCCAGGTTGACCCCGGCGCCGACACCCAGTGCTCCGTTGCCCAGCGTGGTGAGGCTGCCCGATTGCACATCGAACAGGCCGTTGAAGGTGTTAGTGCCGGTCAGGCTCAAGTCAGCCGTGCCGGTTTTGACCAGGCTACCGCTGCCGGCCAGCACGCCGGCCAGGGTCAGGTTGTTGTTGAGAGCGCCCACGGTCAGCCCGGCATTGAGGTTGACCGCATTGGCCAATACCAGCGGCGTGCTGTTGGCCAGAGTAGCTGCACCGTTTACGTTCAAGGCGCCGGTACCCAGGGCCGCTGCTGTACCCAGGGTTAATGTACCGGCGTTGAGGGTGGTGCCGCCTTGGAAGGTGTTGACGCCATTGAGGGTCAGGTTGGCCGCGCCGTCTTTGCTCAGGCCAGCCGTGCCGGTGACCAGGCCACCCAGGGTCAGGTCGTTGCTGCCGGCAACGGCAAGGTTGGCGTCAAGCACGACGCCATTGCCCACTGTCAGCGCTGCCGTGTTATCCAGGGTCGCCGCGGCGCCAACGGTGAGGTTGCCCAGACCAAGGGCGGTGGCGCTGCCCAAGGTCAGCGTACCGGCGTTCAGGGTGGTGCCACCCAGGTAGGCGTTGGCGCCGCTGAGGATCAGATTGGCCGCGCCCTCCTTGGTCAGGCTGCCCGCACCGTTGATTGCGCCGCCGAGCGTCAGGTCAGCGGTGCCGCCGATGCCCAGGTTGCCAGCCAGATTGATCGCGTTGGTGGTGGTAACCGCCGTGCTGGCGTCCAATGTTGTGCCGCCGGCGGCGTTCAACACGCCCGCGCCCAGCGCCGTATTGCTGGCCAGGATCAGCCCGCCTGCGTTCAAGGCCACAGGGCCCAGGAAGGTATTGGTGCCGCCGAGTGTCAGGTCTGCCGTGCCGTTCTTCACCAGACCACCGATGCCACTGATGGCGCCATTGAGCGCCAATGCGTTGCTGCCGCCGACCGTCAGGCTGCCGCTGAGTACCGCATCATTGCCCAGGGTTACGGAGGCGTTGCTGTCCAGTGTGGTGCCCGCCGCAGCAGTCAGGGCGCCAGTACCCAGCGCGGTGTTGCTGCCGACCACCAAGGTACCGCCATTGAGCAAGGTGCCACCGGTGTAGCTGTTGGCGCCATTGAGCACCAGCGTGCCGGTATCGAGTTTGTTCAGAACGCCCGCGCCGGTGATATCGACGCCGAGGGTGGCAGTCGCCAGTGGGTCGACACGTACGGCGAAGTTGCCGCTGCCGGTGCTCAACTGCCCACCGGTGCCATTGACCAGGCTGTAGCCATCGGTGACGAATTGCAGACCGGTGATGGTTTGTACGCCATTCACGCTGACAGTCCCCGCAGCACCTTGGAACACCGCAAAGCCACCGCCCCAGGTCTGGTTGGAAAGGCCGTCGGCCGAGGTCCAGTTGGTGCCCCCCGCTGTCCAGGTGCCGTTGCCACCGTCGACAGTGCCGTTGGCAAGGGTGTTGCTGCCGTCCCAGAAACGAATATTCGGCGCCGCTACCACCAGGTTGACCTGGCTGCCCACTGAGGTCTGTACCAGCAGATCACCCAGGCCATAACCCAGCGGCACCGTGTTGACGTTCAATGCGCCGGTCAAGCCGCCGGTGTAGTTGATCAAGCGATACACGCCGGCGCCAAAGCCACCGGCATCGCTCACATTAAGGTCGCCGGCCAGATTCACGTTGCCACCGACATTCATCAGCGAGGTCAGCGACGGTGCGCCAAGCGCCACATCCAGACTGGCCCCGGCACTCATGTTCAGGCCGCCAGCCGACAAGGTCGTGCCACTGCCCAGCGCCAGGTGCCCGCCGTTGTTGATATTCGCCGTACCCAATAGCGAGCCACTGCCGGTGAGGGTGCCGCCGGTATTCACGTTGACCGACGCGCTGCCCAGGGAACCATCGACATCCAGAGTGCCCGCGTTGATCGCCGTGTTACCGGTGATGCCATTGATTCCGTTGAGCGTGAGCGTGCCGGTACCCACCTTGATCAAGCTGCCCGCACCGCTCAGGTCTCCGTCAAAAGTACTGCTGGTGTTCACGCCACCCACGGTGAGTTCCAAACCACCGCCGACTGCCACGCCACCCGCACCGCTGAGGCCGGCCAGGCTGGAATCGACGCCCAGGTTCAGTGCGGCGCCGGTGCTGACATTGACGCCAGAGGTGTTGCCCAATGCACCGGTGCTGCCGGTGGTGACGCTGCCGGAGACAATATTCAATGGCCCGGTAAAGGTGTTGTTGCCGCTCAAGGTCAGGTCAGCCAAGCCATTTTTTATCAGCGCACTGGCGCCGCTGATCACGCCGCTGAGGTTCAGATCATTGTTGCCCGCGAGCGTCAGGTCACCATTGAGCGCAACCCCGCTGCCCAGAGTCAAAGCCGCGCTGTTATCCAGGGTTGCCGCACCGCCGACCGTCAAGGGGCCTGCGCCCAATGCGCCTGCCGTGCCCAAAGTCAACGTACCGGCGTTGAGGCTGGTGCCACCGGTGAACGTGTTGGTGCCGTCAAGGGTCAGGTTGGCCAGGCCATCCTTGATCAGCGCACCCGCGCCGCTGACCACACCGCCCAGGGTCAGCCCATTGGTGCCGCCGACGGTCAGCCCGGCGTTGAGGACAATGCCATTGCCCAGTGCCACCGCTGAGTTGCTGTCCAGGGTTGCGGCGCCGCCGACGGTCAAGTTGCCCAGGCCAAGCGCCGTATTGCTGCCGACGGTCAGGCTGCCCGCATTCAGAGTAGTGCCGCCCAGGAAATTATTGCTGCCGCTGAGTGTCAGGCCGGCCGCGCCGCCTTTGGTCAGGCTGCCTGCACCGTTGACCGTGCCGCCCAGGGTCAGGTTGGCGCTGCCACCGATTCCAAGGTTACCGGCCAGGTTGATCGCGTTGGCCAGCGTCGTACTGGTACTGGCGTCCAGGGTCGTGCCCCCGGCTGCATTCAACGTACCCGCGCCCAAGGCACCACTGGCGCCAACTACCAGCTTGCCGCTGTTCAGCGCTGTGTTGCCCAGGTAAGTGTTCGCTTGATTGAGGATCAGATCCGCCGGGCCGTTCTTGATCAACCCACCAAGGCCCGCCACCACACCGCCAAGGGTCAGCGCGTTGCTGCCGCCAAGGGTCAGGTTACCGCCCAGGTTGAGGTTATTGCCCAGGCTCACTGCTGCACTGGCATCCAACGTGGTACCCGCCGAGGCGTTCAACACACTGGCGCCGAGCGCATTATTGGAGCCAACCACCAGCGAACCGGCGTTGAGGGCCGTGGCGCCGGTGTAAGCATTGTTGCCCGTAAGCACCAGGCTCGATACGCCCTCCTTGATCAACCCGGAACCACCGCTGACAACCCCGCCAAGAGTCAGCGGGTTCACGCCGTCTACGGTCAGATTCGCGTTCAAGGTAATCGCATTGCTGGTTGTCAGCGCAGCATTGCTTTGCAAAGTACCTGCACCCGCCACGGTCAAGGCACCGGTGCCTAGCGCGGTGGCATTGCCCAGCGTGAGCGTGCCGGCGCTCAAGGTAGTACCACCCTGGAAGGTGTTGGCGCCGCTGAGGATCAATTCGCCGGTCCCGGCTTTGTTCAAGCCAGTATTGCCCGAGATCAGGCCGCTCAAGGTCAGCCCGGTAGCAGCCCCCTGCACCGTCAGTCCACCGGTTCCGAGGGTCATCAGGTTAGCCAGCGTCAAGCCGTTGCCAGTGGCCTCGATAGCACCGCCGTTAGACGTGAGCACACCGCTGCCAAATGTCGCGTTGTTATTGAATTGCGCCACACCCCCATTGAGCGTAGTGCTGCCGCTGACCAACGGCCCCTGCAACGTCCAGGTGCCACTGTTGATGGCCAGGTTGTTGAAGTTGACATAGTTGGCGCTTGAAGCCGTGCCGGTGCCCGCACTGCCACCACCGACACCCGTCGTGTTTTCAAGGATCAGCGAGTTGCTGCCGCCTGCCCCGCCATCCACCTGGCCGGTGGGCGCGAACGTCAGGTTCACGCCGATCAGTCCGCCAAGGCTCAAGCCGATGCCGCCGCCGTTGGTCACTTGCGAGCCCGTGACTGCCGTAAAGGTGTTGGTACTGGCGGCCCCCATCGACACGCCGCCAGAGATAGTGCCGGTGTTGCGGAACGTGTTCCCTGTAGTGGAGCTCTCGAACGCCACGCGCCCGGTCAGGGCGCCGTTGTTGGTCATATTGACCTGCCCGCCACCCTGCACGGCTACCACCGGGGTATCGGACGTGAACAGCGACAGGCCGAGCAAGGAGGAAGAACCAATGACGCCGTTGTTGACGATCGTGGTGGTGCCGCCTGCGCCGTTGGTGGCGTTCAGGGCCATGCCATCCAACGAGGTCAGGTTCAGCCCCAGCAACGCGCCAGTACCGCGCATGATGCCGGTGGCACTGTTGGTGATGTTCAACACGCTGGCTGCCGTGTTGCCGATCACCACCCCACCGCTCAGCACTGAAACCAGTCCGAGGAGTGCCGGGTCAATGGTGCCGGAGTTGTTCAACGTGGCGTTGTTGCCGGTCAGGGTCAGTGCTTTGCCGCCCAGCGTTGCGTTGAGTTGCGCCCCGGCATTGACGTTGACCGTCAGGTTGTTGACCGCGCTGCTGAAGGTATTGAGGAACAATGGCAATGACGGCACGCCCGTACAGGTCACCGTCGCGCCGGCCGCAGGACTTGCCGGGCTGCAGGCGGCAAACACATCCGGGCTCGCCAGCCCCATCACCAGCCCGGCCACTCCCAGGCGGATCGCAAGAGAAAGCGCAGAAATACGAGGTAAAGCGGCAGTCGCAAGTCTTCTATCCACGTTCTACTCCTTGTGGTCCAAGCCTTTCATCCGTGACTGCGTGCACGCCTTGCTTCAACGATCCACACGCATCGAATTCGAAACACCTGACCGTGGTGACTACTGATCCAGTTTTTCGAAACGTTAGTAGACCTGCGCGAAAGCCATTGAATTAAATGGTATTAATACTTTCGTAAAATCGGCGTAAGAATGGGATGAGAGCCAACATCCATTGACTGTCGCGACAAAAATACAAGTTTCAAAATGTGAAAAAGCGCTCTAATAGCGCTCTATTTCCCCTGCTGTGGAATATTTTTGTGGCCAGAGATTGCTCCCGCTCGGGTGCGCAGCGCCCGCAGTTTTTTGGGGCCGCTTCGCAGCCCAGCGGGAGCAAGCTCCCTCGCCACAATGGCCCCCCGAGTTGATCTACGTAAACGATGGAGTTCGTGATGCCCCATGAAGGCAACCTGTTACAAGCAGCCGTGGTGTTCCTGTTCGCCGCCGTGCTGGCCGTGCCCCTGGCCAAGCGCCTACAATTGGGCGCGGTGCTGGGCTATCTGTTTGCCGGTGTGATCATCGGCCCGTCGGTTCTCGGCCTGATCGGCAACCCGCAAAGCGTGGCGCAGTTCTCTGAACTGGGCGTGGTGCTGTTACTGTTCATCATCGGCCTGGAGCTGTCGCCCAAACGCTTGTGGGTGATGCGCAAGGCGGTGTTCGGCGTCGGTCTGGCCCAGGTCCTGCTCACCGGTGTGGTGATGGGCGCGGTCGCGCTATGGCTGTTTGGCCAGTCGTGGAACAGCGCCATCGTGCTGGGCCTGGGCCTAGCGCTGTCGTCTACGGCGTTTGGCCTGCAAAGCCTGGCCGAACGCAAGGAGCTCAACCAACCCCACGGGCGTCTGGCCTTTGCCATCCTGTTGTTCCAGGACATCGCCGCCATCCCGCTGATCGCCATGGTGCCGTTGCTGGCCGGCAGCGATCATCCGACCACCGAAGCCCAGGGCCTGCAACATGTGTTGCAGATCCTCGGCAGCATCGCAGTGGTGATCATCGGCGGGCGCTACCTGTTGCGCCCGGTGTTTCGCATTGTGGCCAAGACCGGCCTGCGCGAAGTGTCCACCGCCACCGCGCTGCTGGTGGTGATCGGCACCGCCTGGCTGATGGAGTTGGTGGGCGTGTCCATGGCCCTGGGGGCCTTCCTCGCCGGCCTGCTGCTGGCGGATTCGGAATACCGCCACGAACTGGAATCCCAGATCGAGCCATTCAAGGGCCTGCTGCTGGGGCTGTTTTTCATTAGCGTGGGCATGGGCGCCAACCTCAGTTTGCTGCTCAGCACGCCACTGGTGGTGATCGGCCTGACCCTGCTGCTGATCGGCTTGAAGCTGCCGCTGCTGTACGCCGTCGGGCGGATGGTGGGCGACCTCAATCGCGAAAGTGCCCTGCGCCTGGGCGTGGTGCTGGCGGCGGGGGGTGAGTTCGCCTTCGTGGTGTTCAAGATCGGTCGCGACCAGGGCCTGTTCGAACCGCAGCTGTACGACGTGCTGGTGCTCACCATCACCCTGTCCATGGCCGTGACTCCGCTGCTGTTGCTGGTGTGCCCGAAGCTGTTCAAACCCAAGGCCAAGCCGGTGGAAGTGCCCGAGGAATACCGCGCCATCGAAAGCGATGCGCCTCGCGTGGTCATCGCCGGCATGGGCCGGATGGGCCAGATCGTGGCGCGAATCCTGCGCGCGCAGAACATCTCGTTCATCGCCCTCGACACCTCGGTGGAAACCATCGAGCTGACCCGCAGTTTCGGCGGCATGCCGGTGTTCTACGGCGACCCCCAACGCCCGGAAATCCTCCACGCCGCCAAAGTCGATCAAGCGGAGTTCTTCGTGATCGCCATGGACGACCCGGAGATCAACATCAAGACCGCCGAGCTGGTGCGCAACCTCTACCCGCACATGAAGATCATCGCCCGTGCGCGTAACCGCCAGCACGTACACCGCCTGGTGGACCTGGACGCTTCACCGGTGCGCGAAACCTTCTACTCCAGCCTGGAAATGAGCCGCCGTACCCTGGTCGGCCTCGGTTTGAGCCAGGCCCAGGCCGATGCGCGCATCAACCGCTTCAAAACCCACGACCAGCAGGTACTTGCCGCCCAACACGCGGTATACGACGACGCGGCCAAGGTCATGCAAACTGCCCAGGAAGCCCGTGCGGAACTGGCGCGCTTGTTTGAAATGGACAGGCTTGACGAGGAATCCTCCGACAAGCTGTGATGGGCTGGATGAACGAAATTGCGAATTTTCTGACAGAATACGCCGCAATTTCGTTCAACCCCGGAGTGCTTCATGGCCACGTTCACCAAAACCGCAATGCTGCTCGCCCTAGCGCTTACCGCCGGCAGCGTGTTCGCTGCCACCAAGCCCGCCACACAGACAATCTCCACCTTGGGTGGCAAGTTCACCTTCAAACTGCCCAAAGCCTACAGCGCCGACACCCTGCCCTCCGGCACGGCGCAAGACGGCACCGCTGACACCCAAGGCACCCTGTACGCTAACTCAACGACGAAAAGTGTGGTGATCGTCGCCGAAACCGTGCGCAACGATGGAGCAACTATCCAGGATAACGACCCGAAGTTCCTCGACGGCGCCGTGGCTGATTTCGTCAAAGACCAGAGCGCCGCCATGCCCGACTTCAAGAAACTGGGGGAGAAGAAACTCACCTACAAGGGCCTGGGCCTGCGCCAGGTGGACAGCAGCGCTACCCAAGGCGGAGGCAAGACCTTGAACTCCACGTTCCTGGGTGGTTCGGGCAACCATTTGCTGGTGATCCAGGCGATTTCCCGGGCTGATGATGTGAAGGGGCATGCGGCGTTGGTGAAGCAGATTACGGGCGGCAAGTAGCCCCCTCTTCCAGCCAACACAAAACCCATGTGGGAGCGGGCTTGCCTACGATGGCGGTGTGTCAGTCACTGAATCTTTTACTGAGCCACCGCTATCGCAGCATAGGTATCTACATAACTCTGTAAGCTCAGCGGTAACCACGATGCGAAGCGAGCCGCTCTTGATCTGCTTTTGATCTTAGGCGCCCCGTTAAACCACGCTGGCGGATTACGGGCACACCGAGCCTAGGCGAGGTGCCGAGTGGTGGGGCAA
>NZ_JALJRP010000024.1:0-81624 GCF_024519715.1 Pseudomonas sp. Pse35 | reverse complement strand
CCGGGTTACCCACGAATTCAAGCCTGCGTTCGGCCAGCGTGGTTTAACGGGGCGCTTAAGATCAAAAGCAGAGCAAGAGCAAGAGCGACTCGCTTCGCATCGTAGTTAGCGTCTGCTGTTACAACTCACAAAGTTGTGTGAAGACCTATGGCCATCGCAGGCAAGCCAGCTCCCACATTTGATCTGTGTCGGTATTAAGAGAAGCGCTGGCCCATCCCTTGCATTACCCCCCTAAAGCCCAACCGGCCTGCGGTTGGGCACTGCCATTAGGGGTGAAACTTACCTTGAATATTCTTGACCTTGACCACAGCCTCACCGGCCAGGCACCGATTGCCCTGCGGTTGGCCAGCGGTCGGGCCACGCGCCTGGACCTGCTGGACCTGGGCCCGAAATTGCGTTTGTGGTCCACCGAAAAAACCTGGACGCGTTTCGTCGAGCGCCTGGCCCAACGGCCACGGCCCCGTGACGCGCGTCCGGAAATCCTGTTTGTCGGTTCCGGGGATTATCACCACCTTACGCCGGCGTTTTTGGCAGACCTCAAAGAGCCCGTCAGCCTGATTCACTTTGACAACCACCCAGACTGGGTGCGCTTTGCGCCCAAGCGGCACTGTGGTTCGTGGGTCAACCGGGCGCTGAAGATGCCAGCGATCCAACGCATCGTCACCCTCGGCCCGTGCAGCGATGACCTGCATAACCCGCAACTGCGCGGCGGCAACCTTGGCGCCCTCAAGCGCGGGCGTTTGCAGCTGTTTCCCTGGCAGCATCCGCCGTCCAAGGTCTGGGGCCGGGTGGGGGACGGCGCCGGCCACCAGCAACAGGAAAACCACCTGCACTGGCGCAACCTGGCGGACCTGGATTGGGGCGCCTTCCTCGACCAGATGATTGCCAGCCTGCCCACCGAGGCGATCTGGATCACCATCGACAAAGATGTGCTCGCCAGTGAAGACGCCGCCACCAACTGGGACCAGGGCGGCATGCGCCTGACCCATTTGCTCCAGGCCCTGCGGGCGTTGGCGGCGGGTAAACGCATCATTGGCATCGACGTCTGCGGTGAGTTCGCTACGCCGGCATTCAGCAACGCGTTCAAGCGCTGGGAAGCCAAATCCGACCAGCCGCCACCGGAGCGCTGGAGCCCGCAAGACTTGCAGCGTAATGCGGCAACCAATGAAGCCTTGATCGACCTGTTTGAGGAGCTGTTCCCGTGACCCTGACCGTGGTGTTGTTACTGGCGTTTTCCATCGTCCTCGATGTGATTGGCCAGCTGTGTTTCAAATTGGGCGTGGACCGTTTGCCGCAACTCGATGGCGGTTTTCGCCTGCGTGCGTTCTGGGGCCAGGTGTTCAATGCGCCGCTGTTGTGGGCCGGCGTCGGCGCCTACGTGATTGAGTTTTTTGTGTGGCTCGAAGCGCTGTCCCGTGCGCCCTTGAGTCTGCTGTTTCCGCTGGCGGCGTTGGCCTATTGCCTGGTGGTACTGGCAGGCAGGGTGGTGCTCAAGGAGACCGTCAGTCGGCGTCGTTGGCTGGGCACGCTGGTGATTACTTTAGGTGTGATGTTGGTAGCGATCGCGGGGAATCAGGCATGACAACGCAAACAATCAATACCGGCTGGCTGCACGGGCGTGTTGGCACCCTGGTGCTATGGGCACTGCTGATCGCCACCGAAAGCGCCGGGCAGTTGTTCACCAAGGTGGCCGGCGATCAGTTGGGGCCGATGGACTTCAGTTGGCAATGGCTGGCGGACGTGGCGCGCAACCCGGGGATTCTGGCGGCGATTGCCAGCTATCTGGGTGCGTTTTTTGTGTGGATGCTGATCCTGCGGCGTAGCAGTTTGTCCCTGGCGTTTCCGCTGAGTTCGCTGGTGTTCGTGGCGGTGCTGCTGGGCTCTTGGCTGGGGTTGGGGGAGCACATCAGCGTGTTGCATTGGGTGGGCGTGGTGGTAATTATAGGTGGTATCGCACTGTTGGCTGAGGGCGAAGAACACTGAAGATAGATATGAAACACAGGCCCATTGTGGGAGCGGGCGTGCTCGCGAATGCGGTGGATCAGTGAAGTATCGGGTGACTGACACACTGCTTTCGCGAGCAAGCCCGCTCCCACATTTTGCTCCCAGGTGATTCAGTCAAAGGTGTAGCTGATCGCCGTCTGCACCTGGCCCTGATTCACATGGCCAGCCTCCTTGACGATGCTGCTCTTGGCCGCCGACCCCACCAGGTGTACCCAGCTGGCGCTGGTCAGCAGCGACCAATGGGGCGCCAGGGGGAAGGCGAAGCTTTGGCTCAGCGTCACGTTCTGGAAGCCCCCGCTCGCGTTATAAGGCCGCAAGCCTGAAGCGACAGCTTCGTTGTTGTCCACGCCGAAGAAGGTATTGGTCTGGCGCGCATCGGCAAAATGCGCAACCAGGCTATTGCTGCCGATAATCCCGCCACCCACGGGGTAACCCAGTTCGCCGCCGATTTTACCCAGGGCGCCGCTCTGGGAATGCCCGCCGCCCACGGCCTGGCCCAATTGCGCGTAGACCCGCCAGAAATTGGCCGGGGCATATTGGACGAAACCGCCCACCTCGGCCATGTCCGACACGTTGCGCAGGCCCTGCAATTCGCCGTTGGAGGTACGCCCCGGCAGGTAGTTGATATAGGGGCCAGCGGTAAGGCCGTGGGTATCCAGGGCGCTCCAGGTAAGGCCGTCATCGGTACTCAGGCTGACGTCACCCCAATCCAGGTCCAGGTAAGGCACAGGCCGGGTTTCGTAGCGGCTGCCGCTGGGGTCGTGGGGCTGATAGCTGAGGCCCACGCCCACGTCGCCCGTGATGCCTTCTGCCCACGCGGCACTGCAAAGGCCCCACCCTCCAAGTAAACCGGTGAATACAGCAGCAGCGAGCTTGGACATGGGGACGTTTCCTGAAGGTGGACAGGCGCGCATGAACGCGCAAACCGACGCGCCTGCGCAAGCACTCATGTTGTTTGTAGCAAGCTACAAAAATTGTAGCTCCCGCGACACCTATCACCGCGCATTTCGCCCTAACCCCCAGCCCTGCGGGGTTTTCGCCAGTTGGCACAGTCCCTGCTCTATCCCTTGGCAAGCGCATACAGCGCGCTCCTCCAAGGCCCTTTACCTAAAGGAAAGGCAGATGATCAACTGGCATATCGTGTGTGACTTCGACGGGACCATTACTCCCACGGATGTCATCGACAACGTCCTCCAACGCTTCGCCGGCCCCGAGTGGGAAACCATTGAGCAGGAATGGATGGATGGGCATATCGGTTCACGCGAATGCCTGAGCCGCCAACTGGCGCTGATCAAGGCCACCCCGGCTGAACTGCTGGCGTACTTTGACAGTGTCGAGATCGACCCGGACTTCCCGGATTTCGTCGATCACGTCATGGGCCTGGGTGCTTCCATCGAAGTGGTCAGCGACGGCCTCGAGCAGGGCATTGCCCGCATCCTTTCGCGCAACTACGTGACCCTGCTGCCGATCCTCGCCAACCGCCTGCGCCAGGTTGACCAGGACAGCTGGCGCATCGACTTCCCGTATGCCAGCGATGCCTGTCGCGCTGCTGCCGGCAACTGCAAGTGCAGATCCACGCCGCGCAACAAGCGCGTGCTGGTGATCGGCGACGGCAAGTCCGACATGTGCGTGGCCTCCACCGCCGACTTCGTGTTCGCCAAGGGCAGCCTCGCCGACTACTGCGTCGCCCACCAGATTCCTCATGCGCGCTTCGACACCTTTGCGCAAGTGCCGGCGTTGCTGGCCAAGCTGCCACAAGGCCTCGCCGCCAACGCCACCACCTTCAACACCTCTTCTGACAATCAGGAACTCTTCCATCATGTCTGATATCCGTATCGCTACCGCCGAAGACCAGGTGCTTCTGGATAAAGAAGCCAAGTATTGCTCCTACGGCGACACCGTTCACTACATCGAGCCGCCGCGTATTTTCAGCCGCTGCGAAGGCTCTTATGTGTGGGACACCGAAGACCAGGCCTACCTCGACCTGCAAATGTGGTACTCGGCCGTCAACTTCGGCTATGCCAACCCGCGCTTGAACAACGCGCTGAAAAAGCAGATCGACACGCTGCCGCAAATCGCCAGCCAGTACCTGCACAAAGGCAAGATCGAGCTGTCGGAAATGATCGCGGTCGATGCCAAGAACAAGTTCGGCCTCGACGGCCGTGTGCACTTCAACGTCGGCGGCTCGCAGTCGATCGAAGACTCCCTGAAAGTGGTGCGCAACGCCAGCAACGGCAAAAGCCTGATGTTCGCCTTCGAAGGCGGTTACCACGGCCGCACCCTCGGCGCCTCGTCGATCACCTCCAGCTTCCGCTATCGTCGTCGCTACGGCCACTTTGGCGAGCGCGCCAACTTCATTCCCTTTCCTTACCACTTCCGTGGCCCGAAGGGCATGACCAAGGAAGAGTACGGCAGCCATTGCGTGCAGCAGTTCGCCCGCCTGTTCGAGACCGAATACAACGGCGTCTGGGACCCTAAGACCAACCAGTGCGAATACGCAGCCTTCTACGTCGAGCCGATCCAGGGCACTGGCGGCTACGTGATCCCGCCGATGAACTTCTACCGCGAACTCAAGCACGTCCTGGATCAGCACGGCATCCTGATGGTGTCCGATGAAATCCAGATGGGCTTCTACCGCACCGGTAAACTCTGGTCGATCGAGCACTTCGACGTGCAGCCGGACGTGATCGTGTTCGGCAAGGCGCTGACCAATGGCCTCAACCCGTTGGGCGGTATCTGGGCCCGTGAAGAGTTGATCAACCCGAAGGTGTTCCCGCCAGGTTCGACTCACTCCACCTTCGCCTCCAACCCGCTGGGCACCGCCGTCGGCCTGGAAATGTTCAAGATGACCAGCGAAGTCGACTACGGCGCCATGGTCATGGCCAAGGGCAAATACTTCCTGGAAGGCCTGCAAGACTTGCAAAAACGCTTCCCGATCATCGGCGATGTGGACGGCCTGGGCCTGGCGTTGCGCTGCGAAATCTGCGGCCCGGATGGCTTCACCCCGGACAAGGCGACCCTGGACTACATGGTCGAAGAAGGCATGAAAGGCGACATGCTGGTAGACGGCCAGAAACTCGGGCTGATCCTCGACGTAGGCGGTTACTACAAGAACGTGATCACCCTGGCGCCGTCCCTGGAAATCAGCTACCCGGAAATCGATCTGGGCCTGAAGTTGCTCGAGCAACTGCTGGTGCGAGCGACCAAGCGGTGAATGCTCAAGGGATCGACCTCGGTGAAGGCACTGCCGGTTTCGTTCTCGGTGAAGGTCCGGTCGGGATCCTGTTGATCCACGGCCTGACCGGCACGCCGACTGAATTGCGCCAGGTCGCCAAGGGCCTGGCCAAGGCAGGCAACTGCACGGTGTATGTGCCCACACTGGCGGGGCACTGCGGCGACAACAGCGACCTGCAGGCCACCGGCTGGAGGGACTGGTACGAAGGCGTGCGCAAGACCTTCGTACAGGTCAAGCAACGCCACGGGCAGGTGTTTGTCGGCGGTTTGTCCATGGGCGCGGTGATGTCGATGTATGTGGCGTCCGAACATCCCGGGCAAGTCGCGGGGTTGCTGATGTATTCCACCACCTTGAAGTACGACGGTTGGAGCATCAACAAACTGGCGTTTCTCACGCCCTTGCTGATGAAGATTCCGTTCGGCGTGCACATTTGCAGCTTCGAAGAGAAGCCGCCCTACGGCATCAAGAACGAGCGCCTGCGGGCCATCGTCGAGCGGCAGATGAAGGAAGGCGAGAGCAGTGAGGCGGGGTTGCTGACCATGGAAGGCATCACCGTGCGCGAGCTGCACCGCATGAACGCCGTGGTCAAGAAGCGCATGCCCCAGATCAAGGTGCCGGCGCTGGTGCTGCACTCCATTGAGGACGACATCACCAGCCGCTGGAACGCCGATTACGTGGAGCGCCACCTCGGCGGGCCGGTGACCAAGATCCTGTTGGACAACTGCTACCACATGATCACCGTCGATTTGCAGTACCGGCGGGTGATCGAGTTGAGTGCCAGGTTTGTCGAGCAGCACGCAGTGCAACTCAATCGTGTGGCGTGATTAGTTTACTTGTAGGAGCGAGCTTGCTGTGGCGAGCAAGCTTGCTTGCGCTGGGGTGCGAAGCACCCCCAAAAGCCTGCGACTGCTGCGCAGTCGAGCGGGAGCAAGCTCCCTCGCCACAGCAAGCTCGCTCCTACAGTAGAACGGCGTTGATAAGGAAAAACTGTGATAACCACCCAAGCCTTCCCGACCATCCGGGCTATCCAGCGCGATGCCTGGAACGACTGTTTTCCCGGTGCCCTGGAGGATTGGGACTATTACCTGGCCGTGGAAAACGCCGCGATCGATGACTTTCAGTGGCGTTACCTCGCGGTCTTCGAGGATCAAACGCTGGTGGCCGTGGCTGCCGCGTTCGTCACCCATTATCGCCTCGACACCACGGTGTCGGGGGCCGGCAAGCGCTTGACCGAGCGCCTGGAGCAGCTGTGGCCTGGCGTTTTGCAATTGGCGTTGTACGCCATCGGTTCGCCGGTGGCTGAACGCTGTGATGCCGGTGTCGCGAGCCATGTGCCCGAATCCCGGCGCCCGTTGCTGTTGCAGCAGTTACTGGAGGCTGCGCGCAGCGATGCCGACGCGCTCGGTATCGGCTTGCTGGCGGTCAAGGATGCGCCCACCAACGACCCGCATTGGACCCAGAGCTGCCTTGCCGCAGGTTTTCAAAGCATGCCCAGCTTGCCCACGGGGGTGTTGCCGCTGCCTTATGGCTCGGTGGATGCCTACCTGGGTTCGCTGGGCAAATCCACGCGCAAGGACCTGCGCCGCAAACTGCGCGCACCAGGGCCGCGGGTCGAGTGGCGGCGTAATATCGATGACGTGCTGCCCGAGGTCATGCGCCTGTATGAAGCCACGCTCGCGCGCGCAGACTTGCAGTTCGAACGCCTGCCCGCCGGTTACTTCACGGGCGTGCTCGAACACCTGCACGAGCGGGCGGTCTGTGTTCTGTACTGGGTGGACGAGCGCCTGGTGGCGTTCAACCTTATCCTCCTGGATGAGCATCGGCTGGTGGACAAGTTCTTTGGTCATGACCTTGAGTTCAGCCGCGAGTACAACCTGTACTTCCGCAGTTGGTTGACCAATGTCGACTATTGTATTGAACACCGTATTCCGGTGTACGAGTGCGGCCAGGCCGGGTATGCCAGTAAACTGCGCCTGGGGTGCGAGTTCGAGGGCAACAGCCTGTTCTTCCGCCACCGTAACCGGCTGGTCAACGGCCTGCTCAAGCTTGTAAAACTGTTTATTCGACCGGATCGTTCCGACCCTGCCATGGCTGCTGCGATAAGCGAAACCTGATGATTACCAAGACCCGCCAGAAAGCCCGCCCCTTTGCCATCTCGCGTTGGAGCGTCCAGCGCAAGCTGGTGCTGGCGTTCTGGCTGGTCAGCGTGATTCCCACCATGATCGCGGCTGAGCTGGCTGCCACCACGCTGTCGCAGATTTTCGACAGCAACGTGCGTATCTGGCTGCAAGAGTCGACCAAGATCGTCAAGGACGAAATCGGCGACATCCTTCACGACAACGCGCGCATGGCCAAGCTGTTCCTGCGCTATACCAGCCCGCCGTCGTCCAAAAATGCCGAGAAGCATGACCGGCTCACCGCCGACATTGCCGATGCCACCGATATCGACGTGGTCGCGCTGATCCGCACCAGCGACCGTAAAGTGATGTTCAGCACGGCCGCCGATGACATCGTCAGGCAGATCAACCTCACCAGCAACGCGGTGCTGCAAACCGTGCAAGTCGCCGGCGTGAGCACGGGCCTGGTGGTGTCCACCTTCGAAACCAGCCGTGACGGCGTTGATTACCTGTTGCTGGTCGCCACTTACCTGGACAGCAGTTTCCTCACCAGCGTGGCCGATGTGCATTCCCTCGACCTGCGTCTGTATTTGGCCAACCCTGCCGGTTTTTCCGAAATATTTTCCACCCAGCGCTTCGCCAATCACCCCTCGCGCATCCCCAAGAATGTCGAGGCCTACCTGCGCAGCACCAAGCAGCCCAGCGAGCAGTTCACTAACCAGTACAGCGGTTTGTATTGGCCGATTTTCAATGATGCCGGCGAGTTGCAAGGCGTGATCTTCAGCGGCCTGCTACGCCATACCAGCCTGGTGGGGTTGGTGAACCAGAGCAACTTGTTCGTGCTGATCTTCCTGGTCAGCTCGGCGCTGTCACTGGCGGCCGGGTTGTTGGTGTCGCGGCGCCTGACCAAGCCCCTGCGCGATTTGTCCCAGGGTGTGGATGCGGTGATCTCGGGCAGTTATGCGCACCGTGTGGTGGTCAGTGGCGGTGACGAACTGGCGCAATTGAGCAGCACCTTCAACCACATGACCGAACGCCTGGGCGAGTTGCATCATCTGGAAGCCCAACTGCGTCGGCGTGACCGCTTGCATGCCCTGGGTGAAGTCGCCATGGGCCTGGCTCACGAAATTCGCAACCCACTGGGCATCATCAAGACCGCCACCCAACTGTTGCATCGGCGCGCTGACCTGGCGGAAACCGACAAACGTCACCTGGAATATGTCATCAGCGAAGTCAGCCGCATCAACGAGCTGATTACCGAGTTCCTCGATTTCGCCAAGCCCAACCCGCCGATACGCGTGCAGCAACCGGCACGCGCCCTGGTGGAAGAAATCCTCGGTTTCTGCGGCCCGGAGCTGAGTAGCCATCGCATTGACGCGCAGATCGACGACCAGGCGCCTGGCGCGACGATCTACGCCGATGCCAAGCAGCTCAAACAGGCCTGTCTCAACCTGATTCTCAACGCCGTCGACGCGATGCCCGACGGCGGGCGCCTGACCCTGGGCATTCGCAGCGTGGGCGACAACACTGTGATCAGCATCGCCGATACCGGCGAAGGCATCCCGGCGGACATGGTGGAGCGCATCTTCACGCCATTCGTCACCACCAAGGCCTCGGGCACAGGCCTGGGCCTGGCCAAAGTCTATTCGATCATGGAAAGTCACGACGGCAGCATCGAATGCGCCAGTGAGAAAGATGCCGGCGCGACCTTCAGCCTGTACATTCCGGCTGACGGTGAAGACGACGGTGAAGATGAGGACGGGCATGACGCATAACGTATTGGTGGTCGACGACGAGCCCAAGCTCTGTGATCTGCTGACCCAGGCCTTGAGCCAGAACGGCATCCAGGTGTTCAGCGCGGGCAATGGCCTGCATGCGCTCAAGGTGCTGGGGGAGGAGGACATCGACCTGGTCATCAGCGACTGGCGCATGCCGGGCATGGACGGGCCGGCGTTACTGGCTGAGATCAAGGTGCGTTATCCGACCTTGCCGGTGATCGTGATGACGGCCTACAGCACGGTAAAAAACGCCGTGCAGTCGATGCGTAACGGTGCCTATGACTACATTGCCAAGCCGTTCGACATCGACGAGCTGGACATTACCGTGGCCAAGGCCCTGCAATTTCGCGACATCATGCGCGACAACGCGCGCATGCGCGCCGAGCTGGACGAGCATGCGCAGTTCGACAGCCTGGTGGGCGATAGCCCGGCGTTTCGCCAGGTGCTCCAGGCGGTGGATTCGGTGCGTGAAAGCAACGCCACCATCCTGCTGACCGGCGAAAGCGGCACTGGCAAGGAAATGGTCGCCCGCGCCATCCACAAGCATGGCAGCCGTGCCGACCAACCCTTCGTGGCGGTCAATTGCGCGGCCATCCCTGAAGGCTTGCTGGAAAGCGAGATGTTTGGCCATCGCAAAGGCGCGTTCACCGGCGCCGTGGCTGACCGGGTAGGGCGTTTCATGCAGGCCGACAAGGGCACGCTGTTTCTGGATGAGGTGGGTGATATGCCCTTGGCGTTGCAGGCCAAGATTCTGCGCGCCTTGCAGGAGCGGGTTATCGAGCCGGTAGGCGACCCCCGCGAGCGTAAGGTGGATGTACGGGTGATTGCCGCCACCAACAAGAACCTGCTGGATGCGGTGGCGGCCAAGGAGTTTCGCGAAGACTTGTATTACCGCCTCAATGTCTTCCCGATTCCGTTGCCGTCCTTGCGCGAACGCGTGGAAGACATCGCGCCCCTGGCACGCCACTTCGCCCACACCCTGAGTGCCACCACTGGCAAACGTATCACCGGTTTCAGCCCCGAGGCGTTGCAGGCCATGGCGGCGTATCACTGGCCGGGCAATATCCGCGAGCTGCAAAACTGCGTGGAGCGCGCAACCATCGTGGCGGCTTCATCGGTGATCGAGGATATTGATTTGCCGGGGTATCTGTTTGCTTCCACACCGAGCGAGGGTGATGTGACCGCGATCCTCAGCGACGGCCCAGGCGTGCCGCGGGATCTGGATGCGGCGCTGGCCGAAGTGGAGAAAGCCTATATTCTTGCGGCGCTGCAGGAGAGCAATGGGGTGCAGGCCGCGGCGGCGCAGCGGATCGGGATTTCCGAAAGGAGCTTCTGGTATCGCCTGAAGAAGCTGGGGATTCAGGTCGACAAGATCGTGCGCTGATCTGAGTGTGGGAACTCATGATCGCTCCCACGCTCCACGTGGGAGTGCCTCTGGTGACGCTCTGCGTCACGCGTGTGGACGCGGAGCGTCCTTGGCTGCATTCCCACGCGGGAGCGTGGGAACGATCTGCCGTGTTGCGTCAGGTGTGCAGGCGTACCCACACGCTGACCAACACCGTCGCGACCATCAACCAGGCCACGGCGGCGACTGCCAGCGATGCCTCCAACCGCAGCCGATCGACCATCACATACAGCGTCGCCAAATACACAAAGTACGGAATGATCGACCACATCCCGAACAGGATCGTGGTCTTCAAGTCCGCAACCGTTCGGCCTTTGCCGACGATGTAATGGGCGATCAGCGCAAAAGTGGGAAACAGCGGCACCAAGCCTGCGATGTAATAGTTTCTGGTCTTGGCCAGCGCCGCCAGGATCAGCACCACTGCGGCGCCAAGTGCAGCCTTCAGGAACAGATCCATCAGTGACTCAACCCGTATTTCTTGACCTTGTCGAACAGGGTGGTCTTGGCCATCCCCAGTTCCTGGCTGGCCTGGGTCAGGTTCCCGCCGCTGCGTTGCAGGGCATCGTTGAGTAGGTTGCGCTCAAAGGCTTCCACCGCCTCGGTAAAGGCAACCCCTTGGTTGCCGCTGCCGGCGCCGCTTTTCTTGAAGGCGGGCAGGCCGAGGGCGAAACGTTCGGCGACGTTGCGCAGCTCACGCACGTTGCCTGGCCAGTCGTGGCTCATCAGGCTGGATAGGGTCTGGTTGTCCAGCTCCGGCACCGCCCGGTCGAAGCGTAGCGACGATTGCTGCAGGAAGTGTTCGAACAGTTGCAGGATGTCTTCGCGCCGTTCGCGCAAAGGCGGCAGTTCCAGGGTGACGACGTTGAGGCGGTAGTACAGGTCGCTGCGGAACTGGCTGGCGCGGCTCAACTCGTCGAGGTCGGACTTGGTGGCAGCGATTACCCGGCAATCCACCGCCACGCTCTGGTTCGAACCCAGGCGTTCCAACGTACGTTCTTGCAGCACCCGCAGCAATTTGATCTGCAGGTTGATCGGCATGCTCTCTACTTCATCGAGGAACAGCGTGCCTTGATGGGCATGCTCGATCTTGCCGATGCGACGTTTGCCGGCGCCGGTGAAGGCGTTGGCCTCGTGGCCGAAAATCTCGCTTTCAAACAGGTTTTCCGGCAGGCCACCGCAGTTGAGGGCGACGAACTGGTGGGTATGGCGCCGGCTGAAATCATGCAGGCAGCGCGCGACCAGTTCCTTGCCGGTGCCGGTCTCGCCTTCGATCAGCACGTTGGCCGAGGTATCGGCGACATTGGCAATCAGTTCGCGCAGGTTTTGCATGGCCGGCGAGCGGCCGATGATGCGGCCTTCCAGCGAGTCGCGTTCGGCCAGTTGCCGGCGTAGCGACCAGACTTCCCGCGCCAGCCCGCGTTGTTCCAGGGCGCGGCGTGCCACGTCCACCAGGCGTTCGGGCGAGAAGGGCTTCTCCATGAAGTCGTAGGCGCCGTTACGCATGGCGCCCACCGCCATGGAGATATCGCCATGCCCGGTGATCAACACCACCGGCAGGCTTTTATCCAGGGCCTTGAGGCGGGTCAGCAGTTCCAGGCCATCGATGCCCGGCAGGCGGATATCGCTGATGACGATGCCGGCAAAGTTTTCGCCGATGCGCTTGAGCGCTTCTTCGGCGCTGCCCACGCCGACGCTAGTGATGTCTTCGAGCGCCAATGCTTGCTGGCAACCGAGCAGTACATGGGGGTCGTCTTCGACGATCAGGACGGTAAGGTCTTGGGCTTGTGTATTCATGTCGACTCAGCTCGTTGAGCGCCCACCAATGGCAGGTTCAGGACAAAGGCGGTACCACCATTGGCCGGATGTTCCACGGCAAGGCTACCGCCTGTGGCGGCCGCGAGGCTTGCGGAAAGGGTCAGGCCCAAGCCCAGGCCTTGTTCGCCGGGCTTGGTGGTAAAAAAGGGTTCGAACAAATGCTTGCGCGCCTCGGGGTCGATGCCGTGGCCATTATCACGCACCAACAGGCGGTATTTGCCATCGCCGTTCTGGCCTTCCAGCCACAGTTGCGGCACTGCTTGGGCCTGCATCGCATCGAGCGCGTTACCGATCAGGTTGACCAGGATCTGCTCCAGGCGGGTCTGGTCGATCTGCAATTGGGCGTTGGCAAAGTCACGGTGCACGGTCAACGGCAGGCTGTCCAGGCGCGCGCCGAGCACCTGGAACGCGGCGTCCACGGCCTTGCCGAGGCTGGCTTCGCCCTGGTCGTCACCGCGCCGGGCAAAGGAGCGCAGGCTCGCGGTGATGCGGCCCATGCGGTCGATCAGTTCGTTGATGGTCTTGAGGTTGGTGCTGGCAGTGTCCAGGGCGCCGCGCTCAAGGAAGCGTACGGTGTTGCCCGACAGCGTGCGCAGCGCTGCCAGCGGCTGATTCAGTTCATGGGCGATGCTGGTGGACATCTGGCCGATGGCCGCGAGTTTGCCGGCCTGCACCAGTTCGTCCTGGGCGTGGCGCAGGGTTTCTTCGGCCTGGCGTCGTTCGCGAATCTGGCCCTTGAGCCGTTCGTTGCTGGCGCGCAGGTCGGCGGTGCGTTCGGCAATCCGACGCTCAAGCTGGCTGTTGGCTTCCTGCAAGGCTTCCCGTGCGGCGAGGCGGGTGGCGATGACCTTGCGCCGTTCGTTCCAGGCGATCAGCAGGAAGGCGACCAGGCCAAAGGCGACGGCCACCAGGATGCCCTGGTTGATCGCGGCGCGGCGCAGGTCGTTGAGCGGGGTGAGCAGGGTGAAGTTCCACGGCGTGTCGTTCAGCGGGCGGGTTTGCGCCAGGTAGCTGACGGCGTGCTGGTCGTTGACCACTTCGGTGTTGGCCGGGAAGGTCAGTTTCTCGGTGCCTTCGTTCAGGCGCTCACGGGCCAGGGGTTGCAGTTCATTGAGCGTCGCCCAGTAATATTGCAGGCTGTGGGCCAGGCGGTCCTTGGTGTCATCGCTCAGCGGGCGTACAGCTTTGAGGCGACGCGCGGGGTCGCTGGAAAGAATAATGATGCCGTTCTCATCGCTCACGAAAGCTTCGAGGCGCGCACGTTGCCAGCGCTCTTCAAGGGCTTCGAGGCGCACCTTGACCACGGCGACGCCGATGATCTTGCCGTGCTCTTCCAGGCCGTGGGCCAGGTAATAGCCGGGTTCGCCGTTGGTGCTGCCGATGCCGTAGAAACGACCGGGCTGGCCGCGTACAGCATTCTGGAAATAGGCGCGAAAGGACAGGTCCTCACCTTGGTAACTGTCGGCATCGCGCCAGTTACTGGTGGCCAGCACACGGCCGGTGGTGTCCATTACATAGATGGCGCGGCTGCGACTGCGGCGGTTCAGGCCTTCGAGGTAGTCGTTGACCGTCTTGCGGGTTTCCTGGTTCGGGTCGGCGAGCAGTTGGGAAACACTGGACTCCAGCTCCAGCAGGCTGGGCAGGTAGGTGTACTTGCTCAGTTCGCTTTCGACGGTGCGGGCGTGCAGCTCCAACTGGCGTTCGCCATTGTCGCTGAGGGTGCGGATGCCGTAGTAGTCACTGACCCAGAAGCCGATATAACCCAGGCCGACCATCAGGGCGATGATCAACGGCGGCAGGAACAGTTGGCGTATCAGACGAGGCTTCACGGCAAGTGATGGCGGCGCGGCGCGATATTGATTGGGGTCGCATTTCATCACAGATGCCTTGGGTCAGCTACTTCTCGCCAGTGTAAGAGCGGGCTTGTGTGGGAGCCGGGCTTGCCGGCGATGCAGGCGCCTCGGTGTAACAGTTGCACCGAGGCGATGCCATCGCAGGCAAGCCAGCTCCCACACAAGCCAGGCTCCTACAGGACGAACGGTGTTGCTTTTAGTGCTGCAGGATTTTCTCGAGGAAGTGCTGCGCACGCTCGGAGCGGGCGCTGATGTCGCCGAAGAACTCTTCTTTCGGGCAGTCTTCGATGATCTTGCCGGCGTCCATGAAGATCACGCGGTCGGCCACTTTGCGCGCAAAGCCCATTTCGTGGGTCACGCACATCATGGTCATGCCTTCGTGGGCCAGTTGCACCATCACGTCGAGCACTTCGTTGACCATTTCCGGGTCCAGCGCCGAGGTCGGTTCGTCGAACAGCATGACGATCGGGTCCATGGCCAGGGCGCGGGCAATCGCCACACGTTGTTGCTGGCCGCCGGAGAGTTGGCCAGGGTGCTTGTGGGCGTGTGCCGACAAGCCCACGCGGTCGAGCAGTTGCAGGCCCTTCTTGGTGGCCTCTTCCTTGCTGCGGCCCAGCACCTTGATCTGCGCGATGGTCAGGTTTTCGGTGATGGTCAGGTGCGGGAACAGCTCGAAGTGCTGGAACACCATGCCTACGCGCGAACGCAGTTTTGGCAGGTTGGTCTTCGGGTCGGCGATGGAGGTGCCGTCGACCACGATGTCGCCCTTCTGGAACGGTTCCAGTGCGTTGACGCACTTGATCAGGGTGGATTTGCCCGAGCCGGATGGCCCGCACACCACGATCACTTCGCCTTTTTTAACCTCGGTGCTGCAATCGGTCAGCACCTGGAAGTCGCCATACCACTTGTTGATGTTCTTGATAGAGATCATACGGCAAACCTTTTTTGCAGACGCTTGACCAGCAGCGAGGCGGAAAAGCTGATGATGAAGTAGACGACACCGGCGAAGATCAGGAACTCATTGGAGCGGCCGATGATGTCGCCGTTGGAGCGGGCGGAGTTGAGGAAGTCCACCAGGCCCACGGTGTAGACCAGGGAGGTGTCCTGGAACAGGATGATCGACTGTTGCAGCAGCAACGGCGTCATCTTGCGGAACGCCTGGGGCAGGATGATCAGGCGCATGGTCTGGCCGTAGGTCATGCCCATGGCTTGTGCCGCCGCCATCTGGCCCTTGGGAATCGACTGCACACCGGCTCGTACGATTTCGCAGAAGTACGCGGCCTCGAACATCATGAACGCCACGACGCAGGAGGTGAACGCACCGATCGGCGTGT
The DNA here is from genome assembly GCF_024519715.1 of Pseudomonas sp. Pse35. NCBI lineage: Bacteria > Pseudomonadati > Pseudomonadota > Gammaproteobacteria > Pseudomonadales > Pseudomonadaceae > Pseudomonas > Pseudomonas sp. Pse35. The sequence goes on along the minus strand of NZ_JALJRP010000024.1, from coordinate 66,083 downwards.
CTTCGCCGGTGATCCAGCGCAGTACGAACGGCACCGCCAGGTAGAACCAGGTGATCACCAGCAGCAAGGGGATCGAGCGGAAGTAGTTCACGTAGGCGCCGGCCACGCGGGACAGCAGTTTGTTGGACGACAAGCGCATCAGGGCCAGGATGGTCCCGATGATGATGCCGCCGACCACGCCCATGACCATCAGCTTCAAGGTCATGACCATGCCGTTCCACAGGCCTGGAATGGCGGGGATGATGCCGCTGAAATCGAAGTCCATTATTTGCCCCCCACGGAGATCAGGCCGGGCACTGCGACTTTCTTCTCGACCACGCGCATCAGCAGCATCAGGCTCATGTTCAAGGTGAAGTAGATCAGCGTGGCCAGGGTGAAGGCTTCAAACAGGTTGGCCGAGAACTCGGCGGTCTGTTTGGTTTGCGCCAGCAGTTCCATCAAGCCGATCAAGGACGCCACGGAGGAGTTCTTGAACACGTTGAGGAATTCCGAGGTAAGCGGCGGAATGATGATGCGGTAAGCCTGGGGCAGCAGCACGTTCCAGTAGATCTGCGGCAGCTTGAAGCCCATGGCGCGCGCCGCGGATTCCTGGCCGCGTGGCAGCGCCTGGATACCGGTACGCACTTGCTCGCACACACGGGCGGCGGTGAACAGGCCCAGGCACACCACGACGCTCAGGTAGGCCGAGGTGGTCGGGTTCAGGTCTTGTTTGTACCAGTCCTGCAGGTTCTGCGGCAGCATGTCCGGTACCAGGAAGTACCAGGAAGTACCAGATGAACAGCTGAACCAGCAGCGGCACGTTACGAAACAGTTCCACGTAGCAGGTCGCGATGCCCGATACGAGGCGGTTTGGCACAGTGCGCATGACCCCCAGAATGGAGCCCAGCAGCAAGGCGATAATCCATGCCACGACAGCGATGGCGATGGTCCAGCCCAGCCCGGAGAGGTACCAGTCGAGATAAGTCTCGCTGCCCACGCCGGTGGACTTGAAGAACACGCCCCAGTCCCAGTTGTAATTCATTAGGGTCTCCCCTCGAGATCGATCGATGTACAAGCACCCGCTTGGGGAAGATCCGTTCCCGCCTGACGTTGAACGCCAGGCACACACGATCGGCTCGAAAACCGCCAGGTCGAGTGTTCCAAGTTAAAACCAGCAGGTAATTACAGACGCCTGAGGGAGGGTTGGCTCCCTCAGGACATAAGCTTAGTCAGGTATCAGATTTTTACTTCTGGCGCTGGTTTGTCGCTAGGGTTAGCGATCAGCTCCTTGACCTTGTCGCTCATCGGGAAGTTAAGGTTCAGGCCTTTCGGTGGGATCGGGCTTTCGAACCATTTGGCGTAGATCTTGTTGATCTCGCCGGACTTGTACAGGGCGACAATGGCGTCATCCACGGCTTTCTTGAAGTCCGGGTCGCCTTTGCGAACCATGCAAGCGTAGGCTTCAAAGGACTGCGGAGTACCGGTAATGACCCAGTCGTCCGGCTTCTTGGCCTTGGCTTCTTCACCGGCCAGCAGGGCGTCGTCCATCATGAATGCAACGGCGCGGCCGCTTTCGAGCATCTGGAAGGATTCGCCGTGGTCTTTGGCGGAGATAACGTTCATGCCCATCTGCTTGTCGGCGTTCATCGCCTTGATGATGCGCTCGGACGTGGTACCGGCGGTGGTCACGACGTTTTTGCCTTTCAGGTCGGCAAAGTCAGCGTAGGACGGCTTGCCTTCCTTGTCTTTCTTGACCAGCAGGCGGGTGCCGATTTCGAAGATGTTGACGGTGAAATCAACTTGCTGGGCGCGTTCGGTGTTGTTGGTGGTGGAGCCGCACTCCAGATCCGCGGTGCCGTTCTGGATCAACGGGATACGGGTTTGCGAGGTCACCAGGTTGTACTTGGCTTTGAGGTCGGGTTTGTTCAGGTCTTTTTTCAGTTGCTCGACAACGGCCAACTGGATGTCGTGGGAGTAGCCCACGGGTTTGCCCGAGCCATCCGCGATGTAGGAAAACGGAATGGAGCTGTCGCGGTGAGCGAGAGTGATGGTGCCGGAGTCGTTGATTTTCTTCAGTGTGCCGGTGAGTTCGGCGGCAAAAACTGGAGTGCTGATCAGAGCAGCAGCGATAGCTGCGCCCAGGATATGGGGAACGATGCGCATCAATACTTCCTCGACATTTGTTTTTTTTATGAAGCCAGCTGAACGGCTCTCTTGTAAAGCGACTGCCCGTGACGGCTCCTAAGGCGCCTCAGGCAATCGTTGAAGAGTGTAGAGCATGAGTCGTGCCATACCGAAAACAAAAGGATAACTTCATGATTTATATGGAAATTAACTTTTTGTTTTGGCAGTATTTTCGGTCGGTAGTCCGGCAAACCGAATAGGGCAGAGGTGCGCGTTCGGAAAACCGAATAGTCCGTAGGAGCGAGCGTGCTCGCGAAAAACGCAAAAACGCCGCGTTTATGCTGAATAAACGCGGCGCTCTCGGGTTTTTCGCGAGCACGCTCGCTCCTACACTGGGGCGGTCAGGCGGCTTCGATCTTGCTGCGGTTCTGCTCGACCTTGGACAAGTAGCGCTGCAGGTTTTCCTGCTCTTGCGGCGTGGTGAACAGGCCAAGCTTGGTACGGCGCCACAGCACGTCCTGCGGTTGTGTTACCCACTCTTCGGCGCACAGGTAGTCGACTTCGCGGGTATAGAGGCCGCCACCCAAGTGGTCACCCAGATCGGCGAGCGATTGCACGCCTTCCAGCAAGCGCCAAGTGCGGCTGCCGTAGGTGGTGGACCAGCGACGGGCGATCTCGCTCGGTACCCAGTCGAACTTGGCGCGGATGGCATCGGCCAGGGCTTCTGGGGTAGTCATGTGTTCGCCACCGGGCAGGCTGGCTGTGGCAGTCCAGCTTGGGCGCATCTGGGTGAAGTACGGCGCCAGTTGGGCCATGGCCGACTCAGCCAGTTTGCGATAGGTGGTCAGCTTGCCACCGAACACCGACAGGATCGGCGCTTCGCCGGTGCCGCCGGATAGCGACAGGGTGTAGTCACGCGTAATAGCCGACGGGTTGTCCGACTCGTCATTGCACAGTGGGCGCACGCCGGAGTAGGTGTGGACGATATCGTCGCGGCTCAGCTGTTTCTTGAAGTGCGCGTTGACCACTTTAAGCATGTAGTCGGTTTCACCTTCGGTGATCGCCACTGCAGCCGGGTCGCCGGTGTATTCGCGGTCGGTGGTGCCGATAATGGTCAGGTGGTTCAGGTACGGAATGGTGAAGACGATGCGTTGGTCTTCGTTTTGCAGAATATGCGCGTGAGCACCCTCGTACAGTCTCGGCACGATCAGGTGGCTGCCCTGGATCAGACGAATGCCGTACGGTGAATCCAGCTTCAGGTCGTCCCGGATGAATTTGGCCACCCATGGGCCGGCGGCATTCACCAGGGCGCGGGCGCGGATCGAGAACAGGCTGCCGTCGGCACGTTCCATGTTCATTTCCCACATGCCGTTGCTGCGCTTGGCGCTGACGCAACGGGTCTGGGTGTGGATGTGCGCGCCTTTCTCGCGGGCAGCCATGGCGTTGAGTACCACCAGGCGGGCGTCGTCGACCCAGCAGTCGGAGTATTCAAAGCCTTTGGTGATTTCGCTTTTCAGCGGGCTGTCGGCACCGAACTTGAGGCTTTTGGAACCCGCGAGCTTTTCGCGCTTGCCCAAGTGGTCATAAAGGAACAGACCAGCACGAATCATCCAGGCCGGGCGCAGGTGCGGGCGGTGCGGCAGTACGAAGCGCATTTGCTTGACGATGTGCGGTGCCTTGGCCAGCAGTACTTCGCGTTCGGCCAATGCTTCACGCACCAGACGGAATTCGTAATGCTCCAGGTAACGCAGTCCACCGTGGATCAGCTTGCTGCTGGCCGATGAGGTGTGGCTGGCCAAGTCATCCTTTTCGCAAAGGAATACCGACAAACCGCGACCGGCTGCGTCTGCTGCAATCCCGACGCCATTGATCCCGCCACCAATTACGGCAACGTCATAGACTTCGGCAAGCGGTGGAGCAGGCAAGGTGGAAGGGTTCATCGGCTGGCCTCGCGATCTTTTCGTCTTGGAATTCGAACATTAATGTTCATTTTCGAAAATGGTAGCTGATAATTGCGGGCACAGCCACCCGACTTCGATTGAAAAAACTCATCGAAGGGCGGAGAAAGGAAGAATTATGAACAAAGGTGAATGTATCGGTCTTGTTCAGGGCGTCATCGCGGGCAAGCCCGGCTCCCACATTTGATCGCATTTCAAATTGTGGGAGTCGGGCTTGCACGCGATGACGCCTGAACCGGCGTTAAACGACTTCCAGCCGCACCTTGTGCTCATTCAGCACTTGCACCAAGGCCGGCACCGGCTGCTGGTCAGTCACCAGGCAGTCCACCAGGCTGATCGGCCCCAGGCGAATCATGGCATTGCGCCCGAATTTGCTGGAGTCCGCCGCCAGGATCACCTGCCGCGCATTGGCGATGATTGCCTGGGAAACCCGCACCTCCTGGTAATCGAAGTCCAGCAGGCTGCCGTCCTCGTCGATCCCGCTGATGCCCACCAGGGCAAAGTCGACCTTGAACTGGTTGATGAAGTCGACACTGGCCTGGCCCACCACACCACCGTCACGGCGCACATTGCCGCCGGTGAGCAACACATCGAAGTCGTCCTTGGCACTGAGCATGGTGGCGACGTTGAGGTTGTTGGTGATGATTTTCAGGTGGCTGTGATTGAGCAGCGCACGGGCGATGGATTCGGTGGTGGTGCCGATGTTGATGAACAGCGAGGCATGATCGGGAATCTGCGCGGCGATGGCTTCACCGATGCGTTGCTTCTCGTCGCGCATCTGGTCGGCACGCATGGCGTACGCGGTGTTCTCGACACTGGAGTCATAGGCTGCGCCGCCGTGGTAGCGGCGCAACAGGTTGGCGTCCGCCAGCTGGTTGATATCGCGGCGGATGGTTTGCGGGGTGACAACGAATAGCTGCGCCATTTCCTCGATACTGACGTACCCGCGTTCGCGGACCAGTTCGAGGATTTGTTGTTGGCGGGGAGGCAGATTCATGGGGCGTCCTTTGGGCTGCCATACAAAAGTGGCCCATGATGACGCAGGAATCCGCTCCCTGCCAGTTACACCTGCCGTAAGCCAACACTTGGCTTATTCGGCGCCTTCGTGCGGCTCCCAGTCACGGGTGCGGCTCACAGCTTTTTGCCAGCCGGCGTAGAGTTTCTCTTTGGCCGCCTCATCCAGCTGTGGCTCGAACTCGCGCTCGATTACCGCCTTGCCGCGCAACTCGTCCAGGCTGCCCCAGAAGCCACACGCCAGGCCCGCCAGGTAGGCCGCGCCGAGGGCGGTGGTCTCGCGCATTTGCGGGCGTTCTACCTGGGTGCCGAGGATGTCGGCCTGGAATTGCATCAGGAAGTTGTTGGCAACCGCGCCGCCGTCCACGCGCAGGGCCTTGAGGCGTTCGCCCGAGTCCTGTTGCATGGCGTCGAGGACGTCGCGGGTCTGGTAGGCAATCGACTCCAGGGCTGCGCGAATAATGTGGTCTACGCGTACGCCACGGGTCAGGCCGAACAGTGCGCCACGGGCATACGGGTCCCAGTAGGGCGCGCCGAGACCGGTGAAAGCGGGTACCAGGTACACGCCGTTGCTGTCCTTGACCTTGCCGGCAAAGTATTCGGTGTCGTGGGCATCGTTGATGATCTTCAGCTCGTCACGCAGCCATTGCACGGTGGAGCCGCCGTTGAAGACCGCGCCTTCCAGGGCGTAGGCCACCTCACCGCGTGGGCCGCAGGCGATGGTGGTGAGCATGCCGTGCTTGGATTTCACCGCTTTGTCGCCGGTGTTCATCAGCAGGAAGCAGCCGGTGCCGTAGGTGTTCTTGGCCTGGCCCGCTTCCACGCACATCTGGCCAAACAGGGCCGCTTGCTGGTCGCCGGCAATGCCACCGATAGCGATGCCGCTCTTGGTACGGCCATAGATTTCCGACGACGACTTCACTTCAGGGAGCATTTCCCGTGGGATGTCGAGAATCTCCAGCATCTTCGCATCCCACTCCAGGGTGTGGATGTTGAAGAGCATGGTGCGCGACGCGTTGGTGTAGTCGGTGACATGGGTCTTGCCGCCGGTAAATTTCCAGATCAGCCAGCTGTCGACGGTGCCGAACAGCAGTTCGCCATTGCGCGCACGTTCGCGACTGCCTTCGACGTTGTCGAGGATCCACTTGAGCTTGGTGCCGGAGAAGTACGGGTCGGTCACAAGGCCCGTGGTGTCGCTGATGTATTGCTCATGGCCGTCGCGCTTGAGCTGCTGGCAGATCTCGGTACTGCGGCGGCACTGCCAGACAATAGCGTTATAGATCGGGCGGCCGGTGATCTTGTCCCAGACCACCGTGGTTTCACGCTGGTTGGTGATACCGATGGCGGCCACCTGGTCATGGTGCAGGCCGGCCTGCGCCAGCGCTTCGACCATCACCGCGCTCTGGGTGGCGAAGATTTCCATCGGGTCATGTTCAACCCAGCCAGCCTGCGGGTAGTGCTGGACGAATTCACGCTGGGCGGTACACACCACGTTGGCGTCACGATCGAAGATGATCGCCCGGGAACTGGTGGTGCCCTGATCAAGGGCAATGATGTAGTTCTTATTCTGAAGGTCGGTCATGTCAATTGCCTTGGACGAAATAAGGAAGTCAGAAATCAGCCTGGGCCGCGAAGGGCAGGGGACCAGGCTGGCGCTTTCAGGAAATACGAGTCTTGCCGTTGACAGCCGTGTCAGGTGTTTCTTCAGCGATAGCCGGTGCGGCGCTCGGCAGGTGGCGAGCAATCAGCCCGCGATAGGCCGCAGCGCCCAGGCATGCGCCGACAATCGGAGCGAAAATCGGCACCAGGAAATAAGGAATATCGCGACCGCCAGTAAAGGCCATTTCACCCCAACCGGCGAAAAAGGTCATCAGCTTGGGACCGAAATCCCGTGCCGGGTTCATCGCAAAGCCAGTCAACGGGCCCATGGCGCTGCCGATTACGGCGATCAGCAAACCGATCAGCAGGGGGGCCAGGGGGCCGCGTGACAGGCCGTTGTTATCATCGGTCAGAGCCATGATCACGCCCATCAGGATGGCGGTGATGACCATCTCCACCAGGAATGCCTGGGCCGTGCTCAGCAGCGCATGGGGATAGGTGGAGAACACCGACGCCAATTCCAGGCTGGCTTGGGAGCCGCGGACCATGTGGTGAGTTTGTTCGTAATCGAAAAACAGATTGCTGTAGAGCGTGTACACCAGGGCGGCGGAGCAAAAGGCGCCGGCGACCTGGGCAAGAATATAGAAGGGCAGTTTGCGCTTTTCAAAATCGGCAAAGATGCACAGGGCGATACTGACCGCCGGGTTGAGGTGAGCCCCGGAAATACCGGCACTCAGGTAGATCGCCATGCTCACGCCGACCCCCCAGATGATACTGATTTCCCATAAGCCAAAGCTCGCACCCGCGACCTTGAGCGCGGCGACGCATCCTGTACCGAAGAAGATCAGCAGCGCGGTGCCCAGGAATTCGGCCATGCATTGGCTCGAAAGTGAAGGCTGTTGAAGAGCAGTTGTCATGGAAAACCTCAATTGTTGTTCTTGTCTTGCGCACGGCCTCAACGGGCAGTTGCGCGATATTCACCACGAGAAGGATCCCCATCCTGGATCGCGGCTTACTGCGGAGTACCAGAGGATTATTCCTACGGTATTCGGAAACGAAAAAATATAGACAAGAATGACCGCTGTCAAAGGTCGAAAGTGAACCATTGGTCATTTCCGAACTATTGGTGTGGTGAATGATCATGGCCAAGGCGCGTTGCTTTTGCGGTGATAGGTCTGTGCTAGAGCGTTTTAGGTAGGCTTGGCCTAGAATTGGCCATCAGTTTGCCCGCCCGGAGCCGTTATGACCCCTGCATTGGACCTGTTGAAAAAAGTTCGCGCCGAACATCATGTGCATAGTTATGAACATGATCCCAAGGCAGCCTCGTATGGGCTGGAGGCCGCGGAAAAATTGAGCCTGGACCCGGCCCAGGTGTTCAAGACGCTGCTGGCGAGCAGTGAGAAGGGTGAATTGTTGGTGGCGGTTGTGCCGGTCGTCGGAAGTCTGGACTTGAAAGCCCTGGCTCATGCTGCGGGTGTGAAGAAAGTCGAAATGGCTGACCCGGCAGCGGCGCAGCGTTCCACGGGTTATCTGTTGGGCGGCATCAGCCCGCTGGGTCAGAAGAAGCGGCTGCGCACGTTTATCGATGAAACGGCGCAACCCTTTGCAACGATTTTTGTCAGCGCGGGCAGAAGAGGATTGGAAGTTGAATTGCCAGCGGCGGTGTTGGCTGAACACACCCAGGCCAAATTCGCACCGATCGGGCGGGCCTGATATTCATTCTTTGAAGTCTATGAGGATCAAATGTGGGAGCTGGCTTGCCTGCGATAGCATCAACGCGGTGTAACAGATAACCCGAGTTGTCTGCATCGCAGGCAAGCCAGCTCCTACATCCCGACCCGGTTTTATCAGTGAGCGACGCTGTGGCGGCGCACGCCTGACTCAACAGCAGGAATTTGCGCCGCTGTGCTGCCGGATGCCTGGAACACCACCAAATGCTCAGCCGCCACACGAATCCCCACCTCCGCGCCCACTTGGTGATCGGCATGGCTGGGGAAAATCGACTCCAGCTGAGCGCCGGTCGGCAGCTGTAACCGGTACAGCGTTGAGGCGCCGAGGAAGGTCTTGCCGACGATCCGGGCTTTCAACGCGCTGTCCGGCGCATACACGATATCGTCCGGGCGCAGCAGCACGTCCACCGCAGCGCCGGTCGGCAAGGTGTAGGCACGGTTGCCGCGCAGGTCGCCCAGTTCAGTGCTGACCGATTCGGGCGAGTTCAGCCGACCACGGATGAAATACCCTTGGCCGATGAAACTGGCGACGTAAGGCGTCTGCGGTTCGTGATAGAGGTTGTAGGGCGTGTCCCACTGCTCAAGGCGGCCTTCCTTGAAGACCCCGACGTGATCGCTGACGGCGAAGGCCTCTTCCTGATCATGGGTTACCAGGATCGCGCTGGTGCCGCGAGCCTTGAGGATGTCGCGTACTTCATGGCTGAGCTTGCGGCGCAGTTCGCCATCGAGGTTGGAAAAGGGTTCATCCAGCAACAGCAGTTGCGGCTCCGGCGCCAGGGCCCGGGCGAGAGCGACGCGTTGTTGCTGACCACCGGAAAGCTCATGGGGGAAGCGCTTGCCCAGGTTCTTCAAGTTGACCAGTTCCAGCAACTCGGCAACTACGCGCTCTTTTTGCGGGTGCTTGCGAATGCCAAAGGCGATGTTGTCAGCCACGCTCAGGTGCGGGAACAACGCGTAGTCCTGGAACACCATGCCGATACGACGTTTTTCCGGGGCGAGGGTGAAACCGGCACGGGAGATGACTTCGCCCGCCAGGCTGATTTCGCCTTCATGCACCGGCTCAAAGCCAGCAATCGCGCGCAGGGTAGTGGTCTTGCCACACCCTGAAGAGCCGAGCAGGCAACCGATATCGCCGGCGTTGAGGTGCAGGTTGAGGTTCTGCACGACGCGCTGGTCTTGATAGCCGCATGCCAGATTGCGCAGGTTCAGCAGTAATGACTGGCTCATGCGTGGTGGTACGACGGTGGTACGAGGAATTCGAGCAAGGCTTTTTGCGCATGCAGGCGGTTCTCGGCCTGATCCCACGCGACTGAGCGCGAATCGTCGAGCAGGTCCTGGCTGATTTCTTCGCCCCGGTGGGCGGGCAGGCAGTGCATGAACAGCACGTCTGGCGCGGCCAGGTCGAGCAACGCACGGGTCACCTGGAACGGCGCGAACTGGGCCAGGCGCTTGGCGGTTTCGTCTTCCTGGCCCATGGAGGTCCAGACGTCGGTGCTGACCAGGTGCGCGCCGACCACTGCGTCTTTCGGATCGCGCAGCAGTTGCACACGGCCATCGGCCTTGGCCATGAACTCGGCGCTGGGCTCGTAGCCTTCAGGGCAGGCGATGCGCAGGTGGAAGTCGAACTGGATCGCCGCTTCTATATAGCTGTTGCACATGTTGTTGCCATCGCCGATCCAGGCCACGGTCTTGCCTTGGATCGAGCCACGGTGCTCGAGGAAGGTTTGCATGTCGGCCAGCAACTGGCAGGGGTGCAGGTCATCGGACAGGCCGTTGATCACGGGCACACGGGAGTTGGCGGCAAATTCGGTCAAGGTGCTGTGGGCGAAGGTACGGATCATCACGGCATCGAGCATGCGCGACATCACGATGGCGCAATCGCTGATCGGCTCACCACGGCCCAATTGGGTGTCGCGCGGTGACAGGAAGATGGCCTGGCCACCCAGCTGGATCATGCCGGCTTCGAACGACAGGCGTGTGCGTGTCGAGGACTTTTCGAAAATCATCCCGAGTACCCGGTTTTTCAACGGCTCAAACAGTACACCGCGGTTACGCAGGTCTTTAAGCTCAATGCCTCGACGGATCACGCTGACCAGCTCTTCGGGCGTGCAATCCATCAGGGAGAGAAAGTGCCTTGCGCTCATCATTAACTACCTTTTGCAACAGACCGCAGATACTCAAAGCCTTGTTTATTGCGACAACGGGCGAGACCTGCGGCGAAAGCCGCACGGGGCGACGAAATAGGGGAAGACGCGATATTGACATTAAATGTCGCGTTTTACCAATAGGGCTACGGCTTTAGGGGTGTTCAAGCAGGGCGCTGGCGCGCGTTTGAAGACGAATTCCTGACAGCAGCGAACCATTTGTACACTGGCGTCCAGGCCTTTTGCAATGCGCGGGGGCGGGCTTGGGCCAGGTCGCGTCGGTTTCAGCGCCTGCTGACAAGGTTTCTGAAACATTTGCTCATGCTTAGCCATGCCCAGGCCTATGCCCGTTGATTCACAACGCGAAGGTTGCTGGCGCGCCAAGTGGTCGCGGCCCATAGTTGAGTCAAAGCCCCTATAAAAGAGACTGGCCATGACCAAGACTCTCCACCACCGTGCCTGCCACCTGTGCGAAGCCATCTGCGGCCTCACCCTGGAAACCACCCAAGCCGAAGACGGTAGCCTGGCGATCACCTCGATCAAGGGCGACCCTCTGGACAGTTTCAGTCGCGGCCACATCTGCCCCAAGGCGGTGGCCCTGCAGGACATCCAGAATGACCCGGACCGCCTGCACCAACCCATGCGGCGGGTGGGCAGCGAATGGCAGCCGATTGGCTGGGATGAAGCCTTTGCCCTGGTGGCCGAGCGGCTTGCGGGTATCCGGGCGCGGCATGGGCAGAACGCGGTGGCGGTGTATCAGGGCAACCCAAGCGTGCATAACTATGGGTTGATGACCCACAGCAACTACTTTCTAGGGCTGTTGAAGACGCGCAATCGTTTTTCCGCGACCTCGGTAGACCAACTGCCTCATCACCTCACCAGTCACCTGATGTACGGCCACGGCCTGTTGTTGCCCATACCCGATATCGACCAGACCGACTTCATGTTGATTCTCGGCGGCAACCCGCTGGCTTCCAATGGCAGCATCATGACCGTGCCCGATGTGGAGAAACGCCTCAAGGCCATCCAGGCGCGGGGCGGAAAAGTGGTGGTGGTCGACCCTCGGCGCAGCGAGACGGCAGCCATCGCGGACCAGCATGTGTTCGTACGCCCCGGCGGCGATGCGGCATTGTTGTTTGGGGTGCTCAACACTTTGTTCTCCGAAGCGCTGACACGCGAAAGCCATTTGCCGGTGCAAGGCCTGGATGATGTACGCAAGGCGATTGCCGGCTTCGATGCCGAGGCCATGAGCCGCCAGTGTGCGGTGCCTGCCGAGCAGATTCGCCAGTTGGCCAGGGACTTCGCCGGCGCTGACAAGGCCGTCTGTTATGGCCGCATGGGGGTCTCGACCCAGGCGTTTGGCACGCTGTGCCATTGGCTGGTGCAACTGATCAACCTGGTGACCGGCAACCTGGACCGTGTCGGCGGCGCGCTCTGCACCAGCCCCGCGGTGGACCTGGTGGCCTCCACCAGCGGCGGCCATTTCAACCGCTGGCAGAGCCGCGTGTCCGGGCGGCCGGAGTACGGCGGAGAACTGCCGGTGTCAGCCCTGGCCGAAGAAATGCTGACCGAGGGTGAAGGGCAGATCCGCGCCCTGGTGACGGTGGCCGGCAACCCGGTACTGTCCACGCCTAACGGCCGCCAATTGGAACAAGCCCTGGACGGGGTGGAGTTCATGGTCAGCATCGACCTGTATATCAACGAGACCACGCGTTATGCCGACCTGATCTTGCCCTCCACCTCGGCGCTGGAAAACGATCACTACGACACTACCTTCAATTTGTTCGCGGTACGCAATGTCACACGCTTCAATCGCGCCATCCTGCCCAAGCCTGAGGGTGCGTTGCATGACTGGGAGATCTTTGTCGGCCTGGCCAAGGCGTTTGCGGCGCACACTGGCGCGGTGCTCAAGCCCACCCTGCCACCGGCACAGATGATCGACTTCGGGCTGCGTGCGGGTGCCTATGGTGACGCATCCAGTCATAAACTGTCGGTGGCGATGTTGGCGGATCATCCCCATGGCGTCGACCTGGGGCCGCTCAAGCCCAACCTCGTGGCACGTTTGAAAACCGCGGATGGCAAGGTGCAAGCGGCACCGGCCGTGATCCTGGCAGACCTGGCGCGTTTCGCCGCGCAGCCGGTGCCGGTGGCCGACGAACTGCTATTGATTGGCAGGCGGCATGTGCGCAGCAATAATTCCTGGATGCATAACTATCACCGACTGGTGAAGGGTAAGCCACGCCATCAACTACTGATGCACCCCGATGATCTGGCTAGCCGTCAGTTGAGCGATGGCCAGCGGGTGCGGGTGAGTTCGCGTATCGGTATGGTCGAGGTGGAAGTAGCGGCCAGCACGGACATGATGCCGGGTGTGGTCAGCCTGCCTCACGGCTGGGGCCACGGTCGTCCGGGCGTGCAGATGAGCATCGCGAGCAGCCAGCCGGGGGCGAGTGCCAATGACTTGACCGACGAGCGGCAATTGGACGAGTTGTCGGGTAATGCGGCGCTCAACGGCGTACCGGTGAAGGTGGCGGCGGCCTGAGCATCCTGCTGGATTTTTGCGTTACAATGCGCCACCGTGCCGACCCGTGAGTCGCAAAGTTCCTGCAGAGGTGTTCCATGGATATCATCGAAACGATCAAAGAGCAGATTGCCAACAACACCATTCTGCTTTACATGAAGGGCGCACCTAACGCGCCTCAGTGCGGTTTCTCCGCAAAAGCGTCCCAGGCTGTGATGGCATGTGGCGAGAAGTTCGCTTACGTGGATATCCTGCAAAACCCTGAAATCCGCGCCAACCTGCCAAAGTACGCCAACTGGCCGACTTTCCCGCAGTTGTGGGTAGCCGGTGAGCTGGTTGGCGGTAGCGACATCATCACTGAAATGGCAGCTGATGGCTCGCTGCAAGCGCTGATCAAAGACGCAGCGCAAAAAGCAGCAGTCAAGACTGACGCCTAATTGGCGAGCAATAAAAAGCCCCGCTTCTCTGGTGAGAGCGGGGCTTTTTTGTGCCTGAACGCTACGGGTTATTCACCCATCTGCGATTGCAGGTAATTCTCCAGGCTGACCTTGTCGATCAGGCCCAACTGGGTTTCAAGCCAGTCGATATGCTCTTCCTGATCTTCCAGGATATCTTCCAACAGTTCACGGCTGCCGAAATCGCCCTTGGTTTCGCAGTGAGCGATACCAGCCTTCAGGTCGCTGTGGCTCTTGCGCTCAAAGCCCAGGTCGCTGCTGATCATTTCCTGGGTGTGCTCGCCGATGTTCAGCTTGCCCAGGTCCTGCACGTTCGGCAGGCCTTCCAGGAACAGGATGCGCTTGATCAGCGCGTCGGCGTCCTTCATGGCCTTGATCGATTCTTTGTATTCACGCTTGCCGAGCTTTTCCAGGCCCCAGTCATCGTACATGCGCGCATGCAGGAAGTACTGATTGATCGCGACCAGTTCATTGGCAAGGATTTTGTTGAGTTGCTGGATGACTGAGATGTCGCCTTTCATGACTGGGGTCCTGCCCTGTAATAGCTGTGTATAGGGCGGAGTCTGAGCGGTGAAAATCCTAGTGTCAAACCTAAGTTATTGAATAATAAATGAAAATTAATCGGAATAAGAATGTTTGTGTTCCGCGTCTTGGCGCTAACTAATTGAATTACAGGCATAAAAAAACCGGACACAAGGTCCGGCTCTTTAAAACATGCCTATCAGGCGTGTGTAAATTCTGTCGAGTAGGGGAGTGCGGCCTGGGCTGTTTGCAGCTGCGTCAGGGTTTCCCGTACCACTTGCTTGGCCAGGCAAGCACATTTGCCGCACTGGCTGGCAACGCCGGTGGTTTCACGCACTTCTTTGTAGCTGCAGCAACCTTCATAGATTGCTTCGCGGATTTGTCCGTCGGTGACGCCAGTGCAGAGGCAGACATACATAAGTGAGAACCGTCGCGGGTTTATGGCTTAAGTGCGATGGATCTTAATGTTAACGAGAATGATTGTCAAAATAGTTTCAGCAGCAATCCGGGGGGAATTGCCCGTGCGCTGACGAACGGTTTTTTCGGTGTATGATGGTCGGTCTTCACGAAGCGTGATTGCGTCATATTTCTGTCTGTTTCCACAGGCAGACTCGACCGGTCCTTTTACTTCAATCGTCACCCCTATATCAGGAGATATCCAATGAGCGTACTCGTCGGTAAACAAGCCCCGGATTTCGACGTACCAGCCGTCCTCGGCAATGGCGAAATCGTAGACAGCTTCAAGCTGTCTGAAGCCATCAAAGGCAAATACGGCCTGGTGTTCTTCTACCCGCTGGACTTCACCTTCGTCTGCCCTTCAGAGCTGATCGCCCTGGACCACCGCATGGACGATTTCAAAGCGCGCAATGTTGAAGTGGTCGCGGTTTCCATCGACTCCCATTTCACCCACAACGCCTGGCGCAACACCGCCATCAACGACGGCGGCATCGGCAAAGTCAAATACACCATGGCTGCCGACATGAAGCACGACATCGCCAAGGCCTACGACGTTGAGTCCGAAGGCGGCGTGGCGTTCCGTGGCGCGTTCCTGATCGACGACAAGGGCGTTGTGCGCTCGCAGATCATCAACGACCTGCCGCTGGGCCGTAACATGGAAGAGCTGATCCGCCTGGTCGACGCGCTGCAATTCCACGAAGAGCACGGCGAAGTCTGCCCTGCCAACTGGAAAAAAGGCGACAAAGGCATGAACGCTTCGCCAGAAGGCGTTGCGGCTTACCTGACCGAGAACGCTGGCAAGCTGTAAGCCAACGTCACGGTACAAAAAAACCGGCCTGAAAAGGCCGGTTTTTTTATGCGCGGGATTTGCCTTCAGTCGTTGAAGTCTTCCCAGCCGCCCATCTGTTTCCAGCGGTTGACGATGCCGCAGAACAGCTCGGCGGTCTTCTCGGTGTCGTAGCGGGCCGAGTGGGCTTCACGCCCGTCAAAGTCGATACCGGCCGCCTGGCAGGCTTTGGCCAGAACGGTCTGACCGTAGGCCAGGCCGGCAAGCGTTGCGGTGTCGAAACTGGAGAACGGATGAAACGGGTTGCGCTTCATGTCCAGCCGCGCCACGGCGGCGTTCAGGAAGCCCAGGTCGAAACTGCTGTTGTGGCCGACCAGGATCGCACGTTTGCAGCCATTGGCCTTCAACGCCTTGCGCACGCCACGGAAGATATCGGTCAGCGCCGCTTCTTCACTTACCGCCATACGCAGTGGGTGGTCGAGTTTGATCCCGGTGAATTCCAGGGCAGCGGCTTCGATATTGGCGCCTTCAAACGGCTCGACGCGAAAGAAATGGGTGTGCTCCGGGTACACAAAGCCCTGTTCGTCCATGCCGATGGTGGTTGCGGCAATTTCCAGCAAGGCATCGGTGGCGCAGTTGAAACCACCGGTTTCTACGTCGATGACGACCGGCAGATAGCCGCGAAAACGCTCGGCCATCGGATGGCGCGAGCCGCCACCGCCGTGCTCTTGTTCGTCGTCGTAATGGTCTTCACTCACTTGCTTTCCTCCAGCAGGCGCCAGCGCAGTGTTTCACCGGCGCGCAGCGGGATAACGGTCAGCTCGCCAAACGGCAGGCTGGCAGGGGCGGTCCAGTCTTCACGGACCAGGGTAATGCGGTCGGTATTCGCCGGCAGGCCGTAGAAACGCGGGCCGTTGAGGCTGGCGAAACCTTCGAGTTTGTCCAGCGCGTTACGCTGTTCGAACGCTTCGGCGTACAACTCGATGGCGGCAAACGCGGTGTAGCAGCCGGCGCAGCCGCATGCGGCTTCCTTGGCGTGCTGGGCGTGTGGCGCAGAGTCGGTGCCGAGAAAGAACTTCGGGCTGCCGCTGGTGGCGGCATCCAGCAGCGCCACCTGGTGGGTATTGCGCTTGAGAATAGGCAGGCAATAGAAATGCGGCCGAATCCCGCCCACCAGCATGTGGTTGCGGTTGTAGAGCAGGTGATGAGCGGTGATGGTCGCGCCAACGTTGGCCGACGCTTCGCTGACGAACTGCACCGCATCGGCGGTGGGGATGTGTTCAAACACCACTTTGAGCGTAGGGAACAACTCGACCACACGACGCATGTGTTCATCGATGAAGATTTTTTCGCGATCGAACACATCCACGTCGCCACGAGTGACTTCCCCGTGGATCAGCAATGGCATGCCGACCTCCGCCATGGCTTCAATCGCCGGCAGGATCTTGTCGATACTGGTTACACCGGAATCGGAGTTGGTGGTCGCACCTGCCGGGTACAGCTTGGCGGCGTGCACATAACCGCTGGCCTTGGCTTCACGAATTTCTTCAGGCTGGGTGCGGTCGGTCAGGTAGAGCACCATCAACGGTTCGAAGCGGCTGCCGGCCGGTCGTGCAGCGAGGATGCGCTGGCGATAGGCGTCGGCTTCTGCGGCATTGCGCACCGGAGGTACCAGGTTAGGCATGATGATGGCACGGCCAAACGTGCGGGCCACATCGGCCACGGTTTGGGGTAACGCAGCACCATCGCGAAGATGAATATGCCAGTCGTCGGGACGCAGCAGGGTCAGGCGGTCGGACATTGGGGATTCCAGGCGGGTCAATCTGGTGGGAATGCTACCGGAAAAGACTCTTGCAGGCACTCGCTATCAAGTTTTGCCGGATGCTACCGATATCTCCGGGTATGCCTTAACGATGTATGACGCTTTGAAGTGTTGTAGAAACCAGTGGAGCCTCCCGTGCGCCAGTATTGTCTAGCCCTGCTCAGTGTGTTCGCCAGCCTGCCTGCGGCGGCCCTCACGTTCCAGACACGTCTGGAGAATATTGAGTGGAAGGTAGAGGGCGATCAGTTCGAGTGCCGCCTGACCCAGCCGATCACCGATTTCGGTTCCGGTGAGTTCGTGCGCCGGGCCGGTGAGCAGGCAACGTTTCGTCTGAAAACCTATGGCGGCACTCTTGGCGCCGGCTCGGCAACCTTATTGGCCGCGGCCGCGCCGTGGCAGCCGGGCCGAGGTGATATCAACCTTGGGGCCGTGCGTGTCGGCAGCGGCGACGTCCTGTTCAATAGCTCCCAGGCCCAGGCCGGCCGCCTGTTCACGGGTTTGCTTGAAGGGCGCAGCCCGACCGTGCGGCATTACGGGCGTCAAGGCGGCTACTCGGAAATTCGCCTGCTGCCTGTGAAGTTCAACAAGGCGTACAACGATTATCAGGTGTGCACCACCAAGCTGCTGCCCATGAATTACGACCAGGTCAAACAGACTGAAGTGGGCTTCCCCGGTGGTGGTATTGAGCTGGACGCGGCGGCCAAGAAGAAGTTGTCGGTGATCCTGGTATTCATGAAAGCCGATCCCACGGTCAATCATGTCGAGTTGAACGGTCATTCCGATAACAGTGGCAATCGCCTGACCAACCGTGACGTCTCACGGCGCCGCGCCCTGGCGGTGATGGACTACTTCAAGGCCAACGGCATTCAGGAATCGCAAATCACGATGCGCTTCCATGGCGAAAGCTACCCCTTGGCGCCCAACACTAATGCCACCAACCGTGCGCGTAACCGCCGTGTAAATATTCAGCTTGAGCGGGTGGCTGCCCCAGAGAAACCGGCGCCTCAGGCCACTGCGCCGAGCAACTCGGCGGCTACCTCATAAGAGGCGACCATCGGTCGCCCACTCGACATAATCTGTCGCTTTATCTTCATTTGCTGTCGCGCCCCTGTAATTTCACGGTTTTGATCGGTAGAATCGTCGCCTTTCCGTACAACCCCGTGGAGTGATGGCATGGCCGACGTAAACAAGGTCGTTCTCGCGTATTCCGGCGGCCTGGACACTTCGGTGATCCTCAAGTGGCTGCAGGATACTTATAACTGTGAAGTGGTGACCTTCACCGCTGACCTGGGTCAGGGTGAAGAGGTCGAACCTGCACGTGCCAAGGCGCAAGCCATGGGCGTGAAAGAGATCTACATTGACGACCTGCGCGAAGAGTTCGTCCGCGATTTCGTTTTCCCGATGTTTCGCGCCAACACTGTCTACGAAGGTGAGTACCTGCTGGGTACCTCCATCGCACGTCCGCTGATCGCCAAGCGCCTGATCGAGATCGCCAACGAAACGGGCGCCGACGCCATTTCTCACGGCGCCACCGGCAAGGGCAACGACCAGGTACGTTTCGAACTGGGTGCCTACGCACTCAAGCCAGGCGTTAAAGTCATTGCGCCGTGGCGTGAATGGGACCTGCTGTCCCGTGAAAAGCTGATGGATTACGCTGAAAAGCACGCTATTCCGATCGAGCGCCATGGCAAGAAGAAGTCGCCGTACTCAATGGACGCCAACCTGCTGCACATTTCCTATGAAGGCGGCGTGCTGGAAGACACCTGGACCGAGCACGAAGAAGATATGTGGAAATGGACGGTCTCCCCGGAGAACGCTCCAGACAAGGCGCAGTACCTGGAACTGACTTACCGCAACGGCGACATCGTTGCGCTGGACGGCGTTGAAATGACCCCGGCCACCGTACTGGCGACCCTGAACCGTATCGGCGGTCAGCATGGTATCGGCCGTCTCGACATCGTCGAGAACCGTTATGTGGGCATGAAGTCTCGCGGTTGCTACGAAACCCCGGGCGGCACCATCATGCTGCGTGCCCACCGCGCCATCGAGTCCATCACCCTGGACCGTGAAGTCGCCCACCTTAAAGACGAGCTGATGCCCAAGTATGCCAGCCTGATCTACACCGGTTACTGGTGGAGCCCTGAGCGTCTGATGCTGCAACAGATGATCGACGCTTCCCAGGCCCACGTGAACGGTGTCGTGCGCCTGAAGCTGTACAAGGGCAACGTGATCGTCACCGGCCGCAAGTCCGATGAGTCGCTGTTCGACTCCAACATCGCCACCTTCGAAGAAGACGGCGGCGCCTACAATCAGGCGGACGCGGCAGGCTTCATCAAGTTGAACGCACTGCGCATGCGCATTGCTGCCAACAAGGGCCGCTCGTTGTTCTGAACCGTGCGCCCGTCGTGAAAAATGGCCCCTTTTGCAAGGGGTCATTTTTTTTGCCTGGATTTTAGATGCGGCGCTGTTTATTAGCGTTTAGCGTGTGTTTAAGGATTTTTCCGTAACTTGCGCAATTATTATCCAGTTTATCTTTATGTTTTTAAGGTTGAATGATTTTTTACATCTGAGGAGGAACTATGTCTGACAGAAAATTCACTCATGTAGCTGCAATGGATATGTGAGTTGTTGAATTTTCTGTAGGAATTATGGAAGTGTCGAAATATGTTAAATGGAACTAATGCGGATAGTTTTTTCGGGGCGGTTTGCTGGCGCCATTGCGACAAACAAGGGGTATTTCCTGAAAGACTTGTGCGGCACGTTTACTTTCACGGGCTGATGGTCATGATCTTTCACTCAAAATATGTACGCGTCGAGAAAGGTCTGAAAGCAACCATAAAGCTCTATGCATCTAAGTTGGCGAATTTTTGTAGGCTAATTCCTATCTTCTTGTGGGTTGGGTCTCTGCCTGCTCTTGCTCGGGGGGGAATGCTATGCCAACTAGTAATCGACTAGGCTATTGTGTTTGCTCTAAATAATTCGAACAGCGAAATTGGACTTTCTCATGAATAAAGTGCTGATCGTGGATGATCATCCCGTCATTCGTCTTGCTGTGCGCATGCTAATGGAGCGTCATGGTTATGAGGTCGTTGCCGAGACTGATAACGGTGTCGATGCGTTGCAACTTGCACGGGAACATATGCCGGATATTGTGATACTGGATATCGGAATCCCCAAGCTCGACGGTCTGGAAGTTATTTGTCGGCTGGCTTCGACCAAGCAAGCCGTCTCGTTCAAGGTGCTGGTGCTGACGTCCCAGGCGCCTGGCCATTTTTCCATGCGCTGCATGCAGGCGGGTGCCGCCGGCTATGTGTGCAAGCAGCAGGATCTGACAGAGTTGCTCAGTGCCATCAAGGCGGTGCTTTCCGGCTATAGCTATTTCCCGAACCAGGCGCTCAACTCAGTGCGGTCAACCATGGGCAATGCCAGTGAAGCCGACATGGTCGAACGCTTATCGGGACGGGAGATGATGGTGCTGCAGCAACTGGCCCGTGGCAAAACCAACAAGGAAATTGCCGATGGCATGTTCCTCAGCAACAAAACCGTCAGTACCTACAAGACGCGCTTGCTGCTCAAGCTCAATGCCAGGTCCCTCGTGGACCTGATCGAACTGGCCCAGCGCAACGGCTTGGTCTAGGAGGATATTGCCCCCCTTGAATACCCGTGTAACCGGCAGAAAAAAGCCTCCGTCAGGGAGGCTTCCGGCCGTCAACGGCTCGATCAGAGATCGAAGTCGTAATCGGCCAGCTGTTTTTGCAAGCGTCGCTCTTCCAGAAGATTGTCGATAGTGCGGCGTTTGCTTAAATTGGTCTTGGCCACCTCTGCCACAGGTGCCTCTACCACATCGTCATCCGACTCAACGAGGTCGTCTTCCACTTCCAGTTGTTCGTTGCCAGCGCTCATAAGGTCAACTCCAGGCTAAGACTGCCGTTGGGGCTCCTTATAGCGATAATCCGCGAACGGGTAAAAAAGATTTTTTCAATCGTCTGATCACAAAAACCAATGATCGCTCAATCGTCGGAGGTCTTGTCCTTGTATTCGCACAAGTCTTCGATACGGCAGCTGCCGCAGCGCGGCTTGCGGGCCTGGCAAACGTAGCGTCCGTGCAGGATCAGCCAATGGTGGGAGTCGAGCAGATAGGGCTTGGGCACGAACTTCATCAATTGCTTTTCCACCTCAACCACATTCTTGCCCCGTGCAATGCCGGTTCGGTTGCTGACGCGGAAAATGTGCGTGTCCACCGCCATGGTCAACTGCCGAAACGCCGTATTGAGCACCACGTTTGCCGTTTTGCGGCCCACGCCAGGCAAGGCTTCGAGGGCTTCGCGGGTTTGTGGTACCTCGCCTCCATGCAGCTCCAACAGCAGGCGGCACGTTTCGATCACATTCTTGGCCTTGCTGTTATACAGGCCGATGGTCTTGATGTATTCGGACAGGCCTTCCACACCCAGAGCGTAAATCGCGGCGGGTGTATTGGCCACGGGGTACAGCTTCGCCGTGGCCTTGTTAACGCCAACGTCCGTGGATTGAGCCGAAAGGATCACCGCAATCAGTAATTCGAACGGTGAGGAGTAGGCCAGTTCGGTTTTCGGTTCCGGATTGTCTTCGTGAAACCTGCGGAAGATTTCCAGGCGTTTTGCGGCATTCATAGGGACAGACGTTTCCTTGCAGGCGGTCGGCGTGATGTTAGTAATACACAGCGCAGTGGGTCAGCCGTTGGCCTCGGCATCTTGCAGCGTTTGCTCGGCGTCATTCAATGCAGCTTTCAAGGTTGCCAATTGATGCTCGTCAGCATGGTGATCCTGAGCCTTTTTCAACGCTGCACGGCGCATGGCCAGCTGGATTTTTGCGCGCTTGAACTCGGCGCTTTTTGTGGCCGTCTTCGGTGGCTGCGGTGAGGTGTTGGCCCCCAGTGCGGCAAGCGCCTGCTCGGATGCCTCGAGCTGTCGCTGCAGCATAATCAATTGCGACTGTTGCTCAAAGGTCGGCGGATGCCCAAACGCTTTCAAGGATTTGTGCAACTGAGCGCGACTCATGGCGACGCTGCTTTTGGCCTGCTTGATCGCAGCGTCCTGAGCGGCCTGAGTGTTATCGACCGGTGCAACCTCCATCGGCGCTGCGCGCTTGGCTCGTGCCAGGCGTTCGGCGAGCTTGCAGGCTTCTTCACGTTGCAGGCGGGCGTTACGTTGTTCGAAGCGTCGCCGCGCCCGGTTGCGTTTGAGGTCGCGTGCACGCCGTTCATCATCGTTGCTGGCCAAGTCACCGACGATAGGCACAACGTCAGCAAGCGGGCGCATCTCGATACAGTCGACAGGGCAGGGCGCAACACACAGGTCGCAACCTGTGCACTCGTCGACAATCACGGTGTGCATCAACTTGGCGGCACCCACAATGGCGTCCACCGGGCAGGCCTGGATGCATTTGGTACAGCCGATGCATTCGCCCTCGCGGATATAGGCGACTTGCGCAGGCGCATCTCCACGGCTGGTGTCCAGCTCCAGTACCGGCAGGCGCAGCAGTTGCGCGAGCCCCTCAATGGTTTCCTGCCCACCGGGCGGGCACTTGTTGATGGCTTCGCCTTTAGCGATGCTTTCTGCGTAAGGCTTGCAACCCGGGTGCCCGCACTTGCCGCATTGAGTCTGCGGCAGCAGCGCGTCGATACGTTGAATGAGGTTCATGCTGTGATCATAGCGTTGACGCCCGGCCCAGGGAGGAGGGCAAGCTGAGAAGCCCCGCCGTTAGCAACAGCGGGGCATTTTGCAGAGGTTACTTGATGCGTTGACCCGGCTTGGCACCGCTGTCCGGGCTCAGCAGGTAGATTTCTTCGCCGCCAGGGCCCGCAGCCATCACCATGCCTTCGGAAATGCCGAACTTCATTTTCCGTGGCTTGAGGTTGGCGATCATCATGGTCAGGCGGCCATCGAGCTTGGACGGGTCCGGGTAAGCGCTCTTGATGCCGGAGAACACGTTGCGCTGTTCGTCACCGATATCCAGCGTCAGGCGCAGCAGCTTGTCGGCACCTTCCACTGCTTCGGCCTTGATGATCAGCGCCACACGCAGGTCTACGGCGGCAAAGGCGTCGAAATCGATTTCCGGGGAAATCGGGTCCTTGGCCAGCTCGCCATTGCCCGCCGGCGTGGATTGGCCGGTATCAGTCTGGCTGGCGACCAGGTCTTCTTTCGAAGCGTCGGTCATGGCCTGGACTTTCACCGGGTCAATTCGGGTCATCAAGGGCTTGAACGCGTTCAACTGATGATTGCCGAGCAAGGTGGTGTGATCGTTCCAGCTCAACGGCGGTACGTTGAGGAACGCCTCGGCATCGGCGGCCAGCAATGGCAGCACCGGCTTGAGGAAGATCACCAACTGACGGAACAGGTTGACTCCGGTGGCGCAGATCGCCTGGACTTCAGCTTCCTTGCCTTCCTGCTTGTTCAGTGACCACGGCGCCTTGTCGGCGATCCAGGCGTTGGCGCGGTCGGCCAGGCCCATGATCTCGCGCATGGCGCGGGCAAAGTCGCGGGCTTCATAAGCGTCGGCGATGCTCGGCGCGGCGGCCAGGAAGGCGTCGGTCAGTTCCGGTGCGGCGTTCTCGGCTACCAGTACACCGGCGTTGCCCTTGTGGATAAACCCGGCGCAACGGCTGGCGATGTTGACGACTTTACCCACCAGGTCCGAGTTGACCTTCTGTACGAAGTCTTCCAGGTTCAGGTCCAGGTCGTCGACGCCACGGCCCAGCTTGGACGCGTAGTAATAGCGCAGGTATTCTGGCGACAGGTGGTCCAGGTAGGTGCGCGCCTTGATAAAGGTGCCACGGGACTTGGACATTTTCTGGCCGTTGACCGTCAGGTAGCCGTGCACGGCAATACCGGTCGGCTTGCGATAGCCCGAGCCTTCAAGCATCGCTGGCCAGAACAGCGCGTGGAAGTTGACGATGTCCTTGCCGATGAAGTGGTACAGCTCGGCGGTGGAGTCCTTGCCCCAGAACGCGTCGAAGTCCAGCTCCGGGGTGCGGTCGCACAGGTTCTTGAAGCTGGCCATGTAGCCGATCGGCGCGTCCAGCCAAACATAGAAATACTTGCCCGGCTCGCCCGGAATCTCGAAGCCGAAGTACGGCGCGTCGCGGGAGATGTCCCACTGCTGCAGGCCACTGTCGAGCCATTCGGAGAGTTTGTTGGCCACGGCGTCCTGCAAGGTGCCGCTGCGCGTCCAGGTTTGCAGCATTTGCTGGAAATCCGGGAGCTTGAAGAAGAAGTGCTGCGAGTCCTTGAGCACCGGAGTGGCGCCGGAGATCGCTGACTTGGGATCCTTCAAGTCGGTCGGTGCGTAGGTCGCGCCGCATTTTTCGCAGTTGTCGCCGTACTGGTCTTCGGTGCCGCATTTCGGGCAGGTGCCCTTGATGAAACGGTCGGCCAGGAACATCTTCTTTTCCGGGTCGAAATACTGGGTCACCGAACGTTGGTCGATGTGCCCGGCTTCTTTCAGCCGCAGGTAGATCTGGCTCGACAGCTCGCGGTTTTCGTCCGAGTGGGTCGAATGGAAGTTATCGAAGTCCACCAGAAACTCGGCAAAGTCGGCGCTGTGTTCAGCCTGCACATTGGCGATCAGTTGTTCCGGGGTGATGCCTTCCTTTTCGGCGCGCAACATGATGGCCGAACCGTGGGCGTCGTCCGCGCAGACATAAATGCATTGATTGCCGCGATGCTTCTGGAAGCGCACCCACATATCGGTCTGGATGTACTCAAGCATATGGCCAAGATGGATCGAACCATTGGCATAGGGCAGGGCGCTGGTAACGAGGATCTTGCGTGGCTCGGACATGGGGCTCGGCTACTTGATGAAACGGAGGTCGGCCACTATAAAGCGCCGGGAAATTTATTTCACCCCGTGACGCTGTTTCAGTATCTTGCGCACCTTCGAAAGCATGCCGCTCGGCGGCTGGAACGGTTAGGATAGCCGCCTGTTTCAGTCAGTCTTTTTTCGGGAGTAGCCCATGAGCGCCGTCAATCGCGCAGCGGTGGAAGCCGTTCTTCGCCAGTACACCGACCCTTATTTGAAC
This sequence comes from Pseudomonas sp. Pse35, assembly GCF_024519715.1. NCBI lineage: Bacteria > Pseudomonadati > Pseudomonadota > Gammaproteobacteria > Pseudomonadales > Pseudomonadaceae > Pseudomonas > Pseudomonas sp. Pse35. Next base: position 40,916 of record NZ_JALJRP010000024.1, on the reverse strand, counting down.
CAGGACCCGGTCAGTGCCGGTTGTGTGCGTGCCATCGAGGTCCAGGGCGACCAAGTGTCGGTGCAGTTGCAACTGGGTTATGCCGCGGGTTTGTTCAAAAGCGGTTGGGCGCAGATGTTGCAAATGGCCATCGAGGGCTTGCACGGCGTGGGTTCGGCCAAGGTCGATATCCAATGTGTGATCGCGCCGCACAAGGCCCAGGCGCAGATCCCGGCCCTGGCCAACGTCAAGAACGTGGTGGCGGTGGCGTCCGGCAAGGGCGGCGTGGGTAAATCCACCACGGCGGCCAACCTGGCCCTGGCCCTGGCGCGGGAAGGTGCGCGCGTGGGCATTCTCGATGCCGACATCTACGGGCCGAGCCAGGGCGTGATGTTCGGCATCGCCGAAGGCACGCGGCCGAAGGTGAAGGATCAAAAATGGTTTGTGCCCATCGAGTCGCTGGGTGTGGAAGTGATGTCCATGGCGTTTCTCACCGATGACAACACGCCGATGGTCTGGCGCGGGCCGATGGTCTCCGGTGCGTTGCTGCAACTGGTCACACAAACGGCTTGGGGCGACCTCGACTACCTGGTGATCGACATGCCGCCAGGCACCGGCGACATTCAGTTGACCCTTGCGCAGAAAGTTCCGGTGGCCGGTGCAGTGATTGTCACCACGCCTCAGGACCTGGCGCTGCTCGACGCCAGGAAAGGTGTGGAGATGTTCCGCAAGGTCAACATCCCGGTGCTGGGTGTTGTGGAAAACATGGCGGTGCACATCTGTTCCAACTGCGGGCATGCCGAGCATCTGTTCGGTGAAGGTGGGGGCGAGAAGCTCGCTACCCAGTATGGCGTTGAACTGTTGGTATCGTTGCCATTGGCGATGGAGATTCGCGAGCAGGCCGATGGTGGCAAACCTACCGTAGCGGCAGAGGCTGATGGGCAGATCGCGATGATCTATCAGGAATTGGCCCGTCACGTCGGTGCGCGGATTGTTTTGCAGGAAGCGACGACGCCGGCGATGCCGACCATTACCGTGAGCGACGATTGATTAGGCTTTAACGGTTACGCGAAAAGCCTGACGATCCGTGGTGCTCTCAGGTTTTTCGCGAGCGAGCTCGCTCCTACAGGTGGGGCGCCAATAGGGCTTGCTGCTACTTTGCGTAATGCGCGTGTAAGCATTCGCTTACTTTTCCGTAAGTGTTTGGTTTTTTTAGCGGTTACGTACGTCTTGAATCGACGAAGCTATTATCTAAGCTTTTGAAAAATAAAGATTATTTTAATTCTGGCGAGCGGAAAAGTTTGTCAGCCCGCCGTGGGGATCGCGTTGAACTTCTCTGGGAACGCTCTAACATCAGCCCTGTGTCCACGGATTGGCACAGCCATCAAGGAACGATGGTTTGAAGGACCGTCGCAGGATGCGATTCATCAGGATGATGAAAAGGAATACAGGGACTAGGGAAAAAATGTGGGCGGGTCATACCGCCCCTTTTTTTTGCCTGTAGAAAAGTGAATGCAGGCACCCGAACGCAAAAAAGGCCCTCAAGGGGCCTTTTTTTGTTGGGCAGCGGCGCTTTAGCGCTCTAGTTGCTCAATTTTGTTGGGCTTGCCATCCCATTCAGCGGCATCCGGCATCGGATCTTTGCGCTCGGTGATGTTTGGCCACACTTCGGCCAGCTCGACGTTCAATTGAATGAATTGCTCCATGCCCGCAGGCACTTCGTCCTCGGAGAAAATCGCGACGGCCGGGCATTCTGGTTCACACAGGGCGCAGTCGATGCACTCATCCGGGTGGATAACCAGGAAATTCGGGCCTTCGTAGAAGCAGTCCACCGGACAGACTTCTACGCAGTCGGTGTACTTGCACTTGATGCAGTTGTCGGTGACGACGAAGGTCATTTCTAATTTTCTCCTCAGGCGGCGGCAGCGAAACCCCTTGTGGTGGGGTTCGCGAGGTTTGAGAGCGATAGTCTGCGGACCAGGCTAAAAGCCCGCAGCATCCCAAACCGCGCGAGATTCTATCAGCTTGCAAGCGTCTGCGTTATATCCGAGTCTTCAGTGCATATAACATTTCGAGCGCTTTACGCGGCGTCAAGTCATCCAGGTCAAGTTTTGCCAACTCATCCAGCACTGGATGGGGCAAACTGGCGAACATATCGCTCTGGTGCGGCGCGGCAGGTTTCTTGCTGGCCTTGGCAGGGCTGGCGACCACGGTTTCATGGGGCAGCGCCGTTGTTTCCAGGCGGCTGAGGTGTTCGCGGGCACGGGTGATCACCTCGTTCGGCACACCGGCCAACTGCGCCACGGCCAGACCATAACTCTGGCTCGCCGGCCCTGGCAGCACATGGTGCAGGAACACGATGCGCTCGTTGTGCTCGGTGGCATTGAGATGCACGTTGGCCACCAGCGGCTCGCTTTCCGGCAACACCGTCAGCTCGAAGTAGTGCGTGGCGAACAGCGTGTACGCACGCAGATGCGCCAAGCGTTCGGCCGCGGCCCAGGCCAGGGACAGGCCGTCGAAGGTGCTGGTGCCGCGGCCCACTTCGTCCATCAGCACCAGGCTGCGTTCGGTGGCGTTGTGCAGAATGTTGGCGGTTTCGCTCATTTCCACCATAAAGGTCGAACGGCCGCCGGCCAGGTCATCGCTGGAGCCGATCCGCGTGAAAATGCGGTCTACCAGGGACAATTCGCAACTGGCTGCCGGTACGAAGCTGCCGATATGCGCCAACAACACGATAAGCGCGGTCTGGCGCATGTAAGTGGATTTACCACCCATGTTCGGACCGGTGATCACCAACATGCGGGTATCGTCGTCCAGCGACAGGTCATTGGCGACGAACGGCGTGGTCAGCACCTGCTCTACCACCGGGTGACGACCTTGCACGATACGCATGCACGGTTCGCTGACAAACCGTGGGCAATTGAGGTCCAGGTTCAACGCACGTTCGGCGAGGTTGCTCAATACATCCAGCTCCGCCAGGGCGGCGGCGGTGTCTTGCAACGGCGCCAGGCGGCTGATCAAGTCCTCGAGCAAGGCTTCGTAGAGCATTTTTTCCCGCGCCAGGGCGCGGCTTTTGGCTGACAGCGCCTTGTCTTCGAACTCTTTGAGCTCAGGGGTGATAAAACGCTCGGCGCCTTTGAGGGTCTGGCGACGTTGATAGTCGATAGGCGCCGACTCGGCCTGCTTGCTCGGCAGCTCGATAAAGTAACCATGCACGCGGTTGTAGCCGACCTTCAGGTTGGCCAGGCCCGTACGGGCTTTTTCGCGGGCTTCCAGGTCGATCAGGAACTGCCCGGCGTTTTCGCTCAGGGATTGCAGCTCATCCAGCTCGCTGTCGTAGCCGGTTTTCAACACGCCGCCGTCACGAATGATCGCCGGCGGGTTGTCGATAATGGCCTTTTCCAGCAGCGCCGCGAGGTCCGGGTAAGTGCCAGCGGTGACGGCAAGCTGTTGCAGGTGCGGCATGTCCAGTTCGGTCATCGCGACTTGCAGCTGCGGCAGGGCGCTCAAGGCATCGCGCAGGCGCGCCAAGTCGCGGGGCCGCGCATTGCGCAGGCCGATCCGCGCCAGGATGCGCTCGATATCGCCAATCTCTTTCAGTTGCGGCTGCAGTTTTTCAAAGCGATAGCCGTCGAGCAGGCAGGTAATGGAAGACTGGCGCGCTTGCAGCACCGTCAAATCCCGCAGCGGACGGTTCAACCAACGGGTCAGCAAACGGCTGCCCATCGCGGTCTGGCAACGGTCCACCACCGATTGCAGGGTGTTATCACGCCCACCGGCCAGGTTGGTGTCCAGTTCCAGGTTGCGACGGCTGGCGCCATCGAGCACCACGGTATCGTCGAGACGCTCATGGCGCAGGCTGCGCAAGTGAGGCAGAGCAGTGCGCTGGGTTTCCTTGGCGTAGCTGAGCAAGCAGCCTGCGGCACCGATGGCCAGGGTCAGGGTTTCGCAACCGAAGCCTTTAAGGTCCTGCACCGAGAACTGCTGGCACAGACTTTTCAGCGCAGAGTCGCGCTCGAAATCCCACGGTGCACGACGCTTGGTCCCACGACGTTTCTCTGCCGGCAAGTCCTTGGGCCAATCATCCGGAATCAACAACTCCACCGGATTGATACGCTCAAGTTCCGCCAACAGGTTCTCCCAGCCCTTGATCTCCAGCACGCTGAAGTTGCCGCTGGTGATATCCAGCACCGACAGGCCGAACAAACGCTCATCGCCCAACACCGCCGCAATCAGGTTGTCGCGACGCTCATCCAGCAACGCCTCATCACTCACCGTGCCCGGCGTAATAATGCGTACTACCTGACGCTCCACCGGCCCTTTACTGGTGGCCGGGTCGCCGATCTGCTCACAGATCACCACCGACTCACCCAGCTTCACCAGCTTGACCAGGTAGCCTTCCAACGAGTGGTAAGGAATCCCACACATCGGAATCGACTGCCCCGCCGACTGCCCGCGCGCGGTCAGGGTGATGTCCAGCAGCTTGGCGGCCTTCTTCGCGTCTTCATAGAAGATCTCGTAGAAGTCGCCCATGCGATAGAACATCAACTGATCAGGGTGCTGGTTTTTCAGGCGCCAGTACTGCTGCATCATCGGGGTGTGGGAGGACAGATCTGAGGAGTTTTTACTCATTGGGTAATAGGCAAATTCGTTGAAAGTGATGGGGCAAAGGGGGCGCTTGGCCCAGCATTTTTTGCGATGGCGGCAAGGTTAACACGCGAGGTCGGACCTTCGCAGGTCGCAAGCGGCCAGGTAAACCACGAAAGCGGTGCCGCCTCAAGAAACACCAACATAACCGTGGCGAGGGGGCTTGCTCCCGGTGGAGCGCGCAGCGTCCCTGGAAAATGGCTGCTACGCAGCCGAGCGAGAGCAAGCGCCCTCGCCACAGGTTAGCGGTTCAATCAGGCATTGCAGCAGCGTTAGACAATCCGGTCAGAGCCCTGAAAATCAGGGGCTGACTCACGCGCATTCATATCTCAATACGAGATAGAAACGCAGGTCGTGAATACGACCAGACTATTTGGATCTACGCCCACTGGCCGGAAACAACCCTCTGATCACCCCAAGAAACGCAGCAAACAAATTGATTGAAGTCGCCGTAGTGATGGCAATCACTACATTGTCCGAGAACGGCGCTTTACCCGAGTAATACGTCGACCACCCATTCCAAACCAAAAGAACCGCCCAGAAGATCACACCGCAGGCGGCAAACCAGAATGCACGTCCCGCATACTTCTTGCGCAGTTGCCGTTCGGCCTTCTGGTCTTTTAGGTTCTGGTTTCTTTCATCGTCGGTGCCTATGGCTTGCTCGCCACCGGCTTGGGTGTCCTGGTCAGGCCCTGCCGCGGGGGGCAGGGTGAGTTCCAGGTTGTCGAGTTCTTCACTCACGGATGCGGCTCTTTGGGTGAATGAGTGTTGCCATGTCTTCCCAGTCGATGGCGGAACCGTCGGCACCCTTGAGGGCCCAGGCTGTGCCGTCCTCGTGGGACAAGTTGGACAGTTGGGTGCCGGACCATTTGCCGTATTTGTTAATGATCCGGTCAATCAAACGATGGGTGTAGGTATCGCTCTCAGGAACCCTCGGTGTCACGAAGACAATGTCTTCGGCGTCGGGCTTCAGGTTGCTGAGCAGCGCGGTCACCGGGCGATTACCGTAGGATTTCAACTCATGGTAAAGCGACGGGATGACCGGGCCATATTGCCAGCGGGCGAAGTGGTCATCCATCAGGGGCTGGTCCCGTTCGCGCAAATGCCAGGACTGTGTATAGAACAGCAGTTTCTGCAGCTTCATCGGGGTCAGGCCCGAAACCTTGCCTTCCTTCGCGCGTTCAATGAAGGCGTTAGCAACAGCTAGCGCTGAATAAGCCATGAGCACCTCCGTCGTTGCTGGCTACGTTGTCAAAGAGTTTTATACATAGGCCTTGAGTTGTCGACATGCAAGGTGTTGATCGGCAGCAATACCAAGCTGGCAGAATAGTAGAATGCCGATAACTGGGTGTATATACAGTATTTTGATTCGAATTAATTGAAAGTCGGATGTTTAATGCATAAATATGCAAATTAGCATTTGCCAACCTCAGAAACTCCCGTCACTATCCGCGTTATGCAAAAACGCAACGTTTCTATCGTCTTAAGAGAACTGCTGGATCGCGACCGGATCTCCCCCACGGAGCTCCATCGGCGCACCGGCGTGCCTCAATCCACACTGTCCCGGATCCTCAGCGGCAAGATCGTTGATCCGTCGGATAAACACATCTCGCGCATCGCCGAGTATTTTCGCGTAAGTACTGATTACCTGCGCGGGCGCGCAGCAGTGGGCGTTGTGCGCGACGATGGGCGCGACCCGATGCATTCGGAACTCAAGGACATAAGCCTGTGGGACGACGACACCCCCGTTAATGATGACGAGGTGTCGATCCCCTTTCTGCGCGAGGTTGAATTGGCTGCTGGATCAGGAAGATTCGTCATCGAGGAAAGCGAGAAAGCCAGCCTGCGGTTCGGCAAGCGCAGCCTGCGGCATAATGGTGTGCAGTTCGACCAGGCCAAATGCGTGACGGTACGTGGCAACAGTATGTTGCCGGTATTGCGCGACGGCGCCACGGTAGGGGTGAATGCCGGCAAGAGCGGCATTGGCGATATCGTGGATGGCGACCTGTATGCCATCAATCACAACGGCCAGTTGCGGGTCAAACAGCTCTACCGCCTGCCTTCCGGTATTCGCCTGCGCAGCTTCAACCGTGATGAACACCCCGATGAGGACTACAGCTTCCAGGATATCCAGGATGAGCAGATCAGCATCCTCGGTCATGTTTTCTGGTGGGGCATGTACGCCCGCTAACCTCCACGCGTAAGAAGAAACCCGCCCATGTGCGGGTTTTTTTTCGTCCATAGGAAACCGGCAAAACCCAAGCCCGCCAGGCTTCGAATGCATCCGTGCATTCCGGCAGCAAAAATAAATGCATTTGTGCATTGACTGTATATGCATACATGCATATTCTTCATCTCAAGCCAGCCAACAAGGCCTGGTGGAGGCGGCAAGGATGCTGCCAAGGAAGACAAGGAAGGCACGCAACATCGGCAAGGACGCCATCGAAGCGATGGCAGGGAGGCCAGGCAACACCGGCAAGGATGCCGACGCTCTTTAGTTTCAACGCTTCAACAACAGGCAGCGATGAACCGGCCTTAACGGTTCAGAGGGTTGGCAACTGACCCGGGTGTGCAGCGTAAAGCACCAAAAGCAGTTATCCGGCAGACAGGGATCGTGGTCGGAAAAACATCGAGGAAAGGACCGTACCGCGCCAGTAGCGCCGAAAGTCCGAGGACATCATTACTGAAAAGCCCGGGCGACCGGGCTTTTTGGAATGCCTACCTACTCAAGCATTTGTAAATGAAATACGGACTATTTATTGCTCAGCCAGGAGGCGTGACATGACAAGTGAACAGCAAGCGTTAGCGGAGATGCCTATCTGGCTGGTCATCGTACTGGCAGTGATCGGCGGTGTATCCGGCGAGATGTGGCGGGCCGACAAGGAGGGCGCCCGCGGTTGGTCGTTGATCCGCCGCCTGGCCCTGCGTTCCGGGGCGTGCATGGTCTGCGGGGTTTCGGCTTTGATGCTGTGCTACGCCGCCGGCATGTCGATCTGGACCGCCGGCGCCATCGGTTGCCTGACCGCCATGGCCGGTGCCGACGTGGCGATCGGCCTTTACGAGCGGTGGGCGGCCAAGCGCATCGGGATCAACCAAGGCTCCCGCCAGGACCCGCAGTAATTGTTGCAAGGACGCTACTAAAATGACGCTTATCGAAAAGCCATCGCAACTGCCCCAGGCCATTGGCGCGGCGCTGCATGCAGCCCTCCCGGGCCTCAAGGTGGGGAGCCACCAGGATTTCCAGGGCGACGCTGAAAAAAACGGCGTAATGGTTACGGTCGAAGGTAATGGCCCTGGCATTCGCTCTCGCGAGGGGCGCAAAGCCCACGTCTTGGCCATTTCACTCAGGGCCATGGTTGCTCCCGGTGCATTGGCGTTCGATGCCTGCGACCTGGCCAGCCAACTGATGGACCTGGTGCTGGATAACCGATGGGACCTGCCCCCGGCACAGTGCGATTTGCCAGCGAATATCGTCGCTGCGCCCGCTTTGCGCACTTCCGTAGAAACGGACTACGACACCTGGGCGGTTTCCTTCACGCAAACCCTCTATCTGGGACCGGCGTTACTCGACGATCCCACAGGCCAACCGCTATTTGCCTGTACCTGGGACGTCTCCAACATCGACGACCCAACCCAATACCAGCCACTGGCGGAGTAGCCCATGTTCGACGCGCTGTTACGCATGCAATTGGGACCGATCGTCGAACGCCTGGCAGAGATGGAGAGCCAGCTCGAAGACCTTTACCGCCGCGCTGAAAGCTTCTGCCGGATCGGAATTTGCCAGCAGGTCGATGCGGCCAGCAACACCTGCAAGGTCAGCCACGGTGATTTGCTGACCCCGGCGATCCGCTTTTTCAACCCCAGTGCAGGTGCCCAAACCGAAACCCGTATCCCCACGGTGGGTGAACAATGCCTGCTGCTCAACTACGGCGGGGGAGAAGGCGGTGTGCAATCCGTGGCTTTGTTTGGCCTCAACAGTGATCGTTTTCCGCCAGTCTCCAGCGTTGCAACGTTGACCCGGCGCCGGCATCAAGACGGTACCCAAAGCGACTACGACGACGCCAGCCACACCTTCAATTGGGTCAACGGCCCCACCACCTTCAGCGGTTCCCGCGAGCAGGTTGACGTCAAAGTCGGCGCCGCCAGCCTGACCCTCAGCGCCCAGGGCATCACCCTGCAAGTCGGCGGCACCAGCCTGTTGCTGGACGCCGGCGGCGCGCACTTCAGCGGCCCGGTGGTGGACCATCAAGGACGCGTCATCAGCCCCCGATAAGGATATCCCATGCTCGGAATCGATAGGAACACCGGGGCAGCCGTCGATGATTGGCTGCAATTTGTGCAGCGCGCCACCCGGGCGCTGACCACCCCAGTGGGTACTCGGCAAAAACGCCCATTATATGGCTCGCTGATCCCGCAATTGCTCGGCCAGAACCTCGGTGACGACCTCTTGATCCTCGCCCAGAGCCACGCCGCGCAAGCCTTCTACAACACCCACAACGGTATCGGCGACTTCGACCCCCAGGTCATTGTCGCCACCCGCCAAGGCGCCGGCCTGCTGCTGCGGTTTGCCGGGACCTGGAAAAACCGCCAACAATCCTTCGAGGTCGTGACATGAGTATGCTGATCCCCGGCCAGAACCAACTGGCGGAACCGGCCATCATTAAGGTCGATGAGTTCGAACCGTTGCTGGCCGAATTCAAAGCGTTTGTCATCGACTACGTCGCCACTCGCGCGCCGCAAAGCGCAGCCAAACTCCAGGCCAGCCTCGACAACGAAAGCGAACTGCTGACCCTGGCCCTGGAAGCTTTTTGCGTGCGCCTGCAAACCCACGAACGCAAATACAACGCCCGCATCAAACAGATGCTGGCGTGGTGGGCCACCGGTAGCAACCTGGATGCACGCCTGGCCGATATGGGCCTGGAACGCCAAATGCTCGACCCTGGCGACCCGGCCGCGTTCCCGCCGGTGCCACCCACCTTGGAAAGCGACGACGACGCCCGCCTGCGCTACTACCTGGCACCCCACGCCCCAGCGGCGGGCTCGCGCATGCAGTATCGCCGCGAAGTGTTCACCTTGGGCGAGCGCCCAGCAGTGAAAGTACAAAGCGCGACGCCCGGTGTGGTCACGGTCACCTACACCTTCGACCCCGACGGCTACGCGGCCCAGGTCAAGGACGGCAACGCCCGTCGCACCGCACCGGGGGAAGTCATGGTCACCGTGCTTTCCAGGGAGGGCGACGGCACGCCATCTGTCGACTTGCTTGACGGTGTACGTCGACATTTCGCACGGCCGGATGTACGGCCCGAAACCGACCTGGTCAGCGTCCAGGGGGCGCAGATTCAACCCTACAAAATTCGCGTGGTGGCCAAGATCAACGCCGGCCCGGACTCGGGCTTGACCCAAGTGGCAGCGCAGAAACTGCTGCAAGACTACGCAGAGTCCTGCCATCGCCTGGAAGGGCGGGTCGACCCTAGCTGGATCGACTACGCCATCCACAGCGCCGGCGCCGCGCAACTGCAAATTCTTGAACCGCTGGCGCCGATTGTCAGCACCGCTTTTCAGGCCCCGTATTGCACGGGCGTCGAGGTGGAGGTGCGCACACTATGAGTGAACCCAAAGCGAGTTTGCTGCCGGCCAACAGCTCACCGCTGGAAAAGGCCCTGGACCTGGGCTTCGGCACATTGCTTGAGCGTGTCGCCCCGCCGTTTCCGGCGCTGATGAACCCGCTGTATACCCCTAGCGAGTTCCTGCCTTACCTGGCCGCCGACCGTGGCGTCAGCGAATGGGATGCCGAGGCCAGCGAAGCGGAAAAACGCCTGACCGTGGCCTTGTCCTGGCAGATCCAGCGCCAGGCCGGCACACCCAAGGCGCTGAGCCATGCGGTGGAGTCATTGGGCTTCACGCCGAATATCAGCGCTTGGTATCAGCAGCGCCCCTTGGGCGTGCCTTACACCTTCGACGTGCAGGCGATCATCGGGCGCAGTTGGTCCAGCGGCGACCACAACCGGCTGATCCGACGTATCAACGCGGCGAAAAGTGAACGCGATCAGGCGACGATTACCATCGTGCATGAAACCGAAGGCCAGCTCGCGCTCACGCAAGTGCTCGACGCGCCTTTAAGCGACGGCGAGTTCTACCTGAACGGCGCATTGCCGGACCTGGCGCTGGTGGCTCGCCTAAACAGTGCCGGGGTTGCCCAGCACTACACCATTAACGATTACGACCTCAGGGCGCAGCCATGACAGATGAAATCACGCGCCTGGTGCGCTTCACCTCCAAAGGTTTGGATGAAGTGCTGCAGGCAAAGAACCAGGGCCTCAAAGGCGAAATCACCCACATCGGCGCCGGCACCGGCCGCTACAACCCCGACGGCACGGAAGTGGCCTTGCGTGACGAGCGCCAACGGGTGGCCATTGTCGATTACGAAGACCTGGGCGAGCGCCAACTCAGAATGGCCGCGCTGTTTGATGGCGACGGCGAATATGAGATTGGCGAGTTCGGGTTTTACCTCGCCAGTGGCACCTTGCTGGCGGTGTATTCCGTGGCGGGGAAGTTGCTGACGTATAAAGCGGCGGCGGCGCGGGTGCTGCAGAAGTTTACGCTGGATGTTTCGCCGTTGCCGGCGGATAGCGTGACAGTGGTTGTAGGGTCGGAAAATTTCAATATTCTTATTGCTGAAGAGCTCGCATCAGTGGCGACTGCCAATATAGATAATATGGCCCGTCATCTTGGTGTGCTGTTTCGCGTTATGGATATTGAATTGAAATAGTTTTTTTATTGCTAAAGGGGTAGGTTGCCTAGATGTGAATCGTGGTTGAGTGACCTAAAGATAATTTAAAGGAGTAATTGCTTTGAGTACGGAAACGCAAATTGCTAGTTTGGTTCAGGCCTCTAATAATCTGACAAGTGCTGTAACTGGGAAAATAGGTGCCATCGATGCACGGATGGATCAAGCGCGTGCGGAGTTTGATCAGTTTCGTGCCCTGAAGGACGTTGTGGGTGAGGTAGGTCAGCCTGGAACACTGTTGATGAGTGTCTTTCAAGGACTTATATGGGGAACAGGGGCTCCTTACGACGTTGGCGCGACAGGTGGCTTGGTCGCTACGGATCTTGGATCTTCGTTGAATGTATATGCCCATTTTAAGTTGCCGTTTTCTATTAATACGGATGACCAGATGTTTTGGCTAAATATACGTGGATATAGCTATGGCAGTTCTTTGGTTTTGGACGAGACGTTCGCGGGCTATGTTTATTCGCCACAGCGAGCAGTCATTAATCAATCATGCTTCGGGAAGTTTGAGCCGGCCATGTATGCTGATGCTGCAGGTAATGCTGTTTGTAGAATCAAGATTCCCAATGTGTATGTAACGTCACTACGGATTGATACGATGCAAGTTGGCCGCTATCGGCCGATTAAACTTGGGGACATAAAGTCGAAGCTTTCTCTTTCACCAACGGTGGTTTTTTAAATGAACGAAATTTCTATGGAGGGCGTTCCGTCCCTTATTCCCAGCAAGGAAGGTCTGGAGCTTTTGGAGTGGTCTTCTATTCGCGTTCGTCGTGATCGGCTGTTGCGCGAGACCGATCATAGTCAAGTCCAGGACAGTCCGCTGAATGACGCCCAGCGAGCCCAAGCTGCGGCATACCGCAAATTGCTGCGGAATGTCCCCCAGGATGTCGGAGACCCCTTCGCAGTTGAATGGCCAGAAAAGCCAGACTTTCTTAAATAATCAACTTGGCCGCGAAAGCGGTTTTTTTTCGCCTCCCCAAAGCCCCTCCCCGCAGGGGCTTTTGCATTTCCCACCCGGAGATTTCCACCCATGCCCACCCGCCAAACCTACACCGTCCTCATCCCATTCCCCATCGGCAACGGCCATTGGTCTACCGCCGGTGAGGAGCTGGAACTGCTCGACGTCGAAGCATCCGCCCTGCGCACCGCTGGCCGCCTGGAACTGACCAGCGTCCTCAACTCCACCCCCAAGAAGGCTGAATAACCATGGCAGAAGTCCTGAACTTCGAGCACAACGGCATCACTGTGAATGCCACTGAATCCCCCGAGGCCATGGGTGGCCTTGGCGATAACGTCATTGGCCTGGTCGGCACTGCGCCGAATGCCCATGCTTCGATCCCGAAAAACGCGCCGTTTCGCATCAACAGCTTTACCACTCAGGCGTTGCTGGACCCTACCGGCACTGAGTCGGGAACCTTGTTCCAAGCGGTGTACCAGATCCTCAAAGTGGTGAAGGTGCCGGTCTATGTGGTCATCGTCGAAGAAGGCGCTACCCCGGCCGATACGATCAATAATGTGATCGGCGGCAACGACCCGGTCACCGGTCGCAAACTGGGCCTGGCGGCCCTGAGCAGCGTGCCTGAAGACCTGACCATCATCGGCGCTCCAGGCTTTACCGGCACCAAGGCTGTGGCTGGTGAGTTCGCCTCCTTCGGCAAGCGCATCAAGGCCCGTGTGGTACTGGATGGCAAGGACGCGTCCGTTGCCGACCAAGTGACCTACAGCGGCGAACTGGGCGGGGCCGACCTGGGCTTCGACCGTTGCCTGCTGGTGCACAACATGCCGTCGGTGTACTCCAAGGCCTCGAAGAAGAACGTGTTCCTGTCGCCATCCTCGCTGGCCATCGCCGCATTGGCCAAGGTCAAGCAGTGGGAAAGCCCAGGTAACCAGGTGACCTTCGCCGAGGACGTTTCCCGCGTGGTCGAGTACAACATCCTCGACACCTCCACCGAAGGCGACCTGCTCAACCGCTACGGCGTGAGCTACTACGCTCGCACCATCCTCGGCGGCTTCTCGCTGCTGGGTAACCGCTCCATCACCGGCAAGTTCATCAGCTACGTCGGCCTGGAAGATGCCATCAGCCGCAAGCTGGTCAAGGCTGGCCAGAAAGCCATGGCCAAGAACCTCACCAAGTCCTTCATGGACCAGGAGGTCAAGCGCATCAACGACTGGCTGCAAACCCTGGTGGCCGACGAAACCATCCCCGGCGGCAGCGTGTACCTGCATCCGGAGCTGAACAGCGTCGAGAAGTACAAAAACGGCACCTGGTTCATCGTCATCGACTACGGCCGCTACGCACCGAACGAACACATGGTTTATCAACTCAACGCCCGCGATGAAATCATCGAGCAGTTCCTGGAGGACGTTCTCTAATGTTTACCAACCGAGTCAGACAGGCCATTGCGGCCACCCTTCAAGGCCTGCCGTTGTCCGCAACCGTGGAAGAGTTCACCCCGCCGAAGATCGAGTTCGACATGGAGCCCATGTCCGGCGGGCGCTTTATTGCCGAGGAAATGGCCAAGAGCGGCAAGGTGCTCAATGCCAAGCTGGTGCTGCAAGGTGCCGGCCCGGAAATCATGCTGGCCCTGGGCGTGCGCACGGGCGACGACATCTTGCTGAACGTGCGTGAAGCCGGCCAAGACCAGGACGGCAAGACCTACTTCACCTACCACACCGTGGGCGGCAAGCTCAAATCCCTGGAGGAGGCGAAGCTGAAAATGGGCGACAAGGCCACCACCACGCTGGAGCTGTCCTGCCGTACCTACAACCGTCTGGAAAATGGCATTTCGGTGATCGACATCGATGTGCGCACCCAGAAGTTCGTGCTCAACGGCGTCGACATTCTTGGCGATGCCCGCCGCGCCGTGCTGATGCCTTAAGGGCCGGCGCAATCTGAAGCGAGCACGGTCAAGGTGGGAGCTGGCTTGCCTGCGATGCAGGCGACTCGGTATCCCTGGTGTATCGAGTGGATGCCATCGCAGGCAAGCCAGCTCCCACAGGGGCCATGCTCAGGTTTAGATTTTTCGCACTTTTCAATACCGTTCAACAAGGAATTGCCCCATGGCCTGGATGCCACCGTTGCACATCCTGCTGTCCCCGATCACCGCCGACACCGGTGCAATGATCGAGCAGGTTCAACTCAAACCGTTGTTCTACGCCGCGCAAAAAGACGCGCTGGCCCGGGCCGGTGATGACGAGGACGACCAGTTCTTCGAACTGGCGAAACTCGCCACCGGCCTGTCGGAAAAAGAACTCGACCAACTCAAACGCCCGGACTACGTGAGCATTGCGCAGTACGTACACGAAATGTCGACGCGCCCGGCCTCGTTCTTCCTGAACGAACAGGACGTGACGACCCACGACCAGCCTGTCCACCTGCTATTACCCCTGGAAGCCGCCGGCCGTACCCTGACCGAACTGCCCCTGGAAATGCCCGCCCTGCGCGCTACCAAGGTGATGAAAAAGCTAGCCACTAACAAAGAGCGTGCCGAGTTCATCACCGCCCATTGCACCGGCCTGATGATTCCCGATCTTGCCGGCCTGACCGTGCCCGACTGGACCGAGCTGCAGGAGCGCATCGACGATTTTTTAAACAAACCGGCGGACTTCTTTCGGAGCGCGACATCGAAGTGATCCTCGATGTAGTGCCGCTGGTTTACTCGGTAAACGAAGCGGAAATCCTCGACTGGGAAGCCGGCAAAGCATTGCGCCGCTACGACATCGCGATCAGTCGTCTTGGCGTCAAACAGGAGTAGAGCGCAATGGCAGATAGTAATCATGAAGCAGGGTCAGCCATTGCCAAGGACGGCGTGATGACTCAGGGCGCACTTCAGATGACAGGAATGCACGCTAGTCTCAAACCTATCACCCAAGCGCTGCCGAGCCCGCTTGAGGGGGCCCCGGGGAGTGCGGCGAGTTTGGCCCTGGCATTGGCCGATGCCAGCTTGCAGATCAAGCATCTGGCGGACGGGCAGGTCCGGTTGGTCGATACGCTGGAGCTGTTCAACGTCTCGTTGCTCAAGGTGATGGACGCCCGGCAAGCTCAAACTGCCGGGAACGCAGAGGGTACGAAGACCGTCGCGCCTACAGACAAGCGCACACCCTCGCAGGCGCTGGACGCCGCGATGACCGATATTGATCAACTGTTGATGCTTGCCCGGCATGAGCGCAAGGCATTGCGTGAAGCCAACCTTGCCATGGCGTCCGAGCCGGTGGTGGCTGCCAGTGGTGCCAGTGCCGTCGACCTCGCAAAGGTCGAGTATGCCGCCGCCCGTTCCGGTATCGGCAGTGATCGCAAGGACGCTTCGGGCAATATCGACCCCGTTGGGCGCCGGGCAGACCTGCAGCAGTTCGCTCGCGACGCTGCGATCCTGGCGACGGCGTTCAAGATCGACGTCAAAAATGCCGGCGAAATCATGGGCGGCTGGCGCGAGTCAATGCACCTTGATCGCGCACAAGCCTTGGACCTTGCCGACGCAACAAACGTGCTGGGCACCCAGGTATCGCTCAAGGCCGAATCGGCGGATATCGGCGCTGTTGTGCAACTCCAAGGCGCTGCCGCGAAGGCTGCGGGCATGAGTCCCGAACAGGCTGCAGCGCTTTCGGCGGCGTTGTTGAGCGCAGGTAACAGCAAGGTTGTTGCTGGTGCCGGGCTGGAAAAAATCAGCGCCGTCCTGGCTAAAGGCGACAACGCCTCTGCAGGGCAACGCAGTGCCTGGGCAGAGCTCAAGCTTGATCCAAAAGTACTCGCGGCGGGCATGAAACAGGACGCCCCACAGGCCGTGCTTACGGTGCTGGAGGCGCTCAAGTCGCAACCTGCCGAAAGGCAGGCGGTGCTGGCGACGCAGTTGTTCGACGGCAACCAGACGATTCTGAGCCTGGTACCGGTGATCGACAGCGTGAAACAGGCCTTTTCGCTGGTCGCAGAAAAATCCACCTACGCCACTTCGACGCTGGGCGACCAAGGTTCGGTGCTGCGTTCGGCCGAGGTTCGTGCGGACTCTACTTACGCACGTCGGCAAGCCTACGAGGCCAGTACCACGCGCTTGAGCACTGCCTCTGATACAGCGCTGGCCCCCGTTGTGGATGCCAAGCTGACCGCCATGAACGGCCTGGTCAGTGGCGTGGCTTGGCTCGCGGAGGGCCTGCCCAAGGCTGCCGCTGCCGTCACCCTGGCGGGGGCGGTGCTGATCCCGGTGGTTTCCGGTGTTTTCGGTGCCGTGAAGGACAAGATTTTCGAAAAGGTCGCAGGGAAAGTGCTCGGAGAGGGGCCGGCAGCCGGGAATAAAACCACACCGCCGGACAGCCAGCGCAAAGCCCCGAGTAATGACGGGCACAACGGTAATCGCCCGTCTGCTTCCGGCCCTGGCATCTCTGGCAAAGCGGCGAAGGTGAGCAAGCTGGCCAAAGGGGTCCCCCTGGGTTTGGTGGTGGCCCAGGCCGGTGTCGAGATGACGCAAGGCGCGATGACCGGAAACCTGGGTCAAGCGGTTGGCACTAGCGTGGGCTCCATCGGCGGCGGTGTTGCCGGCGGTGTCGTCGGTGATGTGGCCGGGATGGCGATAGGCCGAGCGGTCGGCACGCTGGCGGGAGCTGTTATCGGTTCGGTTGTTCCGGGTGCCGGCACAGTGTTGGGCGGTGTGATGGGCGGCGTCGCCGGGGGCGCAATCGGTAAGGTAGTCGGTGGCGCCGTGGGCACTTTCGTGGGCAGTGACGTCGGTGCGTGGCTGGCTGAAAAAGTGATGGGGACGGGCGATCGCCTGCCATCCCCCACGGAGGTCAGCAAAAACCTCAACGCCCCTCAGGCCGACAACCGCCAAATCAACTTCGCCCCGCAAATCACCATCACCGCGCCTGAGCAAGCCAGCCATCAACAACTGGCGGCGCTCGTGGTGCAACAGATCGAAGCGCAATTTACCCCGCTGTCGATGGACAACCTGCTGGCGACCCGACGCGGCGCAGCACTCACCGATGGAGCTGTGTGATGCGACAACAGATGGTCTTGGGTACTTTTATTTTCGGGCTGTCCCGTGGGTTCGCCTACGACACGCTTGATCGTGGTAGCAGCGGGGGCTGGGTCAGTCTCGACATCATTGCCGGCAAACCTAAATCCAGCCAGGTCGGCCAGGGGCTCGAAACGCTGGCATTGGGCGGCAAGGCTGCGCGTGCCAATGGCATGGCGCGCCTGGATGAGTTGCGCACCCTGCAGGCCCTGCGGGCGCCGTTGCCTTTGGTGGACGGGTTGGGGCGTAACTGGGGGCTATGGACCATCCAGTCGATCAGTGAAAAACAAGCCAGCGTGATCGACGACGGGACGGCCATGGTGATCAATTGGACATTGTTACTGGAGGAGTTCGTCAATGCGTAGGGTTCGAAGTATTGCCGGCGACTCGGTGAACCTGTTGCTCTACCGCGAACTGGGGCGCAGTGATGATGCCGCAGAAGAAGCGTTGTGGCGCTTGAACCCGGAGTTGGCCGAACAGTGCGCGGTACTGCCGGCGGGCGTCAGCGTGCTGGTGCCCGAATTGGACGCGCAACCGGTTGCGAGTCGGCCGGTTTCCGCCTGGGATTAAGGAGCCATCATGGCACTCGGATTTACACCTGTAGTGGAGCTATACGGAGCCAATGCCGCGTTATTCAACGAGAGGCTCTTGGAGTGGGAGCATACCGACGCAGCGGGGTTTGTATCTGATCAACTGAAGTTGACCCTCGATATCGAGGGGCTTGAAGGGCTGCCCGATCTGGGCGGCAAAATTGGCCTGCGTATTGGCTATCTGGAATCGGGCCTGGTGGATAAGGGCGTGTTCAAGATCACCCAGCGCACGCCGTCGATGTTCCCATTGCGACTGGTGCTGGTGGCCACGGCGGCACCGTTCGACGAGCACGAATTCAAACAGCGCCGCACCGCCAGCCATGGGCCGATAACCCTGGGTGCGCTGTTTCGCCAACTGACCACCCGATATGGTTTTTCACCGCGTGTGGCGCCTGAACTCGACAGTGAGCCGATCGCGCACATCGATCAGACCAATGAAAGCGACATGGCCTTTCTGACGCGCTTGGCCAAGCGCTTCGATGCGGTGGCCAAGCCTGTCGATGAGCTGTATGTACTGGGGCGCAAAGGCCAGATCAAGACGCTGTCGGGCAAGGCATTGCCGGATGTACGGTTGTCGATCACCCATGACAATCGTCCAGGTGACCGCGCGTTCATCGGCGCCAGTTTCACCGAGACCAGCCGTGCCAAATACAACGGTGCGCAAACGTCATGGTGGGACGCGGCAGCCGGAAAACAGCGTGTCGTCAAGGTGGGCATCGCACCCTTCAAAATGGTGACACCGCGATACCAGAGCGAGGACGAAGCACGCTCGGCGGCGCAGGGAGAGATGCGGCGGGTGGGGCGCGAAGGGTTGCAGATCGATGTGGTCTGCCCGGGTAATCCTTCGTTGGCTGCTGAAGGCCTGTTGCTGCTGGATGAGTCGTGGCCGGGGTTCATGCAAGGGCGCTGGTCGATTAAAACGGTGAAATCCAGGGGCGAGCGAAAAGGTGGCTATCGGAGTACGGTCCAGGCCAGCGGTTTGTCGGTGTAGATCCTTCCTTAGAGTAAAACCCATGGTAATCACACATGCTCAGCTTCTGGGTGTAATGCCTGGAGCCCGCCTTCGCGCGGGCATTTTTTTAACCTTTCTAAATGCGGCCTTTGCGGGGCATCAGATCAATACGGCCCGTCGCGCCGCCGCCTTCCTCGCCCAAATCGGTCACGAGTCTGCCCAGTTACAGTACGTGCGCGAATTGGGTAGCGATCAATACCTGAGCAAGTACGACACCGGCAGCTTGGCCGCGCGGCTGGGCAACACCCCTGAGGCGGACGGTGATGGGCAAATGTATCGGGGCAGGGGGCTGATCCAGATCACCGGGCGCCGTAATTACATGGCGTGCAGCCAAGCTCTGTTTGGTGACGATCGTCTGCTGCGACAACCAAAATTGCTGGAGCAGCCACAGTGGGCCTGCGAATCTGCCGCCTGGTTCTGGCAAAGCAACGGCCTCAATGAGCTCGCCGACAAAGACCAGTTCACCACCATCACTCGCCGTATCAACGGTGGGCTCAACGGTCTGGACGATCGTTTGCGGTTGTGGGTGCGAGCGAAGGCGGTGCTATGCGTTTCCTAGGTGCGTTTCGCTTGGTCGGTGTGTGCCTGCTCATGGCGCTTGTTTGGCAGGTGCAGGCGTGGCGATACGGGGCGCAGTTGGAGCTGCAATCGGTCCGACATACACAGGCGCTCAGCCAACAAAGCCAGGCAATTCTTCAGCAACAACAGGCTGAACAGGCCAAACGCCTGGCCCTTGAACAGCAAATCTCTACTAGCGATCACCAACACATTCAGGAATTGAACGATGCCCTGCGTAATCAAGCGGCTCTGCGCGATCGCCTGGCCACTGCTGATGTGCGGCTGTCAGTCCTTCTCGCCACCGTCACCACTGGCTGCACAGTGCCTGCCGCCCCCAGCCCCGGCGGCGTGGTTCATGCAACCTCGCGAGCCCGACTTGACCCGGCGCATGCTCAGCGAATTATCCGCATCACCGACGACGGCGATAACGCCCTGATCGCCTTGCGTGCTTGCCAGGCCTACGTGCAGGCCGTCGCGCATTAGCGTCTTGATGCACTCTGTACCTTGCATGGTCGATGGGCTCCTGTAGGGTAGGCAAACCCCCGCCCATTCCTGGAGACGACCGTGAAGGAAATCACTCAACTGGCTGCCGAACTGGGGCGCCGTTTGCAGGTGCTCAGTGCCCACGTCACCACTGCCGAGTCCTGTACCGGCGGCGGCATCGCCGAAGCCATCACGCGGATCCCGGGCAGTTCGGCCTGGTTCGAGGCGGGCTATGTCACTTATTCCAACCGACAGAAGACCCGGCAGTTGAATGTACCGGAAAAACTGTTCGCCAAAGTCGGGGCCGTCAGCCAGGAAGTGGTGGAGGCGATGGCCCGCGGCGCGCAGGAAAAAAGCCTGGCGCGGTTTGCCGTGGCGGTCAGCGGTGTTGCCGGCCCCGATGGCGGTTCGCCGGACAAGCCGGTGGGCACCGTTTGGCTGGCTTTTACCGTGGGCGAAGAGGTGACCGCCGAGCTTGCGCACTTCCCCGGCAACCGCGACGAGGTCCGCCGACAAACGGTAAAAGCCGCGCTGGAGGGCTTGTTGCGACGAGCTGCAGCAGAAATAGACAATCAGGGGTAGGCGATCTTGGATCTTTGTGGAACAATACTGTCTACTTATACAGGTGTTGGCCGTCAGGCCTTATTGATTACGTGAGGACTTTAATGGACGACAACAAGAAGAAAGCCTTGGCTGCGGCCCTGGGTCAGATCGAACGTCAATTCGGCAAGGGTGCCGTAATGCGTATGGGCGATCACGACCGTCAGGCGATCCCGGCTATTTCCACTGGCTCTCTGGGTCTGGACATCGCGCTCGGCATTGGCGGCCTGCCAAAAGGCCGTATCGTTGAAATCTACGGTCCTGAATCTTCCGGTAAAACCACCCTGACCCTGTCGGTGATTGCCCAGGCGCAGAAAATGGGCGCCACCTGTGCGTTCGTCGACGCCGAGCACGCCCTGGATCCTGAATACGCCGGCAAGCTGGGCGTCAACGTTGATGACCTGCTGGTTTCCCAGCCGGACACCGGCGAGCAAGCCCTGGAAATCACCGACATGCTGGTGCGCTCCAACGCCATCGACGTGATCGTGGTCGACTCCGTGGCTGCCCTGGTACCCAAGGCTGAAATCGAAGGCGAAATGGGCGACATGCACGTGGGCCTGCAAGCCCGCCTGATGTCCCAGGCGCTGCGTAAAATTACCGGTAACATCAAGAACGCCAACTGCCTGGTGATCTTCATCAACCAGATCCGTATGAAGATCGGCGTGATGTTCGGCAGCCCGGAAACCACCACCGGTGGTAACGCGCTGAAGTTCTACGCTTCGGTCCGTCTGGATATCCGCCGTACTGGCGCGGTGAAGGAAGGTGACGAGGTTGTTGGTAGCGAAACCCGCGTCAAGGTCGTGAAGAACAAAGTGGCGCCGCCATTCCGTCAGGCTGAGTTCCAGATTCTCTACGGTAAGGGTATCTACCTGAACGGCGAGATGATCGACCTGGGCGTACTGCACGGTTTCGTCGAGAAGTCCGGTGCTTGGTATGCCTACAACGGCAGCAAGATCGGTCAGGGCAAGGCCAACTCGGCCAAGTTCCTGGCGGATAACCCGGATATCGCTGCCACGCTTGAGAAGCAGATCCGCGACAAGCTGTTGACCGCAGCGCCGGACGTGAAGGCGGCTGCCAACCGCGAGCCGGTAGATGAAATGGAAGAAGCCGATACTGACGTCTGAAGCAAGCGATGACTGTTGTACTGGATACACTCGTCGCCGTTCGGCGCACTGCGATGGACCTGCTCGCTCGCCGCGAGCATGGTCGAGTCGAACTGACACGTAAGTTGCGTCAGCGCGGCGCAGAGCCTGAGATGATCGAAACAGCCCTCGACCGGTTGACGGAAGAAGGGCTGTTGTCGGAAGCCCGTTACCTCGAAAGCTTTGTGTCTTACCGCGCACGCTCCGGTTATGGACCTGCGCGGATTCGCGAAGAGTTGAGCCAGCGTGGACTGCAACGTGCCGATATTGAACTTGCACTACGTGAGTGCGGTATCAGTTGGCAGTCGCAGTTGGAGGAAACCTGGCGTCGCAAGTTTGCTGGGCATCTTCCTATTGATGCCAAGGAGCGTGCGAAGCAAGGTCGCTTCTTGAGTTATCGCGGGTTTTCGATGGACATGATCAGCCGCTTATTGAGCGGTCGGGATATGGACGACTGAGCAAAAAACAAAAGGCCCGCTATGAAAATAGTGGGCCTTTTTTTTTGCAAAAAATCACGCTGTTTCTGGTGTCATCCGTTGCTGTGCCTTGCCCTGGGCCTGTGCCCAGTTCTCCGGCAGGTTGATGTAATCCACCAACTCCCGCAATCGCCCCTGATCGCGACCGTTGAAATTGAACACCAAACGCGTCAAATGGCTGAACCTCGGTTCGTCATGGTCTTCGCCCGTATAGGCGAGTTGCTGGAACTCGCCACTGAGCCGCAGGCTGGCAAACGCTTGCTGCATATGGGCCAGGGCGCGGTCACTCAGTGGATGATTCATGCGCACCACAAACTCACGCTTAAGCCAACGGGTGGAGTGGAAGTTGGCGTAGAACTGGTTGATTTCGTCCACCGCCTCTTCGGCGCTGTAGACCAGGCGGACCAGTTTGAGGTCGGTGGGCAGGATGTAGCGATTGGCTTCCAGCTGGCTGCGGATGAAATCCAGGGCGCCTTGCCAGAATCCACCGCCCGGCGCATCCAGTAGCACTACCGGCACCAGCGGGCTCTTGCCGGTCTGGATCAGGGTCAGCACTTCCAATGCCTCGTCGAGGGTGCCGAAGCCGCCAGGGCACAACACCAGCGCGTCGGCTTCTTTGACGAAGAACAGCTTACGGGTAAAGAAGAAGTGGAATGACAGCAGGTTGTCGGTGCCATCAATGGTTGGGTTGGCATGCTGTTCAAAGGGCAGGGTGATATTGAACCCCAGGCTGTGCTCCAGGCCCGCGCCTTCGTGGGCTGCGGCCATGATCCCGCCACCGCCACCGGTGATGACCATCAGGTCGGAACGTGCTAACGTCGCACCCACCTCTCGGGCCAGCGCATACAGCGGGCTTTCCACTGGCGTACGCGCCGAGCCGAATACCGTGACTTTGCGCCGGCCCTTGAATTGTTCGAGCACCCGAAAGGCATGGTCCAGTTCACGGATGGCACGCAGGGTGATCTTGGCGTTCCAGCGATCACGGTCGTCCTGGGCCATGCGCAGGACGGTGAGGATCATGTCTCGATAAAGAGGGATATTCGGGCTGTTGGGGGCGATCAACTGAATTTGTGCGTCGACCTGCTGAGTGAGGTCGGTCCCGTTTTCTTCAAAATGACGAAGCAGCAAATCATTCGATTCATAAGGCATTCAATTTCTCCTTCTTTACAGGGCCTGGGTAGTCGACGAGAACGTCGCCTGGGCCACGACACTGCTTGTGTCGCGGCATGCCGCAAGAGGGCAGGCCTTTTTTTGCCCTGAAAATATGACAGAACAGCATTAAAAACTGTGGTGGGCGGGCATCTGGGATGAACTGATCATGGGCCGAAAAACCCTTGGCTGGCAACCGCTTATTGGGGGTTCATTACGCAGTTTAGTCGTTGGTGGCAAACGCAGAGGAAGCGTGCGCGCCGCTGGGAAGCAGCGCGGGAGGGTCAAGCAGGGGTTACTTTTTCTTTTTCGCCGGAGCCGGGCAATCGGCCTCTGCGAACTTGACCGAAGCCACCGGCCGATTGGTCTTGTTCTCGGTGATTTCGTAGCGCATCACCGCGCCCTTGGCCATCAGCTCGCGGTAGCCCGGGTTGGTGCACACACTGCGGCCCAGCTGGAAATACACAGCCTTGGGGTTGGCGCGCATCTGTTCGGCACGGTCAGGCAGCACGCTGAGGTGATCGATCAGTTGCATCCCTTCAACGGTGTAGGCGACTTCCAGGGTTTTTTCATCGATTTCCCGGGGCAGGTCCTTGTTGCTTTCGGCCGCGACGCTTTGCAGCTTCTTGTTCATTTGAGCCTCCAGCAGCGAGGCCGCGTGGGCGCCCATAGGCAAGACCAGCGCAAGGGCGACGGATGGGGCAACAAGGCGCAGCATGGAACGCAGCATGAAACTCTCCTGATTCGGTTACTGGTGCATAGACCAGCCACTGGGCTGTGCGTTCAGTGGCGCGCAATTATAGGTGAGCCCTTGCCACTACAGCCAGGCGTATCGCTGGTAAACTGCGGGACTTCTGTTTTTCACGAGTTTGTTCCGTGTCGATTTCTTCTACTGCGCCGCGTGCCCGATGAGTCACGCCGTCTCCCGTTTGCGTACCCAGCGTCTGGCGCGTGCCGTCAGGCCGTTTCTCAATCGGGGTTCCCGTGCTGAGCGCTGTCCCGGCTGTCGGGTCATTCCTGAGTACTGCCTGTGTGCCTGGCGGCCTCAGGTAGAAGCCAAGTCCGCCATGTGCCTATTGATGCATGACGTTGAACCGATGAAGCCCAGTAACACGGGCTGGCTGATCGCCGATGTCATACACGACACCACCGCATTCGCCTGGTCGCGTACCGAAGTCGACCCCGAGTTGCTCAGGTTGCTGGCCGACCCGCAGTGGCAACCCTACATCGTATTTCCCGGTGAATTCGTGGCGCCGCAACGGGTGGTGAGTGAAGTGCGCGTGGAGGAGGGCAAGCGCCCACTGTTCATCCTGCTGGACGGCACCTGGAGCGAAGCGCGCAAGATGTTTCGCAAAAGTCCCTATCTGGAACATTTGCCGGTGCTGAGCCTGGCGCCCGAGCAGTTGTCGCGTTACAAGCTACGGCGCTCCAAGCGCGATGACCATTTCTGCACGGCCGAGGTGGCGGCGCTATGCCTGGAACTGGCCGATGACCGGGCCGCCAGCGAAGTGCTGGATGCCTACCTCGATGTGTTCAGCACCCATTACCTGGCTGCCAAGTTCCAACTGCCACTGGATGCGGCAGACACCGTGCATACCCGCCTTGCACCCTACATCCCGGCGGTATAGCCAGACGACGTTTGCATGATGGCACTGTAAGCCCGCAACCCGCTAAAATCCCCACGGGCGTAGTGCTTGACCCTCCAGGCTACGCTGGGCATGCTGTGCGCCGATTGGGCGCAACCGTGAATTATCGACGTCGTTTCATGTGTTTTTGACGTTGAGCGGGCCCTGTGGCGATCGCTGCCCGGCCGTCGCCTCGTGTATTGGTGAACCCTGAACCCATCAGGGCTCCCATAAAAAACAGGATCATTTAACCAATGGCCACATACGAAATCCTGATTGCCGATGACCACCCGCTGTTTCGCAGCGCACTGCATCAGGCCGTAACCCTGGGCCTTGGCCCCGATGTACGTTTGGTCGAAGTAGCCAGCATTGCCGAACTGGAAGCCCGCCTGACTGAAAAATCCGACTGGGACCTGGTGTTGCTCGACCTGAACATGCCGGGCGCCTACGGTTTTTCAGGGCTGGTGCTGCTGCGTGGCCAATACCCGCAGATCCCCGTGGTGATGGTGTCGGCCCAGGAAGAAGCCGACGTGGTGGTGCGCTCCAAGGAGTTTGGCGCCAGCGGTTTCATTCCCAAGTCCAGCGCGATGGAAGATATCCAGAAAGCCGTGCGCACGGTGTTGGACGGCGATGTGTCCTGGCCACCCCAGGCGTTTGAAGAAATCAATGTGTCCGACGAAGCCAAGGCTGCCCGCGATGGACTGGCCAGCTTGACGCCCCAGCAGTTCCGGGTATTGACCATGGTTTGCGAAGGTTTGTTGAACAAGCAGATTGCCTACGAGTTGAGTGTGTCGGAAGCGACCATCAAGGCCCACGTTACGGCGATTTTCCGTAAGTTGGGCGTGCGTACGCGCACTCAGGCGGCGTTGCTTTTGCAGCAACTTGAGTCAATCTCGCAACATTAAGTTACAGCCGCTTCACGCTTTTTTGACTTTGCGTGATCTAGCTTCCCCACTTCTTTGGTTCAGTTGCCTACATCTATGTCGCCTTTCAAGGGTCAAACCGGTATCAAACGTATCTTCAACGCAGGGGGCTATTCCCTGGATGGCCTGCGTGCGGCTTTCACTGGCGAGGCGGCATTCCGCCAGTTGGTGTTGCTGAACGTCATCCTGATCCCCTTGAGCTTTTTCCTGCAGGTCAGCCGGGTTGAACGGGCGCTGCTGATTGCAGTGTGTTTGTTGGCGCTGATCGTCGAATTGCTCAACTCAGCGGTAGAAGCGGCCATTGACCGTATTTCCCTGGACCGCCACCCGCTGTCAAAAAACGCCAAGGACATGGGCAGCGCCGCGCAATTCGTGGCACTGACCATGATCACCCTGGTATGGGCGGTGATCCTGATCTGAGGATCACGCGATACTCGGCAGTACGATCTCGTCGCTGCGCTGCACCCCAGCGGTGAAAGCGCGGCATAGTTCGAGAAACTCGCGCATCGCCGAGGTCTGGTACTTCTGCTTGTGCCAGATGAAGTAGAACTGCCGGGCCAGGTCCAGGTCCGGGGTTTCTACCGGCACCAGGCTGCCACGGCGGAAGGCATCACGCAGCGCCAGCCGCGAAATGCAGCCAATCCCCAAGCCTGACTCCACAGCTCGCTTGATTGCCTCGGTGTGTTCCAACTCCAGGCGGATATTCAGTGCGCTACGGTGGTGACGCATAGCCTGGTCGAAGGTCAGGCGCGTGCCCGAGCCTTGTTCTCGCAGGATCCACGCTTCGTGGGTCAACTCGTCCATGGTGGCCACGCCACGCTTGGCCAAATGATGCTGGGGCGCACAGAACACCACCAGCTCATCTTCTACCCACGTCTGCACCTCGATATCCGGGTGGCTGCAGTCGCCTTCGATTAGACCCAGGTCAATTTCGTAGTGGGCAACCTGATGCACGATATGGGCAGTGTTCTGCACGTGCAGCTTTACCTGGCTCTCGGGGTGTTGCTGCATAAAGCTGCCAATCAGTAGCGTCGCCAGGTAATTGCCGATGGTCAGGGTGGCGCCGACTGCCAGGGAGCCGAAGCCGGATTTGCCGTTGAGCAGGTCTTCTATCTCCTTGGCCTGGTCCAGCAGCGCCACCGCTTGGGGTAGCAACTGATGGCCGAGGGCGTTGAGGCTCAGGCGTTTGCCGGCGCGATCGAATAATTGGCAGCTGGATTGACGCTCCAGCTCGGTAATCGAGGTGCTGGCGGCGGATTGAGATAAGGCCAGAAGGCCAGCAGCGCGCGAGACGCTTTCCTGCTGGGCGACGGCGACGAAAACTTGCAGTTGACGGAGAGTAAATCGCATATCGATATAACCGATAACCCTTATCTTAATAATCCAGTTAACAGATATTGTCGCCGCCATTAGAATGCTGTGCAATTGCGCATCCATACCTTTGGCGCAGACCCATTTCCAGGAGTCCCCCGTACATGAGCAACATGAACCACGAGCGTGTCCTCAGTGTTCATCACTGGAACGACACTCTGTTCAGCTTCAAGTGCACCCGCGATCCGGGCCTGCGCTTCGAGAACGGTCAGTTCGTGATGATCGGCCTGCAACAACCCAACGGCCGCCCGCTCATGCGCGCTTACTCCATTGCCAGCCCGAACTGGGAAGAGCATCTGGAGTTCTTCAGCATCAAGGTGCCCGATGGCCCGCTGACTTCCCAATTGCAGCATTTGAAGGAAGGCGACGAGATCATCATCAGCAAAAAACCGACGGGCACTCTGGTGCTTGACGATTTGAAGCCGGGCAAACACCTGTACCTGCTCAGCACCGGTACTGGCCTCGCTCCATTCATGAGCGTGATCCAGGACCCGGAGACCTATGAGCGTTTCGAAAAAGTGATCCTGTGCCACGGCGTGCGCTACGTCAACGAAGTCGCCTACCGCGAATTCATCACCGAGCACCTGCCGCAGAACGAGTTCTTCGGTGAGGCCCTGCGTGACAAGTTGATCTACTACCCGACCGTGACCCGCGAGCCGTTCGAAAACGAAGGCCGCCTGACCGACCTGATGCGCAGCGGCAAGCTGTTCAGCGACATCGGCCTGCCGCCAATCAATCCCGAGGACGACCGCGCCATGCTGTGCGGCAGCCCAAGCATGTTGGACGAGACCAGCGAAGTGTTGAACAGCTTTGGCCTCAAGGTTTCGCCACGGATGCGTGAGCCGGGTGACTACCTGATCGAGCGTGCGTTCGTCGAGAAGTGACTTCGGGTCACTTGTAGGAGCGAGCTTGCTCGCGAAGAACGCCAACGATAACGCTGGCATCTTGACTGAACGCGGTGCCTGCTCGTTTTTCGCGAGCAAGCTCGCTCCTACAGTCGAATGCGTTGCAAAGAAAAGCCCGCGTTGCCTGTGAAGGCAGCGCGGGCTTTTGCGTTTCTGCGAATTACTGCGCCGAAACCACTTCCAGCACACAAATCATCCCCGGCTCCGGGTAGTGCCAGCGCACATCCACATCCCAGAACCGCACACCGTATTCGCGTTCCGACGTCGGAACCTGATACGCCGGCCGCGGGTCCTGTGCCAGGCACTGTTCAATCAGCTCCACCAACGGTTCACCAAGGCGCTGTGCATGGCCTTGCGCCTGTTGCAGTGCAGCCTTGAGCCATTGCACGCCGATCAGCGCGGGCGCATCGCTGGCGATGTCGTTGGTGGCGGCATCCACGATATCGGCATAAGGCACATACGGCTTGATATCCAACACCGGCGTGCCATC
Organism: Pseudomonas sp. Pse35; assembly: GCF_024519715.1. Taxonomy (NCBI): domain Bacteria; kingdom Pseudomonadati; phylum Pseudomonadota; class Gammaproteobacteria; order Pseudomonadales; family Pseudomonadaceae; genus Pseudomonas; species Pseudomonas sp. Pse35. The sequence goes on along the minus strand of NZ_JALJRP010000024.1, from coordinate 12,174 downwards.
GAGCAAATCTATGCCGGAAATCCACAGGCGCCCCGGTTCCACCTTGTCCAGCTTCACCACCGACTGGCCGATGCCATTGGGGCGATGGGTTGCGCGGGTGGCAAACACGCCCATGGACGTATTGCCGCCCAGGCGTGGCGGGCGCACTTTCAGGCGTGGCTTGTCTTCCAGGGCCTGATGAAACAGAAACAGCAGCCACACATGGCTGACCTGCTCCAGCCCCTGCACCGCCTCACCCTGGTCGAACGGCGCCACCAGCTCCAGCACGCCACGGGCAGCCGGTGCCAGTTGCGGTTGGCGCGGGATGGCGAACTTCTCCTTGAAACAGGAGCGTACGAAGCCGACGGGCGAGACCTGGTAACTCATGGCTTAGGCACGGACCCGCAAGGTCAGGCCCTTGAGGAAGTTGCGCAGCAACTGATCGCCACAGGTGCGGTAGTTGGTATGACCAAACTTGCGGAACAGCGCGCTCAGCTCTGGCTTGGACACCGGGAACTCCGCCGCCTTGAGGATTGCATGCATGTCGTCTTCCTTCAGTTCGAAGGCCACGCGCAGCTTTTTCAGGATGATGTTGTTGGTCACCGGGGTTTCGATCGGCTGCGGCGGGCGGCTTTCGTCCTTGCCGCGCTTGAAAATCACCAAGCCATCGAGGAAGTGAGCCATGACTTCATCCGGGCAGAACACGAAGCCTTCTTCCTCATCTTTCTTGAGGTAGGTCAGCAGGTCTTCCTTGGTCACGTCCATGCCGCCGAGCTTGATGATCTCGACCATCTTGTTGTCGCTGATGTCGAGCATGTAGCGCACGCTGCGCAGTACGTCGTTGTGAATCATGATGGGCAATCCTGGTATTCAACTGATGACACCGCCGGAATCAGGCGGTGTCGGGAAAAGGGAACGGCTTAAAACTTTTCTTTGCCGGACAGGTAACGCCATTGGCCCACTGGCACCTTGCCAATGGACACGCCGCCGATGCGGATGCGGCGGATGGCGATGACTTTCAGGCCAACGGCTTCGCAGAACAGCGCGATCACGCCGGGTTGCGGGTTTTTCATCGCAAAGCGCAGGCGGTTCTCGTTCTGCCAGCTGGCTTTGACGGCAGGCAGCTCTTTGCCTTTGTAGGTCAGGCCGTGGTTCAAGCGGTTAAGGCCGTGGGCAACCATGTCGCCTTCGACTTCCACCACGTATTCCTGCTCGATCTTGGCGGCATCGGCGGTCAACTTGCGCAGAATCTTCCAGTCTTGGGTGAACACTAGCAGGCCACTGGCCTTGGCTTGCAGGTCGGCGCTGGCGCTCAGGCGCAGAAAGTGCCCCTTGAGCGGGCGCTTGCCGAAGCGGTGCTCTTCAGAAAGGGTTTCGGCGCTGATCGAGGCCATGGCGGTTTCAGCATCCATGCCTGCGGGGGCGTGCATCAGGATGGTCACCGGCTCTGGCGCGGTGGCTTTAGCTTCCGGGTCCAGCTCGACCTTCTCGTCAGTGACCTTGAACTGCGGCTCGTCGATCACTTCGCCGTCCACCGAGACCCAGCCGCCTTCGATAAACAACTCAGCCTCCCGACGGGAGCAACCGACCAGTTCGATAAGGCGTTTGGAGAGGCGTATGGGGTCAGTCATGACAAGGGCCGTAACAAAAGGGGGCCACTATTGTACCTGCCTGGCGCCGGTTAATCCCGGCCCCATTTCAGCACATGGGCCATAACAATTACTTAACTGACACAACACGGGTTAAATGTGGGAGCTGGCTTGCCTGCGATGGCGGTATACCAGCACCGGATGGGTAGACTGACCCGACGCCTTCGCAGGCAAGCCAGCTCCCACAGTTCAGGCATTACGGGCCTGTTGCTGCTGGCGCAGACGCAGGTGCAACAACGGATAAGGCTGCCCAAGCCCATCATGGTCCGTTCGCCCGATCACCTCGAAGCCTTGCTTGAGGTAAAAACCCAGGGCCTGGGGGTTCTGTTCGTTGACGTCCAGTTCATCGGCGTTCATGTGTTCGATCGCGTAGCCCAGCAATTGCCGGCCCAGCCCCTGGCCACGGTAGCGCGGGTCGATAAACAGCATTTCCACCTTGCCCGCCGACACCCCGGCGAAGCCGGTAATGTGCTGGCGCACGTCCTTGGTGCAGATCAGCATGACCGCATCGAGATAGCGGCTCAGCACCAGGTTTTTCAACATGTCGATATAGCTGTCCGGGAGGAAGTCGTGGGTGGCGCGTACCGAGTCCTCCCAGATCTGCACCAGGCGTGCGTAGTCGCTGGTTTTAGGTGTGTGAATAACCGAATGCTGACGCATGCCCGCTGTCCCTTGCTGTATTCGGGGTTGATGGACAATACGATAGACCTAAAAAAGCCCCGCATCTTCTCAGAGGCGAGGCTTTTTTATCACCGTGCGATCAGTCGCGCTTTTCAGCCCACAAGTCGTACTCGTCGGCGTCGGTCACGGTGCACCAGACTTTGTCACCCGGCTTCAGGCCGCTGGCATCGTCGATAAATACGTTACCGTCGATTTCTGGGGCGTCGAAGAAGCAACGACCTACCGCGCCTTGCTCGTCGACTTCATCGATCAGCACTTCGATTTCCTTGCCGATGCGCAGTTGCAGGCGTGCCGAGCTGATGGCCTGCTGGTGCGCCATGAAGCGCTCCCAACGGTCTTGCTTGACGTCGTCCGGTACCACGGCCAAGTCCAGCAGGTTGGCCGGTGCACCTTCCACCGGCGAGTACTGGAAGCAACCGACGCGGTCTAGCTGCGCTTCGGTCAGCCAGTCCAACAGGTACTGGAAGTCTTCCTCGGTCTCGCCGGGGAAACCGACGATGAAGGTGGAGCGGATGATCAGCTCCGGGCAGATCTCGCGCCAGTTCTTGATGCGTGCCAGGGTCTTGTCTTCAAACGCCGGGCGTTTCATCGCCTTGAGCACTTTCGGGCTGGCGTGCTGGAACGGGATGTCCAGGTACGGCAGGATCTTGCCGGCGGCCATCAACGGGATCAACTCGTCCACGTGCGGGTACGGGTAAACATAGTGCAGGCGCACCCACACGCCCAGGCTGCTGAGGGCTTCGCACAGCTCGGTCATGCGGGTTTTCACCGGCGCGCCGTTCCAGAAACCGGTGCGGTATTTCACATCGACGCCGTAGGCGCTGGTGTCCTGGGAGATCACCAGCAGCTCCTTGACGCCAGACTTGACCAGGCGCTGGGCCTCGTCGAGCACATCACCCACCGGGCGACTTACCAGTTTGCCGCGCATCGACGGAATGATGCAGAAGCTGCAGCTGTGGTTGCAGCCTTCGGAAATCTTCAGGTACGCGTAGTGACGCGGGGTCAGCTTGATGCCTTGAGGCGGCACCAGGTCGATCAGCGGATTGTGATCCTGGCGTGGCGGCACCACCTCGTGCACAGCGTTGACCACTTGCTCGTACTGCTGCGGGCCGGTCACCGCCAGCACACTCGGGTGCACGTTACGGATATTGCCTTCTTCCACACCCATGCAGCCGGTCACGATGACCTTGCCATTTTCCTTGATGGCTTCGCCGATCACTTCCAGGGATTCGGCCTTGGCCGAGTCGATGAAGCCGCAGGTGTTGACCACCACCACATCGGCGTCCTGGTAAGTGGACACGACGTCGTAGCCTTCCATACGCAATTGCGTGAGGATGCGCTCGGAGTCGACAAGCGCCTTCGGGCAACCCAGGGAAACAAAGCCAACCTTAGGGTTGGCTTTTGCGATGGTGGTGGACATGTCTAACCTCGGTATTGAATGACGCTGCCGGTCGTGCACGACAAGGCAACGGATGGGCGCTTGGTGCGCCTCTGATCAAAAAGTGCGCAATTCTATCGGCGGGCAGCGCACTTGACCAGCTTTATGCAGGGAAATACGACGAGTGCTGCGCCGGGTAATCCCCATAGCTACTGGCGCGCGCTTAAGCCTGGACGTCTTGTTCTGTTCGGTGCGATACCACTTTAGACATGCCCACACCTAACGCCTGGAGGACTTTGAGCAAAGTGGAGAGCTTAGGATCACCGCCGACGCCGATGGACCTGTAGAGGTTTGCTCGATTGAGTCCTGTGTTCTGCGACAAGCTGAGCATCCCACCACGAGCTTCCGCCACTCGACGGATAGCGACAAGGAAAGCGTCCTCGCCACCGGCTTCATCTATTTCCTCAAGCGTGACAGATAAATATTCGAGGGCAAATGCCTCGTCGTTGCGAAGCATTTCCAGAACGCTATCTTCGTGCGGGCGGGTACGAATGGTCATTTTTGCTGCACCTTGTAAGATTTCCAGAGAGCCTTGGCCTGATCGATATCGTTCTGCTGTCTGGCCTTCGAACCACCGCCCAATAGAAAAATGATTTTTCGATCCTGGACTGCGTAATACGCGCGAAACCCCGGGCCGAAGTCGAGCTTCATCTCAAAGACCCCATCACCCACTGGCTCGGTAACGCCAAAGTGACCAAGGGACGCCCGATCCACTCTGGTGGTGATTCTTGCTTTCGAACGCGTGTCCTGCACTGTATCCAGCCAAGCCTGGTAGATATCCACGCCGTTGATTGACAGTACGTGTTTCACTTCGTACATGAGGAGTGTACCTTAAAAGAGACAGTCCGATAGTTGAGTTTTTATATCGACTGCGCGCCATGCGAATGCACGAATGACTGATCAGGTAATCCGGCCAAGGCGCTCCTGCTCACACCACCCACGCAGCACGACTGAGCCGGGCCAGGAATATACGGTTGGCCGTAAATGTGATCAATGAAGGCAAAAAGGCGCCAAAGTGCTGCTGTGCCCGCTATGACTGATTGCCTAAAACGACACCCCGTTCACTTGAACGGGGAAATACGACGAGTGCTGCGCTATGCTTCGCGCCGTTGCGCACGGGTAAAGCCCTTGGGTCAATAAAACGTCTGTTACGAGAAGTAAAACAGCGCATGCTAGGGTCAGCTTAGAAGCGCTGTTTATAAAAGACCTCAGGTCAAAGGGCAGGAGTGGTTGATGGGTCAGGCAAGTAGTCAGGCAGCAGGTGCCGAGCATTCAAAAGCCAAGCCGATTGGCATGCTGGTGGCGGCGGTCGGGGTGGTTTATGGTGATATCGGGACCAGCCCGCTCTACACCCTTAAAGAGGTGTTCAACGGCGGTTATGGGGTGCAGGTCAACCATGACGGTGTCTTGGGGATCCTGGCGCTGATCTTCTGGTCGCTGATCTGGGTGGTGTCGATCAAGTACGTATTGTTCGTGCTGCGTGCCGACAACCAGGGCGAGGGCGGCATCATGGCCCTCACCGCGTTGGCCCGGCGAGCTGCCGGGAAGCACACGAAATTGCGCAGTTTCCTGGTGGTGTGTGGCCTGTGTGGCGCGGCGTTGTTCTACGGCGACAGTATGATCACCCCGGCAATTTCGGTGTTGTCGGCCATCGAAGGCTTGGAACTGGCGTTCGACGGCCTGGAAAAATGGGTAGTGCCCATTGCCCTGGTGGTGCTGGTGGCACTGTTCCTGATCCAGAAACACGGCACCGACCGCATCGGCAAGCTGTTTGGCCCTGTGATGGTTACCTGGTTCCTGGTATTGGGCGGCCTGGGGGTGTACGGCATCCTGCAGCAGCCCGAAGTGCTCAATGCGCTGAATCCGGCATGGGGCGTGCGCTTCTTCATGGTTCACCCCGGTATTGGCGTGGCGATCCTCGGCGCGGTGGTGCTGGCATTGACCGGCGCTGAAGCGTTGTACGCCGACATGGGCCACTTCGGCCGCAAACCCATCGCCCGCGCCTGGTTCCTGCTGGTGCTGCCGGCGCTGGTGCTGAACTATTTTGGCCAGGGCGCGATGCTGCTGGGCGATCCGGAAGCGGCGCGCAACCCGTTCTACCTGCTGGCGCCGAGCTGGGCACTGGTCCCGTTGGTGGGCTTGTCCACCATGGCCACGGTGATTGCTTCCCAGGCGGTGATTTCCGGCGCGTTCTCGTTGACCCGCCAGGCAATCCAGCTGGGTTACATCCCGCGCATGCATATCCAGCACACCTCCAGTGCCGAACAGGGCCAGATCTACATCGGTGCAGTGAACTGGTCGTTGATGGTCGGCGTGATCCTGCTGGTGCTGGGTTTCGAATCCTCCGGCGCTCTGGCCTCGGCCTACGGTGTGGCGGTGACCGGCACCATGCTGATGACCACCATCCTGGTATCAGCGGTGATGCTGCTGCTGTGGAAATGGCCACCGGTGCTGGCCGTGCCGCTGTTGCTCTGCTGCCTGTTGGTGGATGGCCTGTTCTTCGCCGCCAACGCGCCGAAGATCCTCCAGGGCGGCGCCTTCCCGGTACTGGCGGGGATCGTGCTGTTCGTGCTGATGACCACCTGGAAGCGCGGCAAGCAATTGCTGGTCGGCCGTCTCGACGAGGGTGGCCTGCCGTTGCCGATCTTTATCAGCAGTATCCGCGTACAGCCGCCCCATCGCGTTCAGGGCACGGCGGTGTTCCTCACCGCGCGGCCCGACGCCGTGCCCCATGCGCTGTTGCACAACCTGCTGCATAACCAGGTGCTGCATGAGCAGGTGGTGCTGTTGACCGTGGTCTACGAAGACATTCCACGGGTGCCTGCGGCGCGACGCTTCGAGGTGGATGCCTATGGCGAAGGCTTCTTCCGGGTGATCCTGCACTTCGGGTTCACCGATGAACCGGACGTGCCTGAAGCGCTGAAACTGTGCCATCTGGATGACCTGGACTTCAGCCCGATGCGCACCACCTACTTCCTCAGCCGTGAAACGGTAATTGCCTCGCGCATCAAAGGCATGGCCCGTTGGCGTGAAGTGTTGTTTGCCTTCATGTTGAAAAACGCCAACGGCAACCTGCGGTTCTTCAAACTGCCGGTCAACCGTGTGATCGAGCTGGGCACCCAGGTCGAGATGTAAGGCGCTGCCTACCGGGAGTCGGCAATCGGCTCCCGCTTTCCTTTCTGAACCCTGTGCAAACGATGGTTGTCGACTAGGCTCTATGCACTGTTGAACAGTGCCCACAGAACCCAGAAGAGGTGCGCCATGAGTCAGCTGCTCGAACCTTATACCCTGCGCCAATTGACCCTGCTAAACCGCATCGCGGTTTCACCCATGTGCCAATACTCCAGCGACGATGGCCTGGCCAATGACTGGCACCTGGTGCACCTCGGCAGCCGGGCCGTAGGTGGCGCCGGGCTGATTTTTACCGAGGCCACGGCGGTGACCGCCGATGGCCGTATCACCGCCCAGGACCTGGGCCTGTGGAACGACACCCAGATCGAACCATTGCGGCGCATCACCCGTTTTATCGCGGCCCAGGGCGCGGTGGCGGGTATTCAATTGGCCCACGCCGGGCGCAAGGCCAGCACCCACCGGCCATGGATCGGCAAACACGGCAGCGTCAAGCCGGAGGAGGGCGGCTGGGTGCCGGTGGGGCCCTCGCCGATTGCCTTTGACCCCAATCACACCCAGCCCAAGCCACTGGACGAAGCACAGATCCAGCAAGTAATCGCCGACTTTGTCGCCGCCGCCAGGCGCGCCTTGACCGCAGGCTTTGAGGTGGTGGAAATCCATGCCGCCCACGGGTACCTGCTGCACCAGTTTCTCTCGCCGATCAGCAACCAGCGTCAGGACCACTACGGCGGCTCCTTCGAAAACCGCATTCGCCTCGTGCTGGAAGTCACCAAGGCCGTGCGCGCCGTGTGGCCTGAGGAGTTGCCGCTGTTTGTACGCGTGTCGGCCACCGATTGGGTGGAAGACGGCTGGAACCCGGATGAGACCGTGGAATTGGCGCGCCGCCTGAAAGACCTCGGGGTGGATCTGATCGACGTGTCGTCCGGTGGTACCGCCGCCAATGCCGAGATTCCCACCGGCCCCGGCTACCAGACGCGCTTCGCCGAGCGCGTGCGAAAGGAATCGGGCATCGCCACCGGCACGGTCGGCATGATTACCGAACCGGCCCAGGCCGAGCACATCCTGCGTACCTGCCAGGCTGACATTATTTTTCTGGCCCGTGAACTGCTGCGCGACCCGTACTGGCCGTTGCATGCCGACGATGACCTCGGCGGACGCAAAGCCATCTGGCCGGCGCAGTACCAGCGGGCAACCCATCGGGACCAGCCGATCCATGAGTCGGATCTGCGGGATTGACCCTACTTACCTCTGTGCCAAACCCACCCTGATACGGTGGGTTTTTTCTTGCTCGCGTTTATAGGAAGGCTGATCCTTGGCGGTTGTTAAGCAGGAGAAGCTTATGCTGGTGGAACGCGCGTTAACCGAAGACGATATCCCTTTGCTGGCAACCATCGATCGTACGGAGCTGATCCCGGCGTGCTATCGCATGGACTGCGGCGAACTGGTGTTGTATGCCACACATCATGACATGCACGGCTGGCCCGAAGGCGAGGCTGAACAGGATGCGGTGGCGCTGCGTGCCTGCCTCCAGCGCGGCGGGTGGTTATGGGGCGTATTCGACGGCCAGGTGCTGGTTGCCGCAGTGGTGGTGGACAATCGGCCGTTCCATCACCAGGGCCTGCTGATGCGGCAGCTGAAATTCCTGCATGTCAGCCACAGTGCCCGCGGTTCTGGCCTGGGCGGGCGGTTGTTGGCGCTGGCTTGCGAGCACGGCCGGCAAGTGGGGGCCCAAGCGCTCTATATCTCGGCGACGGAGTCGCGTAACACTGTGGACTTTTACCTGCGCCATGGTTGCCGTCTGTTGCAGCAACCCCACGCTGAGCTTTATGCGCAAGAACCGCTAGACATTCACCTGTATCGACCCCTGCGTGAGTAATGGCTGTAGGTTTTTATTACCGCCGTTATTTTTTAAGTTAATACTCTAAAAAAATCCCACGAATGATGAGATAGTTTCTACGCTAAGGGTAAGCCCGACTCCTGGCCCAGGGAGACAGGCGGTTGGTCCGCGAAGCCGTTGCGCTTCCCGGGAGTTTGGAAATGGGCACCAGGAGTGTTTGACTGATATCAGGAGTAGCGGTCCATGGCCAAGTCCTATGGCGTAGCGGGTGCGGTGGCGTCTTTTCTGAGCCGTCGGATGTCCTTGCGGGGTCGAAGGTTGAGTTCAGATGAGATGGAGTTGCTGGTGCAATACCGGGCGCTGACCGAGAGCGATCAGGTGGCGATGCGGTATCTGATTGGTGCGATGAAAAGCGTGTCGCGGTTCTAAGCCACCTGTGATCATTCCCACGCTGCGGCGTGGGAATGATCAGGCGGTTAGTTTCAGGTGTACTTGCGCTGCTCCGGTGCTGGCGGGAAGTACTGATACAGCCAGGTTTCACTCAGGGTGCGGTCCTGGGTTCGTATAAACAGGCGCAATTCGACGGGTTCCACGCTGTCGCTGGTGGGGTACCAGTCGAACAGGATGCGATAGCCCTTGATGTTATCCAGCACCAGCACGCTGAAATCCTTCACCTCACCATGGGAACAAGTCACCACCGGCTCGATGCCGGTGCCCGCTGGCAGGCGATCCAGGCCACCGCCCTTGAAGTCTACGGCGAAACGCCGCGCCCATACCTTCGGATAATGCTCGCCGGGTGCCCAGCCTTCGGTAAAGCCGCCCATGCCCGAACGGGTCGCGTCGACCTGTGCCAGCGGCGTGCTCACCGGCGGCAGTGCGCTCCAGTACAGCTTGTAGCCGTAGTTGAGCGAATCACCCGCGGCCACGGGCTTTTTCGGGGTCCAGAAGGCCACGATATTGTCCAGGGTTTCGCCAGTGGTGGGGATTTCCAGCAAGTCGATGGAGCCTTCGCCCCAGGCCGTGGTCGGTTCAACCCACAGGCTTGGGCGTTTGCTGTACCAGTCGACGGTGTCCTGGTAGCTGGCGAACTCATGGTCGGTCTGCACCAGGCCGAAGCCTTTGGGGTTGGTGTCGGCGAACGCGTTGAATTGCAGCTTGGCCGGGTTGTTCAGGGGCCGGCAGATCCACTCGCCGTTGCCGCGCCACATGGCCAGGCGGTCCGAGTCGTGGATTTGCGGGTGGATGGTGTCGCACATGCGGCGCTCATGGGTGCCGCAGCTGAACATACTGGTCATGGGCGCGATGCCCAGTTGCTCGATGGCGGTGCGCGCATTGATGTGCGCGTCGATCGCCATCACCACTTGGTTGGCCTGGCAGTCGATATCGAAGCGGTAGGCGCCGGTGGCGCTTGGCGAGTCGAGCAGGGCGTAGACCACAAAGCGCGTGGCGTTCTTGTCCGGAGTTTCGAACCAGAACTGCGTGAAATCGGGGAATTCCTCGCGTTTTTTCGCGTAGGTATCAATCGCCAGGCCACGCGCCGAGAGGCCGTACTGGCCGGTGGAATCCACCGCACGGAAGTAGCTGGCGCCGAGAAACGACAGCACGTCATGGCGGTCCAACTCCGGCGCCTTGAACAGCTTGAAGCCGGAGAAACCCAGGTCCCCGGTCAGTTGCTGGGTGTCCACCGTGGTTTTTTCATAGTTGAACAGTGAAGGGCGAAAATGCACTTCGCGGGCTTCACGGGTCTTTGGGTCGACGCTGTGCATACGCACCGGCGTCTTGAAGCCCATGCCGACGTGGAAGAACTGCACGTCCAGTTGGCCGTTCAACTCCTTCCACAGCGAATGGTTACGGTCATAGCCGATGGCGTTGAAATTCTGCGGGGTCATGGTGGCCAGGGTCGGCGGCAGCACCTGCTTAGTGTCCTGGTAGCCACGGGTGGCCAATTGCTTGGCCTGGGCCTTGAGCGATTCGAAATCGAACGCCACGGCCTTGCCATCGGCAGCCCGATTCCCGGCCCAGGCCTGCGCGGCCAGCAGGCCACTGGCCGACAAACCGGTGTAAGCCGCAATGGCCATGGATGCTTTGAGCAAATTCCTGCGGTGCATAGAGACAACCTGTCGTGAGCAAATCCCGCGCCGTTCCTGGCACGTATCGGATCAGAAATAACGGTTCGGACATGCCTTCGGCCAAACGCAACGGACAATAAACAGACGCCGGATAGCTTAAGCGGTTCGATGAACAAGGCAAATTGATTGATGGCGGGATGATGGCGTTGCATGTGCAACAAGACATTTCCAGCATCGCAGGAGGACGTTACATCTGGAAGCACTCTAGATCGCGGCTTTTTGGCACTTAGTTTTACGCTGGAGGCCTATTGGTCCTACGAACCCAAGTGTCTGGAGGCTACGAATGAATACCCGTGGATTGCTCGATCAGTTGCTCAAGTCTGGCCAGGACATGTTGCAAAACAAGGCCGGCGGCCAACGCAAATCCAATGACAAGGGCGCCCTCGGCGGCTTGCTCAGCGGTGGCGGGCTCGGCAGCATGCTCGGCGGTGCCGGCGGCGGCGCCCTGGCGGCGGGGGCCATGGGCTTGCTGCTGGGCAATAAGAAAGCCCGCAAATTCGGCGGCAAGGCGCTCACCTACGGCGGCTTGGCCGCACTGGGTGTGATTGCCTACAAGGCTTACGGCAACTGGCAAGCCCAGCAGGCCAGCGCGCCCCAAGGCGAGCCGCAAACCATCGACCGCCTGCCGGCTGACCAGGTGGAGCAACACAGCCAGGGCATTCTCAAGGCACTGGTGGCCGCGGCCAAGGCTGATGGGCATGTGGATGAGCGCGAGCGCGCCTTGATCGAAGGCGAATTTACCAAGCTGGACAACGACCACGAGCTGCAACACTGGCTGCACGCCGAACTCAACAAGCCCCTGGACCCAACCGACGTTGCCCGCGCCGCCAGCACCCCGGAAATGGCCGCCGAAATGTACATCGCCAGCGTGCTGCTGGTGGACGAAGAAAACTTCATGGAAAAAGCCTACCTGGACGAACTGGCACGCCAACTGAAACTTGAACCAGGCTTGAAGCTTGAGCTGGAAAAACAAGTACGGCTAAACGCATAAATAGGGCCACACGCCAGTCAAACCTGTGGGAGCGGGCTTGCCCGCGAATGCGGTGGGCCAGTCACTCTATTTCTGACTGACTGACTGACTGACTGACTCACGCCATCGCGGCATAGGCACCAACACCGTAACCACGATGCGAAGCGAGCCGCTCTTGATCTTGCTTTTGATCTGCTTGTGATCTTGATCTCAGGCGCCCCGTTAAACCACGCTGGCCGGAATTCGACAGGGATTTGGGGGGTAAACCGGCAGGGATGCCGGTTTAGCCGCCCCGCGCCATGGATGGCGCGTGGCGGCGGCCCCCCAAATCACTGGCGGATTACGGGCACACCGAGCCT
>NZ_JALJRP010000023.1:0-86614 GCF_024519715.1 Pseudomonas sp. Pse35 | reverse complement strand
CCACAAGTCACTGGTTGTCTGCTCTAGCTCTTAACTGACTGGCATTAGGGCAAGCCCGGCTCCCCCAGGGATCTCTATACGTCTGACGGTCTTTTAAAAGGCAAAGGCGCCATCAAACACCGGCTTGTCATCCAGCGCCAACACCCCACTGGCAAAGATCAGGTCCAGGTGGTGACTGCCTTTCTGCCCGCCACCCAAGCCCAGGTGCAGCCCGCAGTGACGCTCTTCAAACCCGGCATTGCGCGCATACAAGTCCTTGACCCCTTCATTGGTGCCAATCCCCAACTCCTCCACGCGACGGTTGGACGGGTTGGCATTCAGGTACTTGTTGAAGTCATCTGCCAGCCCCGGCACTTCGCTGGCCACGCTGCAAACGGTGGAGTTCTCGATCCATAACTCCAGCGGCGATTGCAGCACGCCGTATTTGCGTGCAAAGGGGATGGTACTGAGGAAGGTGCCGACAAACCGCACCTGGCCGTTGATGGCTTCGCTGTGGGTGGCGATTTCGCCGGGCGCCAGGTCGTGGTTGCCGACGCCGTTGATATTGGTCCACTTCTTGATGCTGCTCATCGGCGCTTCCAGGCGCGAACCGTGTTTGTCGGTAAAGCTCAGCACGTTGGCCTGGGCCATGCGCCGGATCAGTGTGGCGTTGAGGTCGGCGATGCGTTGGGGCTCGACGCTGAAGGTGTCGTAAAAATAGTCGCCGTAATCCTTGAACAGCAGGGATTTCTTCCAGTGCTCGGCCATCACGCCTTGCAGGGCGCGGATAAAGTCAGGGCCTTCGGCGCGCGGGTTGGGCAGCGTGGAGGAATCGTAGAGAAACAGGTACAGATCACAGGTTTGAATGGCCTTTGCCAGGGTGTCGCTGGGCGCCAGGTCCAGGCGTTGCAGTTGGAAGTTGAAGCGGGCGGCGCTGCCGTGGGTGATCGCCTGGGCGATGGCGTCATAGCGCTCGGTATGGCCCAGCAACACGGTGGGGCGGTTCAGGCCGTTGAGGGCCGGGTGGTGAGCAAGGTAGTAGAGAAAGTGTTCGACGGCGCGGGCCTTGTCCATGACGGGTGTCCTTCGGTGCCTTGGGTAAGGGGGCAGGCGCCGTGCACAGCGCCTGCCGGATGCCTGCCGGTTATTAGAAAGGCCACATCGCGGTGCCAAAAGGCACAACGGCATCGGCTTGCATCATTTCAACGGCGGCCTCATGGGTCGGCGCTTCAAACCAATCGTCGAGTTGCAGTTCGGTTTCCAGGTCGTTTTCCAGTGCTTGCATGGTGTATCTCCTAGAGGACGTTGATTGAGAACGGCTCACCCACGGGCTTCGCGGGCAAGTGGAAAGAACCTAGAAGAGAGTGTTTCGAAATGCAAAAAATTTATTGACACGGTTTCATTTGGATTTTTTCTTCTGTTTTTTGGCGGATTTTTTTATTCAGGCAAAACAGTGAATTGGCTGAAGCGATTCTTCAGACGTGGCCTTCCGACAGAATTCCGTTGAGGGCTGCCAAAGTCTGGCTGTAACGCAGGATTTCCGCGGTGTAACGATAGATTTACGCAACTGCCCTGCCGTTGTTGGGGGGCGCGCCGATGTAAGCATTAGCTGACAGAATTGCCTGTGCACTTTCCCGGTGCGTGCCGAAGCTGTCGAGCGGTGTACAATGCGCCGCGTTTTACTGTGACCCCCCTTGCGTACCCACGCAAAAGGCCAAGACCTCAGGGTTTGATCCCCCTGATCACTCCGCCTGGCCACGAGCCGGACGGGTTCGATTTCGTCACAGATAAAAACAAACAGGTGACGCATGACCGTTAGAAAGAAGCTGTACTCCTGGTGCCTGCGCTGGGGTTTGAGCGGCGCTGCTTGAGTCGGTAATTCAAGGCAGCAACCTGCATTCAACTCTTCAAACCTTGCGTGAGACCCTTTTCATGAGTGGACCCCATTCCTCTTCAGGCGAGCTGAAACGCGGCCTGAAAAATCGGCATATCCAGTTGATCGCCCTCGGTGGCGCCATCGGCACCGGCCTGTTCCTGGGCTCGGCCGGGGTGCTCAAATCCGCCGGCCCGTCGATGATCCTGGGCTATGCCATTTGCGGCTTTATCGCCTTCATGATCATGCGCCAGCTTGGCGAAATGATCGTCGAGGAGCCCGTCGCCGGCTCCTTCAGCCATTTTGCCCACAAGTACTGGGGCGGTTTCGCCGGTTTTCTGTCGGGCTGGAACTGCTGGATTCTGTACATTCTGGTGGGTATGTCGGAGCTGACGGCCGTCGGCAAGTACGTGCATTACTGGTGGCCGGAGATTCCGACCTGGGTCTCTGCTGCGGCCTTCTTCGTGCTGATCAACGTGATCAACCTGGCCAACGTCAAAGTCTTCGGTGAAGCCGAGTTCTGGTTCGCCATCATCAAGGTGGTGGCGATCGTCGGCATGATTGCCCTGGGCAGCTACCTGCTGGTCAGCGGCAGCGGCGGCCCGCAAGCCTCGGTCAGCAACCTGTGGGAGCATGGTGGTTTCTTCCCCCATGGCGTCGGCGGCTTGGTGATGGCCATGGCGATTATCATGTTCTCCTTCGGCGGCCTGGAAATGCTCGGCTTTACTGCTGCCGAAGCCGACCAGCCACGTACCGTGATCCCCAAGGCGATCAATCAGGTGATCTACCGCATCCTGATTTTCTACATCGGTGCCCTGGTAGTACTGCTGTCGCTCACACCGTGGGACAGCCTGCTGGCGACCCTCAACGCCTCCGGCGATGCCTACAGCGGTAGCCCGTTCGTGCAGGTGTTCTCGATGCTGGGCAGTAACACCGCCGCGCATATCCTCAACTTCGTGGTGCTGACCGCCGCGCTGTCGGTGTACAACAGCGGTACCTACTGCAACAGCCGCATGCTCTTGGGCATGGCCGAGCAGGGCGACGCGCCCAGGGCCCTGGCGAAGATCGATAAGCGCGGCGTGCCGGTGCGTTCGATCCTGGCCTCGGCAGCGATCACCCTGGTGGCGGTGCTGATGAACTACCTGATGCCCCATGACGCGCTGGAACTGCTGATGTCGCTGGTGGTGGCCACGTTGGTGATCAACTGGGCGATGATCAGTTTCTCCCACGTCAAGTTCCGCCAGCACATGAACCGCACCGGCCAGGTGCCGCTGTTCAAGGCGTTGTGGTATCCGTATGGAAACTACATCTGCCTGGCGTTCGTGGTGTTTATCCTGGTGATCATGCTGATGATGCCGGGGATTCAGGTGTCGGTATATGCGATCCCGGTGTGGGTAGCGTTCATGGCAGTATGTTACTGGATCAAGAACAAGCGCACGGCGCGGTCAGCTATTGGCGCAACGGGTCCGGTTCTGGAGTAGGACTTTTCCCCTTGCAGAAAACCCGGCGCCCTGCCGGGTTTTTTGTGGGTATGGCACGTTAGAATCGCCCCCTCTTTTTTCCGCCTACCCGGAGGCCCCGATGCAATACACCGACGTCGCCGATAGCGCCTTGCAGCGCGATGAACTGCAAGACTTGATCGGCCGGCACAGCGGCCCTTTGCGCTTGATCGGAGTAGATTTAAGTGGTGTCGACCTGTCGCGCATGGCACTGGACAACTGGGTGTTCGAGCGCTGCACCCTGGTCCAGACCTCGTTTCTCGGTTCTCGACTGGAAGGGACTCAGTGGAAAAACTGCCGAGCCAGCCTCGCCATTTTCGAAGCGGCCAACCTGCTCGAGGCGCAATTCCACAGTTGCGATCTGAACAACACTCGTTGGCAGCGCAGCAAACTGTCCCAGGCGACTTTTACCCAGTGCAAGCTGACGGGCGCCAATTTCACCCATTGCGCGTCACTGGGGCTGAGCTTCAGCGAAACCCTGCTCAACAGTGCCTTTTTATCCGGGTTGTCGTTTGCTCGAAGTGTGCTCAATAATCTGGATTTTTCCGACAGCGACTTGTCGGATACGGACTTTCGCAAGGCTGAACTGGTCGACTGCAGCCTCGCACATGCCCGCATCAACGGCGCTAATTTTGCGGGTGCCGACTTGCGCGGTGCAGATTTGAGCGGTTTTCGCCTCAATGATGCCAAACTGTTCAAAGGCGCCGTGATTTCCAAAGCCCAGGCGTCGATATTGTTGTCCGAGTTGGGCTTGTCCGTTGCCTAAGGTTTTGATTGATGCTGGAAATTTCCAACAATGTGCACCTGCCCGACGCCGAGATCGAGCTGACCGCCATTCGTGCCCAGGGTGCCGGTGGGCAGAACGTCAATAAAGTGTCGAGTGCGGTGCACCTGCGGTTTGATATTCCGGCCTCGTCGTTGCCGGCGTTCTACAAGGAGCGTCTGCTGGCTCTGCGTGACAGCCGAATCACCAGCGAAGGCGTGCTGGTGCTCAAGGCCCAGCGATATCGCACCCAGGAGCAGAACCGCGCCGATGCGCTGGAGCGCCTGGTGGAGTTGATCCAGAGCGCCACCAAGGTCGAGAAAAAGCGCCGTCCGACCAAGCCCACCCTGGGTTCGAAGAAACGCCGCCTTGAGTCCAAGACCAAGCGCGGCAGCATCAAGGCCGGGCGCGGCAAGGTCGACTTCTAGGCGTCGCGTGTTTCGCGGGCCTTAGGCGCCTGGCGGTACAGGTAAAAGCTCAGCAGCAAACCGGCGAAAGCTGCGAGGGCCGCGAACAGGAATATCGAGGCAAAGCCAAAACCTGCCGCCACGGCGCCCGCCAGCGGCCCGGTGATGCCCAGGGACAAGTCGATAAACAGCGAATAGGCGCCCACCGCCGAACCTCGGCTGGAGGCCGGCACCAGGTTGACCGCCTCTACCCCCAGCGCCGGGAACACCAGGGAAAAGCCGAAACCGCTCAACGCCGCACCCGCCAACGCCAGTTGGGCATCCGGCGCCAGCCACAGCAACAGCAGGCCCAGCACTTCCACTGACAGGCAGGCGATTGCGACGCGAAAACCGCCAATGCGGTTGATCAAATTGCCAAACAGCAAGCGTGCGCCGATAAAACTGGCACCGAACAGGCTCAAGGCCCACACCGCGTTATCCCAGTGCTGGGTGCTGTAATACAACGTGATAAAGGTGGCGATGGTGCCAAAGCCGATGGAGCCCAGCGCTAGCGCGCAACCATGGGGCAGCACGCGGCCCAGCACGTTCATGAACGGCAAACGTACGCCGGGCACAATCGGCGCCGCTTGTTTTTTCCAGGCCAACAGCACACCTAGCACGGCCAACAGAATGATGCTGACGCCCATGCTCCACAGCCCAAAATGGCTGACCAGCAGCACCCCCAACGGCGCACCCACCGCCAGCGCGCCGTAGCTGGCGATGCCGTTCCAGGAAATAACCTTGGCCGTGTTCGCCGCGCCGACACGGCCAATGCCCCAGCCAATCGCGCCCGAACCCACCAGGCTTTCAGCGCTGCCCAGCACCAGCCGCCCGACCAGCAGGCAGCCGAGGCTCAGAGCCGGCAGGCTGGAAAACCACGCCGCAAACAACATGAACACGCCACTCAAACCGCAGCCCACCAAGCCGATCAGCACGGCGCGCTTGCTGCCCAGATTGTCGATGATTTTACCGGCATAGGGGCGGCTCAGCAGGGTTGCCAGGTATTGCACGCTGATCACCAGCCCGGCGATAACTGCGCCATAGCCCAGCTGGCTATGGACATAACCCGGCAATACGGCCAGGGGGATGCCGATATTCAAGTAGCCGATGAAGGTAAACAGCACGATGGAAACGACTTGCAGCGTGACCGTCATGGGGCGCTGGGTATCTGGCATGGGAGAGATCCACTGTCGCAGCAGGTAAAGATAGGCTGCTAATGATACCGGTGCGCAAGCCGGGCAGGGCGGCAAAAATGTAAAACGCCAGATCTAAGGCAGATCAAGCTTGGGCGGGGGCCAGCAATTGGGTGGTCACCAGGGCCGCCAGGGCGTTTTCCTGGGTGCCGAAGCGCTTGAGCAGTGCTGCTTGCTTGTCGGCACTGAGGCGGTTCCAGACTTCGACCATCTGCAAGGCAGCGTCGAGTACAGCGGCGTCCGGCGTGTCGGAAGGGGAAGTGGTCATAGTGAAGGTCTCGGATAATTCAGGCAGTGTGGAAAGCGCTCAAAGGCGCGCTTTCCACACGGTCTGGTACGGCGTCAGTCTCGGCTTTCGCGCTCGACTGGTTTTGCTTCTTTGGCCTCAGGCTGCTTGTCGCTGGCCTGCTGCGGTGTTGGCTGCTCAGTTGGGTGCAGGCTTGGGAAGGGGAGATTAGGTATCTCGTGCATCGTGGTCGCTCCTCGCAAGGTCTGTTTTTTCAATCGCAGGTGATTCCGCGCTCTCAAAAAGCCTTGGCAGGATACAGCACCGTAAATGACAAAAAGACTTTTATCTCCACAGATGCACAATTTTTAATGGTTCAGGCGCAAGTGACATGAGGTCACACCCCTAGAACGGCACCTTGCCCAGGATCATGTCGCGGTACATCACAAAATCCCCCAGCAAGCTGTAGAACGGGTGCTGAAAGGTGGCGGGGCGGTTCTTTTCGAAGAAGAAGTGGCCAATCCAGGCAAAGCTGTAGCCTGCCAGGGGCAACGCCAGCAGCAGAACCAATGAGCCTCTGCCGATGGCGTACGCGAGAATGCCTATTACCAGGGTGGTGCCGATAAAGTGCAGGCGTCGGCAGGTGCTGTTGCCATGTTCGCTCAGGTAGTACGGGTAGAACTCGGCAAAACTGTTGAATTTCTTGATGTTTTCCACGGTCACCGGCCCTCTGGTTGCTGTGCCGCCAACGGGTGCGCGGCGGGGAGCTTATTTGAGTCTAGAGTGATCAGTGCTAACAGCCAGTGACAATAGATGCCACTTTAGTATCCTTGGCTTCCTGGCTGCCGTTTGAGCCTGCTTTCAACAAGAAGACGCCATGAGCGAACGAACAACTTCTGCAAGCTGGGCGATGGGCATCGTCAAGGCGCTGGAAATGGATGGCCTGGATTGCCGTGCCTTGTTCAAGCAACTGGGCCTGGACTACGCCGCCCTCAGTGACCCCGATGCGCGCTTCCCGCAAGACGCCATGACCCGCCTGTGGCAACGCGCGGTAGAGGTGTCGGGTAACCCGGCGATTGGCCTGAACATGGGCAAGGTGGTGCGCCCGGCCTCGTTTCACGTTGCCGGTTATGCGTTGATGTCCAGCAACACCCTGGCCGAAGGTTTTATGCGATTGGTGCGCTACCAGCGCATCATCGCCGAAAGCGCTGATTTGAGTTTTCGACTGTTACCCGAAGGCTATGCGTTGATTCTGACGGTGCATGGCGATCACCTGCCGCCGACCCGTCAAAGCGCCGAAGCCTCGCTGGCCAGCGCCCTGGCCCTGTGCGGCTGGCTCACCGGGCGCACCCTGCAGCCCCGCAAAGTGCTGCTGCAAGGCGAGCAGCCGGCGGACCTGGCGCCCTACCAACAGGCCTTTCATGCGCCTTTGCAATTCAATGCACCCTATGACGCGCTGATTTTCGAGCAGGCGGACATGGAGGCGCCGCTGCCCACGGCCAACGAAGCCATGGCGCTGTTGCATGATCGCTTTGCCGGTGAATACCTGGCGCGTTTTTCCGAAGGCCGCGTGACCCACAAGGCGCGTCAGGTGCTGTGCCGCCTGTTGCCTCAGGGCGAGCCCAAGCGCGAAGCCGTGGCCCAGACGTTGCACCTGTCCCAGCGCACCTTGCAGCGGCGGCTGCAGGAGGAGGGCACCAGCTTCCAGGCCTTGCTTGATGACACCCGGCGCGAACTGGCCGAGCAGTACCTGGCACAACCCAGCATGACCTTGCTGGAAATCGCTTACCTGCTGGGGTTTGCCGACCCGAGCAACTTTTTCCGCGCGTTTCGCCGCTGGTTCGATGCCACGCCCGGTGAATACCGGGCGCGCTTGCAGCAAACGTCGTCGGTCAGTGACGCCAGAACGCCGGAATGCACAACACAAACACGGTGATGATCTCCAGGCGCCCCAACAACATGCCCAGGGACAGGATCCACTTGGCGGCATCCGGCAGGGTGGCGAAGTTGCCGGCCGGGCCGATGGTTTCGCCCAGGCCGGGGCCCACGCCGGAAACGGTACTGGCGGCGCCGGTCAACGCGGTCATCCAGTCCACGCCTAGCAGCGACAGGGCCAGGGCGATCATGCAGATGGTGATGGCGAAGAAAAACGAAAAAGTCAGGATCGACCGCACAATCTCTTCATCGAGGCGATGGCCGTTGTACTTCTGCTTGATCACCGCGCGCGGATGGATCAACTGATTCAAGTTGGCCTTGAGCAGGATGTAGGCCACCTGGAAACGGAAGATTTTGATACCGCCCGCGGTGGAGCCCGAGCAGCCGCCGATAAAGCCCAGGTAGAAAAACAGCATCAGTGAGAAGTTGCCCCACAAGCTGTAATCCCCCAGTGCAAAGCCGGTGGTAGTCACCACAGACGTCACGTTCAGCGCCACATGGCGCAAGGCATCGAGCCAATGCAGGTTGGTGGTCCACCAGTACCAGGTGCCGAGTACCAGCCAGGTCACCAGCAACAGGCCGAGCAAGCCTTGCACCTGCTGGTCCTTGATCAGCGCCCGACGGTTACCACGTAAAGTGGCCACGTACAGGGCGAACGGCAAGCTGCCCAGGATCATCACCACCACCGCGACCCAATGCACCGCCGGTTGTTTCCAATGGGCCAGGGACTCGTCCGAGGTGGAAAACCCGCCCGTGGAAATCGCCGACATCGCATGGTTGATCGCATCGAACACGCCCATTCCGGCCCACCAGAAGGCCAGGCTGCCGAAGATGGTGATGCCCACATACGCCGCCACGATCAGGCGCGCCACCATGTGTGAACGAGGCATGACCTTTTCCGAGCGGTCCGAGGATTCGGTCTGGAACAAGCGCATGCCACCAATGCGCAGCAGCGGCAGGATCGCCACCGCCATGCCGATAAAGCCGATACCGCCGAGCCAGTGCAGCAGCGAACGCCACATCAAGATGCCCGGCGACATGCTGTCCAGCCCGCTCAACACGGTGGAGCCTGTGGCGGTGATGCCGGACATGCTTTCGAAGAACGAGTCGGTGTAGCTGATGTGCTGGGTCAGCAAAAAGGGCAGGGCGGCGAAGATGCACACCACCACCCAACTACTGACCGTCAGCAGGTACATGTCCCTGGGGCGCAGGTGCACGTGCTCTGGGCGACCAGGGATGACCAGCGCCAGGCCGGCGATAAAGGTGATCAGGCTGGCCCACAGGAACGAGGGCAGGTCGCTGGTGCGTTCGAAGATCACCAGGGTCGCCATCGGGATCACCATGGCGACCGCAAGGGTGATCAGGAAGATGCCGATGATGAAACCGATGATGCGCAGGGTCGGCAACGCCATGAAGTTCGCTCGGGTGATTGGGCAGAGGCGCCATTCTACCTGCGGTGCAGGTCTTGTAAACCAAGGGCTGCCGGTTGATGGAGAACCCCTGTGGGAGCTGGCCTGCCAGCCGGCGGATATCCACCTGACGCCCCGGAATCCAATGTGGGAGCTGGCTTGCCTGCGATGGCGGTGTGTCAGTTACAGATCAGTCGACTGAACCACCGCCATCGCAGGCAAGCCAGCTCCCACAGGTATAACGGCGGCAGTTATTGCGCGCATGAAAAAGGCGACCCGCAGGTCGCCTCTTTCAACTGCGCTTGATCAGAACTCGTGATCAGCGCTGTCCGGGTTCAGGTCGCTGATGCCCAGCTTGCCGGCAGCAGCCTCGATCGAGCCGGTCTGCTTGACCAGGGCGGCAATCGAGTCACGCACGATCTGGTTGCCCTTTTCATTGTCGGCGGCGATCAACTGGTCGTAGTGCTCGCCGTTGTTGGCGTGGTCAACCATCACCTGGATCTTCGCTTCGGTGGCGGCCAGGTCAGCCTTGAGGGCTGCATCTGCTGCCGGGTCGGCCTTGGCCACCAGGGACGACAGGCTGGCGCCGGTCAGCTTGGTACCGTCAACACGGGTGTATTCGCCCAGGTAAACGTTACGGATGCCCTTGGCGTCGTAGAAGTGCGAGTAATGGGTGTTGTCGCTGAAGCAGTCTTGCTCGTCTTCCGGCGAGTTGGCTTCCAGGGATACTTTCATGCGCTCCCCGGCGAGTTCGCCCAGAGACAGGCTGCCCATGCCGAACAGCATTTTACGCAGGCCATCGGTCGCAGGTTCCGACTCCAGGGTGGCGCGGTAGTTGTCTTCGACGTTGGGCTTCCAGTTGCCGACCATTTCCTGCAGGTCGCTGACCAGCAGTTGGGTGACGGCGCGCAGGTAAGTGCGGCGACGCTCGTTGTGGCCGCCGGTTGCACCGTCACCGGTCATGTAGTCCGATGCCGGGCGGTTGCCCGCGCCTGGGCCGGTGCCGTTGAGGTCCTGGCCCCACAGCAGGAATTCGATGGCGTGGTAGCCGG
This sequence comes from Pseudomonas sp. Pse35, assembly GCF_024519715.1. Classification (NCBI taxonomy): domain Bacteria; kingdom Pseudomonadati; phylum Pseudomonadota; class Gammaproteobacteria; order Pseudomonadales; family Pseudomonadaceae; genus Pseudomonas; species Pseudomonas sp. Pse35. The sequence goes on along the minus strand of NZ_JALJRP010000023.1, from coordinate 76,239 downwards.
TGGCGACGTTCGCTTCGGAACCGCCCAGTTCATTGAGGCTGGCGAGTTTTTCCGGAGTGATCTCCTTGACGTCGACCTTGTCTTCGCCGACCTGGATCTCGTTATTGGCGATGATATTGGCGTTCGCACCTGGGTTGCCCAGCGCGTGCTCGTAGGACTTGTCGACGTAGTCGATCAGGCCTTCGTCCAGGGGCCAGGCGTTCACCTGGCCTTCCCAGTCGTCGATGATGGTGTTGCCGAAGCGGAATACTTCGCTCTGCAGGTAGGGTACGCGTGCGGCGATCCAGGCGGTACGGGCCGCTTTCAGGGTTTCGTCGTTCGGGTTGGCGAGGAAGGTATCGATTGCGGTCTGCAGGGTTTTTGCGGTGGATTCGGCATCGCTGTACACCGCAAACACCATGTCTGCGTAGTGCGCGACCACGGCCTTGGCGGCCGCTTCGTCGACCTGGCCAGCCGGGGCAGCCGCCGGTGCGGTAGTGCTGGCGGCAGCGGGTGCCTGGGGCGCGGCGGCCTTGTCTTTACCTTCGCCGCAACCGGCGAGAGAAATGGCAATGGCCAGCAGACTGGCGGTGGCCAGGGGCATACGAATCATGGCGAACATCCTGCTTCGGTTGTTGAAAGGGCGCGCGGGGAGCGCAAACGCTGCGACATAATGCGAAAGATTTGCATTTTGTGTAAAGGCTTATACGCGGGAAATATTGAGTATCGAAGTGTAAATTCAAAGACTCACGGCGTTATTGCGCTCGGACTGCTTCAGATAAGCCGTCAACTCCCGGGCCTGCAGCGGTTTGCTGTAGTGATAACCCTGCCCCTCATGGCACCCCTCGGAGATGATGTAGGCCTCCTGTTCGGCAGTCTCCACGCCTTCGGCAATCACCTGCATGCCCAGGCTTTTGCCCAATTGGATAATGGCGCGCACGATGGTGGCGTCATCGTCGTCGTCCTGCAGGTCCTGGACGAAGCTCTTGTCGATCTTGATCTTGTCCAGGGGCAGGCTCTTGAGGTAACTCAAGGATGAGTAGCCGGTGCCGAAGTCATCAATGGCGATCAGCGCGCCGGAGCGACGCAGGCTCAGCAGGTGCTGGGCTGCGGTGCTGATGTCTTCCATCAGGCCGGTCTCGGTCACTTCCAGCTCCAGGCTGCGGGGCGGCAGGCGATAGATCTGCATCAGGTTGTTGACCACCCGCGGCAACTCGGTGTGGTGCAGTTGCACGGTGGACAGGTTGACGGCCATGCGCAGCGCGGTGAAACCCTGGTCATGCCATTCGCGCAGTTGCCGACACGCCTGGTCCAGCACCCATTCGCCGATGGAAATGATGGTGCCGTTCTGTTCCGCCAACGGAATGAACAAGTCCGGCGGTACCAGCCCATGTTCCGGGTGTTGCCAGCGCAGCAGGGCTTCCACACCGACCACGTGATGGTCGAGATAGCTGATTTGTGGTTGGTACACCAAGTGAAACTGCTCGCGGCCCAAGGCGTCTCGCAAGTCTTTCTCCAGTTCACGACGCCGGCGCATTTCGCTGTCGACGCTGGCGATATAAAACTGATAGCGGTTGCGCGAGCGGCTCTTGGCCAGGGTCATGGTCTGCTCGGCTTTCTGGAGCAACTTCTCGGTGCTGTCGCCATCTTCCGGGAACAGCGTGATGCCGATGGTGGCGCGCAGGCGGATCAGGTCATGCTCAAGGGCGAACTCTGCTTCCAGGTCATCAAGGATGCTTTGCGCCAGTTCGGCGGCTTCGTAGGGCTGGTCGATATCGGCTTGCACCAGGGCGAACTGGTCGCCGCCCAGGCGGGCGAGCGTGCCCAGGTGGCCACTATGGGCGCGCAAGCGATCAGCCAGCGCCAACAAGAGTTTGTCGCCGGCCTGGTAGGTGAATTGCTCGTTGACGCTCTTGAAATCATCCAGCCCCACGCACAACACCGCGACACGGCGTTGCCGGCGGCCGGCGTCCGTGAGGATTTTGTCCAGTTGCGCCTGCAACTTCTGGCGGTTCGGCAGGCCGGTCAGGAAGTCGTATTGGGCCATGCGCAACAGGCTCGATTCGGCCTCGTGGCGCAGGTGGGTATTGCGCTCGATGGATTCGAGCAATTGGTTGGCGGTGTTTATCCACTGCCCCAGTTCGTTGCGTTCGTGGCCCTTGAGCTGAGGGATCTTGTGCTCGCTGGGGCGGTCCGGGTTGATCGAGGTCAGGTGCTCGATCATCCGCGACAGCGGTTTGGTGAGCATCCAGTGATACACCAGGTACAGCACCAGCCCCATGACCAGGGCGCGCAATACGCCCGAGATAAAGATGATGACCGAGCTGACCAGAAAACTTCGGCCATAGGTGGCGGTGTCGAGGGTGATGCTCAGGTCGCCGTAATATTCGCTGTAGGGGCCCTTGCCCACCAACGCAGTAGTAAAGGAGCGTTCCTGGCCAAGAATCAGGTCGGTCAACCAGCGGCTGGGCGACTGCTGTAAAGGACGGCTTTTTTCCGCCAGCATGGTCTCGTTGGGGTGCCCGATGGAAGCCATGCGCACAGCGTCGTCCTGGAACAGACCTTCGATCACCTGCATGCCCATCTCGCGATCCAGGCTGTACACGGCCTGGGTCGAGGGGTCGCGAAACATGTCGAGGATGCGCTGGGCATCGCCCGCCACGGCCTGGCGCGTCTTGTAGGCATCAAAAACGATCTGCGCCACGCTCAGCGCCACACCCACGATCAATGCCGAAAGCAGCACAACCCGTAGCAACTTCACCGACAAGCTGTTCTTGAGTTCCAGCTTCAAAGGGGCATTCCTTGTCTCATGCGGGTGGCCGTCAATATGCCATGAGTATTGGCAATCTGGTGATGGCAGTCAAAGGGACATTCGGGCTTGAGATTAATTGAAGGGGCTGGATAAACGTGGAGGGATACCCGCTTATGTCAGGGCGTTTGAGGCGTGGGCTGGACGTCGGGCAGAGAAGAAGAAGGCGGAACAGATCCGCCCTCTGTTTGGCGACGCTCTCAAAAATTGATCTTACCCTCTGGCTGTTGCTCTTCCCCTCCGACCTTTGACTGTTCACCCGCTATGTCTACGAGTTTGTTCGTCAAGTCCAGTGCGCTTTTTGCCAAGTCCATTCCCTTCTCAAGAAGACCGGATAACATTGGCACTGCACCTGCGGCCGTTGAAATAGGATCCATTGTCATTCTCCACATTGATTGAGGAGGTTTATTCCTCCTGGCGTTTGTGTGGTGAATAGTTACCGTTGGGTTCCGGGATTTCTGGCATGGCAATCAGGGCGCCCATGAAAAAGCCCGGCAATCGCCGGGCTCTTTTTACTGCAAGCGTCGCTTAGGCAGTGAAGGTCTTGCCTTCGAACTGCTCAGCCACGAACTTCCAGTTGACCAGGTTCCAGAACGCTTCTACATATTTTGGACGCACGTTGCGGTAGTCGATGTAGTAGGCGTGTTCCCAGACGTCGCAGGTCAACAGCGGGGTGTCGCCGTTGGTCAGCGGGTTGCCGGCGCCGATGGTGCTGGCCAGGGCCAGGGAACCGTCAGCCTTTTTCACCAGCCAGCCCCAACCGGAACCGAAGGTGCCGACCGAAGTCTTGGTGAACTCTTCCTTGAACTTGTCGAACGAACCGAACGCAGCGTTGATGGCTTCAGCCAGTGCGCCGGTTGGTTGGCCGCCGGCGTTCGGCGCCAGGCAGTTCCAGTAGAAAGTGTGGTTCCAGACCTGAGCGGCGTTGTTGAAGATGCCACCCGAGGAAGACTTGACGATCTCTTCCAGGGTCTTGCCTTCGAACTCGGTGCCAGGCACCAGGTTGTTCAGGTTCACGACATAGGTGTTGTGGTGCTTGTCGTGGTGGTATTCCAAGGTTTCCTTGGAGATGTGCGGCTGCAGGGCATCGTGTGCGTAGGGCAGCGGCGGCAATTCGAAAGCCATGATGATTCTCCTAATCAGGTCAGTTGCGGTGAGCGCAAGGCCGATCACGGGCGGCCAAACATGCGCCGGGGAGTTTGTACTCTTTGCGGCGCAGGGGGCCGATCATAGCACCGGGGGTGCGGCATAACCACGCAACAACTGTGTGGGATAGAGGTTCCAGAGCGTTTTGGAATATTGCTCAGGCGCTGATCAGTTGATAGGCCACCGAGAACATCATCGCGGCCACCAGCAGGTCCAGCAGGCGCCAGGTGGCCGGGCGTGCCAGCCAGGGTGCCAACCATGCCGCACCCAGCGCCAGGGTGGCGAACCACAGGAACGATGCACTGGCTGCACCGGCTACGTAGGCACCGGGTTCGGTTTGTTGCGCGCCCAGGGAGCCGATCAGCAGGACGGTATCCAGGTAGACATGGGGGTTGAGCAAGGTGACCGCCAAAGCGCTCAGCAGCACAGCGCGCAATGAGCGCGTCTTGAGGGTGTCGCTTTGGTCCAGGCTCTGCTTGGAGCACGCCCTGCGCAGCGCGCATGCGCCATACCAGAGCAAGAACGCTGCGCCGCCCCAGCGTGCCACCGCCAGCAGTATCGGGCTCTGCGCCAGCACGGTGGCCAGCCCGAATACCCCAGCGGCCACTAGCAGTGCGTCGCAGATCACACACAACGCCGCCACGGGTAAGTGGTGTTCGCGGCGCAGGCTCTGCGCGAGTACGAATGCATTTTGGCTGCCGATTGCCATGATCAACCCGAGGGCCACCAGCAAACCGTTCATATAGCTTTGCCACATAGAAGGAGATCCTTGTTGATGCTCAAACGATGCTGGCTATGGTGCGGGTCGGGGCTGTATAAGAAAAACCAATATTGCTGATCGCTCATTAGAGAAACTGATGTTCGACTATAAATTGCTTTCCGCCCTGGCGGCGGTGGTGGAACAAGCCGGCTTTGAGCGCGGTGCCCAGGTGTTGGGGCTGTCGCAATCAGCCATCTCCCAACGCATCAAGCTATTGGAGGCGCGCGTCGGCCAGCCGGTGTTGATACGGGCCTCGCCGCCAACGCCCACCGATATCGGTCGGCGCCTGCTCAACCATGTGCAGCAGGTGCGTTTGCTGGAGCGTGACCTGCAAAGCCAGGTGCCGGCTCTGGACGAGGAGGGCATGCCTGAGCGCCTGCGCATTGCCCTGAATGCCGACAGCCTCGCCACTTGGTGGGCCGAGGCAGTCAGCGACTTCTGCGCCGAACAGCATGTGTTGCTGGACCTGGTGGTCGAAGACCAGACCGTGGGCCTCAAGCGCATGCGCGCCGGTGAAGTGGCGGCCTGCATTTGTGCCAGCGAGCGTCCTGTGGCCGGCGCTCGCAGCCTGTTGCTGGGCGCCATGCGTTATCGGGCGCTGGCCAGCCCGGCCTTTCTGGCGCGGCATTTTCCTAGAGGCGTGCGGGCCGACCAATTGGCGCGCACGCCTGCGCTGGTGTTCGGCCCGGATGATTTCCTACAGCACCGCTACCTGGCGTCCCTTGGCGTGGACGGTGGTTTCGAACACCATCTGTGCCCGTCATCCGAAGGTTTTATCCGCCTGACGGAAGCCGGCCTGGGGTGGGGCCTGGTGCCTGAATTGCAGGTGCGCGACCAGTTGGAAACCGGTGTATTGGTCGAGTTATTGCCAGATAAGCCCATCGATGTGCCGCTGTACTGGCATCATTGGCGCAGTGGCGGGCAACTGTTGGGCTTGTTGACCGACCATCTGGCCGATGTGTGTGGTCATTGGTTGGTGCCGTTGGAGTGATGGCGCGCGTCAAGGCAAGAGCGATGAAAAATGAAAGAACACGGAGTACGACATGAAAATTCTGGTCACCGGCGCAAGCGGCTTCATTGGCGGGCGCTTTGCGCGCTTCGCCCTTGAGCAGGGCCTGGACGTGCGGGTCAACGGGCGGCGCGCCGAGGGTGTGGAACACCTGGTGCGGCGCGGTGCCGAGTTCATCCAGGGTGATTTGAATGATGCCGACCTTGTGCGTGACCTGTGCCGCGATGTCGAAGCCGTGGTGCATTGCGCCGGCGCCGTCGGGCTGTGGGGCAAGTACCAGGACTTCCACCAGAACAACGTATTGGTCACCGAAAACGTCGTCGAAGCCTGCCTGAAACAGCGCGTGGGGCGCCTGGTGCACCTGTCGTCGCCGTCGATCTATTTTGACGGTCGCGATCACCTTGGGCTCACCGAAGAGCAAGTGCCCAAGCGTTTCAAGCATCCCTATGCCGCTACCAAGTACCTGGCCGAGCAGAAGGTGTTCGGCGCCCAGGAGTTCGGCCTGCAAGTGATAGCCCTGCGCCCACGCTTTGTCACCGGGGCCGGCGATATGAGTATCTTCCCGCGCTTGCTGAAAATGCAGCGCAAGAACCGTCTGGCGATCGTCGGCGACGGTTTGAACAAAGTCGACTTCACCAGCGTGCACAACCTCAACGAGGCGCTGCTCAGCAGTTTGCTCGCCACCGGCTCGGCCCTGGGCAAAGCCTACAACATCAGCAATGGCGCACCGGTGCCGATCTGGGATGTGGTGAACTACGTGATGCGGCAGATGGAGCTGCCCCAAGTGACCCGCTATCGATCCTACGGTTTGTCCTACAGCGTGGCGGCGTTGAACGAGGCATTCTGCGCGATGTGGCCGGGGCGGCCGGAACCGGCGTTATCGCGTCTGGGCATGCAAGTGATGAATAAAAACTTCACCCTCGACATCAGTCGCGCCAGGCATTATCTCGACTACGAGCCCAAGGTCAGCCTGTGGGCCGCGCTCGACGAGTTCTGCAGTTGGTGGAAAGCCCAGGACCCGGGCCGCCAATAACCTCATAAGCAGCAACACTTCGGGAACCCCATTCCAGGTTCCGAGTCGATCCATGCGCCGGGAGTGCGGTTTATACTCCTGCCGCTCGGCTTTACAGCCAGCCATCTCATTGATTCAGGGTAGATTCATGCGTAACGATGCTAAAGACGACTTCGACAACGTTCCCAGCCTGCGGGCCGACCTTGGGGATGACGATGATTTCGTGCCGACCCCCGCGACGTCGGTGCGTTCGCGAACGACGCCCGTGGTCAAGGTCAAGAGCGCCAGCACTGGCCCGTTGTGGGCACTGGTCGGTGCGCTGTTGATCGCCTTTGCGGGCCTGGCCTGGTGGAGCTTCCAGCAGATTTCCCTGATGGGCCAGCAGTTGGTTGCCACCCAGGAAAGCTTTGCCCGCATCAGCGAGGAAGCGGCAGGACGGCTACAGGCGATTTCCGGCAAGGTCGTGGCCAGCGAAGCGAATGTGAACAACGGCAGCGAAGCCTTGAAGCTGCAGATCAAGCAACTGGAAGCCCAGTTGCAGGAGCAGGGCAAGCAACAGTTGGGCGTCGCCGGTCAAACCACCGAACTGGACAGCCGCCTGGCCCAGATGAGCGCCAGCAACACCGAGCTGGCAGCGGCCAATACCAAACTGCAAGGCCAGGTGCAGGCCCTCACTGACGCGGTCGCCAGCCTCACGGCAGCACAGGCCGAGAGCAAGGGCCTGGCCACCGATGTGGCGGCCTTGAAGAAACAAGGCAACCCAAGCGCGGCCATCGCCCGCCTCGAGCAGGACGTGCTGGTGCTCAAGAGCGCCCAGGAAAACCAGCCGGCCAATATCGACGCGCCGACCAACAAGGAATTCGACGTGTTCCGCATCCAGACCACGCGCAATATCACCACCTTGCAGAGCCAGGTGCAGAACTTGAATCAGCGTCTCAATGCGCCTGCTGCGGTCACCCCACTGGGTCAATGATGTAGACCGGACAGGCTCGTTCCCACGCTCTGCGTGCGAACGATCTGAATCGTTCTCTGTAGGAGCGAGCTTGCTCGCAAAAAACGTTAACGATCACGCAGGTTTCCTGGAATAAACGCGGCGCTTGTGAGCTTTTCGCGAGCAAGCTCGCTCCTACATTCGGGTGTTGATTGTCACCACTCGGTGACATTTCTTTTCCCCTTCGTTACTTGCCCCTGCCGCGCCCTTGTTTAGACTCCGGTCATCCCAAAAAAACAATAAGGGCCACCCATGACCACCCACCCACTGCCTGCCAGCAGTTGGCTGAATGCACCTGCCCATCACGCTTGGCTCGCCGCGGAAGGCCAGCGCCTGTTGGCGTTCGCCAAGGCATCGCGCCTGCCGGACGGGTTCGGCAACCTCGACGATAAAGGCCAGTTGCCGGCCAATGCTCGCGCCGAAACCATGAACACCGCGCGCATGACCCACAGCTTTGCCATGGCCCATGCCATGGGGTTGCCGGGTTATGCCGAGCTGGTGGCGCACGGTGTGGCAGCGCTCAGCGGCCCGCTGCGTGACAGTGAGCACGGTGGTTGGTTCGCCGCGCCCCAGGCGGCTGATGGCAACACCGGCAAGGCCGCCTACCTGCACGCCTTCGTGGCCCTCGCCGCCAGCTCTGCCGTGGTGGCCGGCGCGCCGGGTGCGCGCACATTAATGAACGACGCCGTCCATATCATCGACCAGTTCTTCTGGAGCGAAGAGGAGGGCGTCATGCTCGAATCCTTTGCCCGGGACTGGAACGGCGTCGAAGCCTATCGTGGCGCCAACAGCAACATGCACGCCACCGAAGCTTTCCTGGCATTGGCCGATGTCAGTGGTGATACACGTTGGCTGGACCGTGCGCTGCGCATCGTCGAACGGGTGATCCACACCCATGCCGCTGGCAACCAATTCATGGTCATCGAACATTTCGATGCGCACTGGAAGCCGTTGCTCGGATACAACCAAGACAACCCCGCCGATGGCTTTCGCCCCTACGGCATCACCCCCGGCCATGGTTTCGAATGGGCGCGGTTGCTGCTGCACCTTGAAGCTGCGCGCCTCAAGGCCAAGCTGGCCACGCCGGACTGGCTGGTGAGCGACGCCAAAGGCCTGTTCGCCAGTGCCTGCGAGTACGCCTGGGCGGTGGATGGTGCGCCGGGCCTTGTCTACACTCTGGATTGGAACCAGCGCCCGGTGGTACGCGAGCGCCTGCACTGGACCCATGCTGAAGCCAGCGCCGCTGCTCAGGCGCTGCTCAAACGTACCGGCGAGCTGCATTACGAAACCTGGTACCGACGCTTCTGGGAGTTTTGCGAAACCCACTTCATCGACCGGCTCCAGGGCAGTTGGCACCACGAACTCAGCCCGCACAACCAACCCAGCAGTAAAATCTGGGGCGGCAAACCTGACCTGTACCATGCCTGGCAAGCGGTCGTGCTGCCTGCACTGCCCTTGGCACCCAGCCTGGCCAGTGCATTGGGCAGCGGTTGTTATGTCACCAGATGGTGACATTTGTACGTCCCTTTGTTACCTGCGCCCCGAAAATCCATGTTTAAACTCCGTGCAGCGCAAGCTCTAGACTTGCATGCATAACAACAAGAAAAGGTACTCAGATGAACGCGATTAATCGCCTCGCCGTCGCTATTTCCATTGCCTCGTTGTTCCCCCTCAGTGCATTTGCCGCCGACTCCAAAGGTACGGTGGAAGTGGTGCATTGGTGGACCTCCGGCGGTGAAAAAGCGGCTGTGGATGTCCTGAAGGCCCAAGTTGAGAAAGACGGCTTCACCTGGAAAGACGGTGCAGTGGCAGGCGGCGGTGGCGCCACCGCCATGACCGTGCTGAAAAGCCGTGCGGTCGCTGGCAACCCGCCAGGCGTTGCCCAGATCAAAGGCCCCGATATCCAGGAATGGGCCTCTACTGGCCTGCTCGACACCGACGTGCTCAAAGACGTCGCCAAAGAAGAAAAATGGGATTCGCTGCTCGACAAGAAAGTCTCCGACACCGTGAAATACGAAGGTGACTACGTGGCCGTGCCGGTGAATATCCACCGCGTGAACTGGCTGTGGATCAACCCGGAAGTCTTCAAGAAAGCCGGCATCACCAAGAACCCAACCACCCTCGAAGAATTCTATGCAGCGGGCGACAAGCTCAAGGCTGCAGGCTTCATTGCGCTCGCCCACGGCGGCCAGCCTTGGCAGGACAGCACCGTGTTCGAAGCGGTGGTGCTTTCGGTAATGGGCGCTGATGGCTACAAGAAAGCGCTGGTCGACCTGGATAACGGCGCACTGACCGGCCCGGAAATGGTCAAGGCCCTCACCGAGCTGAAGAAAGTCGCGACCTACATGGACGTCGACGGCAAGGGCCAGGACTGGAACCTGGAAGCTGGCAAGGTCATCAACGGCAAGGCCGGCATGCAGATCATGGGTGACTGGGCCAAGTCTGAATGGACCGCCGCCAAGAAAGTCGCCGGCAAGGATTATGAGTGCGTTGCGTTCCCGGGCACTGATAAAGCCTTCACCTACAACATCGACTCCCTGGCGGTGTTCAAGCAGAAAGACAAAGGCACTGCCGCTGGTCAGCAGGACATCGCCAAAGTAGTGCTGGGTGAAAACTTCCAGAAGGTGTTCAGCATCAACAAGGGCTCGATCCCTGTGCGTAACGACATGCTGACCAAGATGGAATCCTACGGCTTTGATTCCTGCGCCCAGACCGCCGCCAAGGACTTCCTGGCCGACGCCAAGACTGGCGGCCTGCAGCCAAGCATGGCGCACAACATGGCCACCACCCTGGCGGTGCAAGGTGCGTTCTTTGATGTCGTGACCAACTTCATCAACGACCCGAAAGCCGACCCGGCCGACACGGCCAAGAAGCTTGGCGCGGCGATCAAGTCGGCCAAGTAACACCCTATGTAGGAACCCGGCTTGCTGTGGCGAGGGAGCTTGCTCCCGCTGGGGTGTGAAGCGCCCCCAAAGGCAGCGTCTGCTTCGCAGCCGAGCGGGAGCAAGCTCCCTCGCCACAAAAGCGGGTTCCTGCAGGCTGTAGTCCTTTTTCCCTGTACTGGATTTTCCCATGAGTTCTGTTGCTGTGTTCAGCAAGGCCTCGCCATTCGATGTGCTGCAGCGCTGGCTCCCTAAACTGGTGCTGGCGCCGAGCATGTTCATCGTGCTGGTGGGCTTTTATGGCTACATCCTGTGGACGTTCGTGCTGTCGTTCACCACCTCGACCTTCCTGCCCAGCTACAAATGGGCGGGCCTGGCGCAGTATCAGCGGCTGTTCGATAACGACCGCTGGTGGGTGGCGAGCAAGAACCTGGCCGTGTTCGGCGGCATGTTCATCGGCATCACCCTGGTGATCGGTGTGCTGCTGGCGATTTTCCTCGACCAGAAAATCCGCCGCGAAGGCTTTATCCGCACCATTTACCTGTACCCGATGGCGCTCTCCATGATCGTCACCGGTACCGCCTGGAAATGGCTGCTCAACCCGGGCATGGGCCTGGACAAACTCCTGCGGGACTGGGGCTGGGAAGGCTTCCGTCTCGACTGGCTGATCGACCCGGACCGCGTGGTCTACTGCCTGGTGATCGCCGCTGTGTGGCAAGCCTCGGGCTTTATCATGGCGATGTTCCTCGCCGGCCTGCGCGGTGTTGATCAGTCGATCATCCGCGCTGCGCAGATCGATGGCGCAAGCCTGCCGCGTATCTACTGGAGCGTGGTGCTGCCGAGCCTGCGCCCGGTGTTCTTCAGTGCGGTGATGATCCTGGCGCACATTGCGATCAAGAGCTTCGACCTGGTGGCGGCAATGACCGCAGGCGGCCCGGGCTACTCGTCCGACCTGCCGGCTATGTTCATGTACTCGTTCACCTTCAGTCGCGGCCAGATGGGCATGGGTTCGGCCAGTGCGATCCTGATGCTCGGTGCGATCCTCGCGATCATTGTGCCGTACCTGTATTCCGAGCTGAGGACCAAGCGCAATGACTAGTCTCGCCGCCAAACCTGCCATCAGCCTGAGCCGCATCGCGATCTACGCGGTGCTGATCCTGGCGGTTCTGCTGTACCTGGTGCCGTTGGTGGTGATGCTGCTCACCAGCTTCAAGACCCCGGAAGACATCAGCACCGGTAACCTGCTGAGCTGGCCCACCGTGGTCAGCGGTATCGGCTGGGTCAAGGCCTGGGCCACCGTGGATGGCTACTTCTGGAACTCGATCAAGATCACCGTTCCTGCTGTGCTCATCTCTACCGCCATTGGCGCCTTGAACGGCTACGTGCTGTCGTTCTGGCGCTTCCGGGGTTCGCAGCTGTTCTTCGGCCTGCTGCTGTTCGGCTGCTTCCTGCCGTTCCAGACTGTGCTGCTGCCCGCGTCGTTCACCCTCGGCAAGATGGGCCTGGCCAGCACCACCACCGGCCTGGTGTTTATCCACGTGGTCTACGGCCTGGCGTTCACCACGCTGTTCTTCCGTAACTACTACGTGAGCATCCCGGATGCGCTGATCAAGGCAGCACGCCTGGACGGAGCGGGTTTTTTCACCATCTTCCGCCGGATCATCCTGCCGATGTCGACGCCGATCATCATGGTCTGCTTGATCTGGCAGTTCACCCAGATCTGGAACGACTTCCTGTTCGGTGTGGTGTTCTCCAGTGGCGACTCCCAGCCCATCACGGTGGCGCTGAACAACCTGGTCAACACCAGTACCGGGGCCAAGGAATATAACGTGGATATGGCGGCGGCGATGATCGCCGGGCTGCCGACCCTGCTGGTCTATGTGATCGCAGGCAAGTATTTCGTGCGCGGCCTCACGGCCGGCGCGGTCAAGGGGTAATCATGGCTACGCTTGAACTTCGCAATGTAAACAAGACCTATGGCGCCGGCCTGCCCGACACCTTGAAGAACATTGAACTGTCGATCAAGGAAGGCGAGTTCCTCATCCTGGTCGGCCCGTCGGGCTGTGGTAAATCCACGCTGATGAACTGCATCGCCGGCCTTGAGACCATCACCGGCGGCGCGATCATGATCGGTGATCAAGACGTGAGCGGCATGAGCCCCAAGGACCGTGACATCGCCATGGTGTTCCAGTCCTACGCGTTGTACCCGACCATGAGCGTGCGCGAGAACATCGAGTTCGGCCTCAAGATCCGCAAGATGCCGCAAGCCGACATCGACGCCGAAGTGGCGCGCGTGGCCAAGTTGCTGCAGATCGAACACCTGCTCAACCGCAAGCCGGGCCAGTTGTCCGGTGGCCAGCAACAGCGCGTGGCCATGGGCCGTGCCCTGGCGCGTCGGCCGAAGATCTACCTGTTCGACGAACCGCTGTCCAACCTCGACGCCAAGCTGCGGGTCGAGATGCGTACCGAAATGAAGCTGATGCACCAGCGTCTGAAAACCACCACCGTCTACGTGACCCACGACCAGATCGAAGCGATGACCCTGGGCGACAAAGTGGCGGTGATGAAGGACGGCATCATTCAGCAATTCGGCACCCCGAAGGAAATTTACAACGACCCTGCCAACCTGTTTGTGGCAAGCTTTATCGGTTCACCACCGATGAACTTCGTTCCCATGCGTCTAAAACGCCAGAACGGTGGTCTGGTCGCGCTGCTCGACAGCGGCCAGGCCCGTTGCGAGTTGCCGCTGGGCATGAATGACGCCGGGTTGGAAGACCGCGATGTGATCTTGGGCCTGCGCCCGGAGCAGATCGTGCTGGCAGCGGGCGAGGGCAACGGCTCGTCGAGCATTCGCGCCGAAGTGCAGGTGACCGAGCCTACCGGCCCGGACACCCTGGTGTTTGTGCAGCTCAATGACACCAAGGTCTGCTGCCGTTTGGCGCCGGACGTGGCACCGCAAGTGGGCGAGACACTGACCTTGCAGTTCGACCCGGCCAAGGTATTGCTGTTTGACGCCAAGACCGGTGAGCGGTTGGGCGCAGTGGCTTCATTGCCGGCACAGGGGCATGCCGACAATGTGACCCAGTTCAAGGGGCGTTGAGCAAGATAAGTGATTGTTTTAGTTAAAAAATGTAACCCGCGTTAGATAAAAACAGTTTAATAACAATAAAGACGAGGATGTAGGGATGAAAAAGCAACACAACAACACCCGGCTGATCTGCCAACTGTCAGCGGCAGCAGCCCTTGTATTGTCCGCCAATGCGATGGCGGCCGATGCATTCAGCGCCGATTCCAAGTGGATGACCGGCGATTGGGGCGGCGAGCGTACCAAGCTGATCGAGCAAGGTATCGACATCAAGGCCGACTACGTGGGCGAGATGGGCTACAACGCCCACGGCGGCTACAACGACGACAAGACCGGTCGTTACTCCGACCAGTTCGGTCTGGGCGTGGCGCTGGACCTGGAAAAATTGTGGGGCTGGGATAACACCCAGGCCAAGATCCAGTTGACCAATCGTAATGGCCAGAACATCTCCAATGACCGCATTGGCGACCCGCGTGCCGGCACCTTGAGTTCCTCGCAAGAAGTGTATGGCCGTGGCCACATGGTGCGTCTGACCCAGTTCTGGATTCAGCACCAGATGTTCGACAACAAGCTGGACGTGAAGCTCGGTTACTTCGGTGAAGGCGAAGACTTCAACACCTTCCCTTGCGACTTCCAGAACCTGTCGTTCTGCGGCTCGCAGGTCGGTAACTACGTCAATACCTGGTACAACTGGCCGGTCGCCCAGGCCGCTATCCGCGTGAAATACAACATCACGCCTGAGCTGTATGCGCAAATCGGTGCCTACAACCAGAACCCGTCGCAGTTGGAGCACGGCAACGGCTTCAAACTCAGCGGCAGTGGTACCAAGGGCACCGTGATTCCGGTGGAATTGGTCTGGTCGCCGAAGGTTAATAACCTGCCGGGCGAATACCGTGTGGGTTTCTATAAAAGTGCGGCCGATGCTCCGGATGTACGTGAAGACGTCAACGGTAACGATGCGGTCCTCAGCGGCGCCGACTTCCGTACCCGCAGCAGCAAGAAAGGCTACTGGTTCGTTGCGCAACAGCAACTCACCACCCATAACGGCGACGCTTCCCGTGGCCTGAACATTGCAGCCAACGCGACCTTCCATGACAAGGAAACCAACCTGGTCGACAACTACCAGTCGTTGATGCTCGTGTACAAAGGCCCATTCGACGCGCGTCCAAAAGATGACGTCGGCATTGGCGTCGCTCGCCTGCATGTCAACGATGACGTGAAGAAGAACTCTCAATTGCTCAATGCCGCCAATGGTGTGAGCGACTACGACAATCCGCTGTACACGCCGATTCGTGAGACTGAGTACAACGTCGAACTCAACTACGGTTTCCACGTCACCAACTGGCTGACTGTGCGTCCGAACCTGCAGTACGTTGTCCAGCCTGGCGGCGTGGATAAAGTCGACAACGCGCTGGTAGCGGGCCTGAAAATTCAGTCTACGTTCTAACGCTGTTGCGATAAGCTCCTCTCTCTGTGCGCATTTGCGGGTAGCCATGGCTATCCGCTTTTTTTTGCGTGGCACTGTGATATTCGGGACCTGGGCACATGCACGAGCAACCGCTGCAACGCTTTTTCAAATCCCTGCGCGAGCGTCCGGTGTTCGCCTGGGAGCGCTTTCAGATGCGCGATGTGTTGGTGATCGACCATCCGCTGTGCCAGGCGGTGTTCAGTCGCCAGGGCGCGCAATTGTTGCATTTTCAGCCCACCGGCCAGAAGCCCTGGCTCTGGTGCGCGGCCAAGTGGCCACAGGTCGGCGCCATTCGGGGCGGCGTACCGGTGTGCTGGCCGTGGTATGGCCGCCACCCCAGCGAAAATGCCTGGCCTTCCCACGGATGGGCCCGCTTGATCGACTGGAAACTGCTCGACAGCAGCACCGATGACGACGGCGTGCGCCTGCATTGGCAATTGCAGCTGTGCGACTGGCAGGTGGACTTGCACGCGCACCTGGGTGACACCCTGGAACTGCGCCTGAGCACCGAGCATCACGACGAGCTGCCGTGCCAGTTGAGTCATGCATTGCACGCTTACTGGCGTATTGGTCACGTTGATGAGGTAGCGCTGTCTGGGCTCGAAGGAGCACAAGGTTACGACCAGCTCAATCGCCAGGTTTGCCAGCAGGAAGGTGAATTGCGGGTCGATGGCGGATGTCAGCGGGTGTTCCAGCATGAGGGCGAATTGCAGCTCAAGGACCACGCCTGGCAGCGTGAACTGTGCATCGACACCGGCGACAGCGCCGACACGGTGGTGTGGCACCCGGGGAGCCGGCCGCTGTTGGGCGTGAGCTTTAACGAAGCGTCGGGGTTTGTGTGCGTAGAGGCGGCGATGGCGGCAGCGAGCCTGGCGCCGGGGGAGAGGGCCCACTTGAGTTTACAGGCCAGGGCAGGGGTTTAGCGGTATGGCTGATGGCGCTATCGCAGGTACTGCTGGAAGAGCTGCCTGCTAGTTGAATTCATGATCGTTCCCACGCTCCGCGTGGGAATGCAGCCTATGACGCTCCGCGTCACGACGCTAAAGGCAGACGCAGAGCGTCCAGTGAGGCATTCCCACGCGGAGCGTGGGAACGATCAGTTGACACGGATTTAGTTGAATTCATCCCCCACCGGATATCGGCTGTCATTCAAGCTCTCTTTGATCTTGCGCAAATGCGGCTGGAAATCCACTCCGCGACGCAGGGTCATACCCGTTGCCAATACGTCCAATACCGTCAATTGGATAATCCGAGAAGTCATCGGCATGTAGATATCCGTGTCTTCCGGCAACGGGATGTTCAGGCTCACCGTACTGGCCTTGGCCAGCGGCGAGTTTTCGGCGGTCACGCCCAGCACTGACGCACCGTTTTCCCGAGCGATACGCGCCACTTCCACCAGCTCGCGGGTACGGCCGGTGTAGGAAATGATCACGAACAACTCACCGGTGTGCGCCACCGAGGCGATCATGCGTTGCATCAGCACGTCGGCATGGGCGGTCACCGCCAGGTTGAAGCGGAAGAACTTGTGCAACGCGTCCATGGCCACGGGGGCCGAAGCGCCGAGGCCAAAGAAGTGGATTTGCCGCGCCTGGATCAACAAGTCCACGGCCTTGCTGATCAGCGCCGGGTCCAGGGCCTGGCACGCACTGTCCAAGGAGGCAATGGCGCTGCCAAAGATCTTCTGGGTGTAGGCCTCAGGGTTATCATCGGCCTCCACGGCGCGGCTGACATACGCGGCGCCACTGGCCAGGCTTTGCGCCAACTGCAATTTGAGTTCAGGGTAACCGCTGACACCGAACGAACGGCAGAAGCGGTTGACCGTCGGTTCACTGACCGAGGCGGCCTGGGCGAGGGCGGCGATCGAGAAGCGTGTGGCCTGCTGCGGGTTGAGCAGGATCACTTCAGCGACTTTGCGCTCGGCCTTGTTCAATTCTTCGAGGCGGTTCCGGATCTGTTCCAGAAGATTTCGCACGCGGTCCATTCAGTCTTTCCTTCGGGCGACGATGCAAATAAAAAGGCGGTAACCAATCGATGAGTGGCTTTTCGCGGTGGCCTATCCTACTGAGGGTAGCTGAACACCACCACTCGCAATGCGTATTTCGGGAAAATGTTGTGGTTATTACTACATTTTTCCTTGAGTGATGCCTTGAAAAAAGGTATTTGTAGCTTAACTTGATAAAAGAACAAACATCATGCCTTCGATAACCGTGGAACCCTGCACCTTTGCCCTGTTTGGCGCCTTGGGTGATCTGGCGCTGCGCAAGTTATTTCCTGCCCTTTATCAACTCGATGGCGCCGGGTTGCTGCACGACGACACACGCATCCTGGCCCTGGCCCGTGAAGCCGGCTCCGAGCAGCAACACCTGGCCCATATCGAAAAAGAATTGCGTAAATACGTCGGCAAAGAGCTCGACGAAGCCGTGGCCCAGCGTTTCCTCGCACGCCTGGCTTATGTGCATGTCGACTTCATGAAGGCCGACGACTACGTCGCCCTGGCCGAAAAAGCCGGCAGCGAGCAACGCCTGATTGCCTACTTCGCTACCCCGGCGGCGGTATACGGCGCGATCTGCGAAAACCTGTCCAAGGTCGGCCTGGCGGAAAATACCCGCGTAGTGCTGGAAAAACCCATCGGTTCGGACCTGGAGTCGTCGCGCAAGGTCAACGACGCCGTGGCGCAGTTCTTTCCGGAAAACCGCACCTACCGCATCGACCACTACCTGGGCAAAGAGACGGTGCAAAACCTGATCGCCCTGCGTTTCGCCAACAGCTTGTTCGAAACCCAGTGGAATCAGAACTACATCTCCCACGTGGAAATCACCGTGGCCGAGCAGGTTGGCATCGAAGGCCGTTGGGGTTACTTCGACAAGGCTGGCCAGCTGCGCGACATGATCCAGAATCACTTGTTGCAACTGCTTTGCCTGATTGCCATGGACCCGCCTGCCGACCTGTCCGCCGACAGCATCCGCGACGAGAAGGTCAAGGTGCTCAAGGCCCTGGCGCCGATCAGCCCCGAGGGCCTGACCACTCAGGTAGTCCGTGGCCAGTACATCGCCGGCTACAGCGCTGGTAAAGCCGTGCCGGGTTACCTGGAAGAAGACAACTCCAACACCCAGAGCGACACCGAGACGTTCGTTGCCCTGCGTGCCGATATCCGTAACTGGCGCTGGGCCGGCGTGCCGTTCTACCTGCGTACCGGCAAGCGTATGCCGCAAAAACTGTCGCAGATCGTCATTCACTTCAAGGAACCGTCCCACTACATCTTCGCCCCGGAGCAGCGTCTGCAGATCAGCAACAAGCTGATCATCCGCCTGCAGCCGGACGAAGGTATTTCCCTGCGTGTGATGACCAAGGAGCAGGGCCTGGACAAAGGCATGCAACTGCGCAGCGGACCACTGCAATTGAATTTTTCCGACACCTATCGCAGCGCACGCATCCCCGATGCCTACGAGCGATTGTTGCTGGAAGTGATGCGCGGCAATCAGAACCTGTTTGTTCGCAAAGATGAAATCGAAGCCGCGTGGAAGTGGTGTGACCAGTTGATCGCCGGGTGGAAAAAATCCGGTGATGCGCCCAAGCCTTATGCGGCGGGGTCCTGGGGGCCGATGAGCTCCATTGCACTGATCACGCGGGATGGGAGGTCGTGGTATGGCGATATCTGAATTGAAACTGCCTCAGGGCGTCACTGCCCATGAGTACCGTACGCCTGCGCTGCTGGCCGATGGCCTGGCCAATGACGTGGCTGAGCAACTGCGCTCGGCCATCAGTGCCCGTGGCGAGGCGACGTTGGTGGTGTCCGGTGGCCGCAGCCCCGTGGCGTTTTTCCAGAACCTGGCCAAGCAGGGCCTGGACTGGTCCAAGGTCACCATCACCCTGGCCGATGAACGCTGGGTGCCGGTCGAACATGCCGACAGCAATGCTGGCCTGTTGAAACAACACTTGCTGCAAGGTCCGGCGGCCAAGGCGAAGTTCTTGAGCCTGTACAGCCCCGCTGCCAATCTTGAAGACGCTGCCGAGCAGGCCGATCGCCTGCTGGGCGAGTTGCCAGCCATTGATGTGCTGGTGCTGGGCATGGGCGATGACGGCCACACCGCATCGCTGTTCCCCAACAGCCCTAACCTGAGCGAAGCGCTGAAGGCCGACGGTACCCGCCGTTGCTGGCCGATGCTGGCGCCCACTGTGCCGCACCAGCGCCTGACCATGAGTCGTGCGCTGCTGGCCACGGCCAGCTACACCGTGCTGTCGATTTCCGGCAGTTCGAAATTGACTACCTTGAGCGCCGCCCTGGCCAGCGACGATGTTGCTGCCATGCCGATTCGCGCGTTTTTGCAACCTACTCTAGAGATTTACTGGTGCCCATGAGCCAAGGATCAGCCGCTATGAAAAGCCCTCAACCGACCGTGTCCATGGCGGATAAAGTTGCCTTGATCGACAGCCTCTGCGCCAAGGCGCGGATCCTGCCGGTGATCACCATCGCCCGCGAGCAGGACATCCTGCCGTTGGCCGACGCCCTGGCCGCTGGCGGTTTGACCGCGCTGGAAGTGACCCTGCGTTCCGAGTTCGGCCTCAAGGCCATTCAGGTCTTGCGCGAGCAACGTCCTGAGCTGTGCACCGGTGCCGGTACCGTGCTCGACCGTCACATGCTCGAAGCGGCAGAAGTGGCAGGCTCGCAATTTATCGTCACCCCCGGCATCACCCGTGACTTGCTGGAAGCCTCGGTGCACAGCCCGATCCCGCTGTTGCCGGGCATCAGCAACGCCTCCGGCATCATGGAAGGCTACGGCCTGGGTTATCGCCGCTTCAAGCTGTTCCCGGCTGAAGTCAGCGGTGGTGTTGCTGCCATCAAGGCTCTCGGCGGCCCGTTCGGCGAAGTCAAATTCTGCCCGACTGGCGGTGTTGGCCCGGCCAACATCAAGAGCTACATGGCGTTGAAAAACGTGATGTGCGTGGGCGGCAGCTGGATGCTGGATCCGGAGTGGGTCAAGAACGGCGACTGGGCGCGTATCCAGGAAGTCACTGCCCAGGCGCTGGCGCTGCTGGACTGAACTGATTTATCGAATCGTTGTTGCTGTGCTTAACGGCATTTTTGCGGCGCACTTGGTCGGTGTGCCGCTTTTTTTTGCCTGTAAAAAAACCTCAAGCACATCGCCGCTTTGAAGGTGGGAGCTGGCTTGCCTGCGATAGCTCTTTATCAGTTAGCCCATCTTTGGCTGATACACCGTTATCGCAGGCAAGCCAGCTCCTACAGTTTTAAACGGTGTTTAGTTGGGTGATCGCATGGACTAGCGCATTGATGTCCGCCGCCGACGTCACCAGCCCCGGCGTCACCCGGATACAGGTGCCAAACGCTGCCCCCGTGCGCGTGGTGGTGAACAGGCCGTGCTCCTTGAGCAACCTGTCCGCCATCGCCTGCTGATTACGCCCGATGAACTTGAAGGCTGTGATCCCGCAATACAGTCGCGGGTCATCCGAGGTCAGCACTTCAATTCCCGGCAACGGCCGTACCTGGTTTACCCACAGGTTGCGCAGGTAATTGACGCGTGCGCCCTTGGCCGCCGCGCCACCCAACTGTCGATGCTCTTCAAACACCAGGGGCAAGGTCATCAGCGCCGGAAAGTTCGGCGTGCTGTAGGACGTACGCGCTCGCACATCGGTGGCTGGGTAGTGAAACTCGCCCATATCCGTGTCGATATCGGCCAGGCGCTCCGGTGCGATGTACAAAAAGCCCAGGGTCAGCGGCGCGCCGATCCACTTGTGCAGGTTGAAGCCTGCGAACTGAATGCCCAGTTCGGCCAGGTTGAAGTCGATCTGGCCCAAGGCGTGGGCGCCGTCGAGGATCACGTCGATTGCGCGTTCGCGCGCGGCCTTGGCAATGTCCGCAACCGGCATGACCAGGCCCGTACGGTGGGTCACATGGGTCAAGGCCATTAATTTCAGACGCGGGTACTGCACAAACGCATCGTGATAAGTCTGCACCAGGCTGTCGAAACTGGCCGGGTGGGTGTGGGCCACCTCTATCACTTCCACGCCGCGAATCGCTGCCAGCCAGCGCATGGCGCCTTTGACCGTGTCGTACTCCAGGTCGCTGATCAGCACCTGGTCGCCCGGTTGCAGGCGGTTGTAGTTACGGATCAGCGACTGCAAGGCTTCGGTGGCGTTACGGGTGAAAGCGACCGATTCGGGGTCGACATCAATCAACCCGGCCAACTGGCGGCGTATCTCGTTGTTTTCGCCCTGCTCAAAACGCTGGCGCACATGCACAGAGTTGCTGCGGTTGATAAAGCTGATGCGCTCAAGGTACTGGCCCTGCACCGCCCGGCTCATGCGCCCGAAGTAGCCGTTTTCCAGGTTGATCGGACCGGGCTCGTATTCATAGCGTTGGGCGATGGCCTGCCAGTGCGGGTCGTTATCGGCATTCCTTGGCATGGTGAGTCTCTTAGTGGCGGGGGGCGGGTCTGCCATGTTTGGCGCGCAGTGGTTCAAGCAATTCGGACAGGCCGTTGTGGTCGATTTCCTGCATCAAGGCCAGCAAACCGCCCAGTTCCCCGTGGGGGAAACCTTCACGGGCGAACCAATTCAGGTAGGGCCCAGGCAGGTCGGCAATGATCCGGCCTTTGTATTTGCCAAAGGGCATTTGGCGGGTGATCAGCAGTTCGAGTTTTTCGGGATTCATGAGCGTCGTAGGGTTGAGGCCAGGCTTTCGAAAATACAGGCATTCTGCATGAAGGCCAAATGACAGATCATGCAAATAACCAACATACAGATGGTTCAATAATTCGTAAGCTATTGAAAATAAACATAAAAATAATTTTTATGAACCTGGCACGGGCGCTGCAATAACCAAGGCAACCTTCTAACCCGTACAAGGAATTGAAAAATGACTGATATCAACAAAGAATCGATCTCCGTACTGAACGACCTGATCGAGACCAGCATCGACGGCCAAAAGGGTTTCAAGGAATGCGCTGAAGACATCAAGCATCCGGAACTCAAGGCATTGTTTGCCAAGCGTGCTGTTGATTGCGGTACCGCTGCCGAAGAACTGAAAACTGCTGTGCGTGCCCTGGGCGGCGATCCAGAGAAGTCCGGTAGTGTTGCCGGCGCCCTGCACCGTGGCTGGGTCGACGTGAAGTCGATGGTCACCGGCAAGGACGAAGAGGCCGTATTGAACGAAGCCGAGCGCGGTGAAGACCACGCACTGAAGGCTTACAAGGAAGCGATCGAGAAGATCAACAAGCACAACCTGGTGGGCATTCGTGACTTGGTTGAGCGTCAGTACCACGGTGTACAGCGCAACCACGACCAGGTAAAAGCCCTGCGTAACCAGGCTCGCGCTCAGTCGTAAGACCTGAGGTAAGACCTACGCTGGACCTAGTGTGGGAGCGGGCTTGCTCGCGAAAGCGGTGGATCAGTCACTGTTGTATTGGCTGATACACCGCATTCGCGGGCGAGCCCGCTCCCACATTTTTTTATGCAAAGGCTGGAATGTAGATCAGCCGATGCTGATTGGCGGCAGCTCGGTCAGGGTCACGACTTGCTGTTTGCGCGGCGCCAGAATCTCCGCCTCGCCATCGACTACCAACTCATCACGCTGGTTGAACACCCGAGTGGCAATGCGCACGCGAAACTTCGGCAGTTTCTCGAGGATTTCCAAGCGCACGGTCAGGGTGTCGCCGATCTTCACCGGTTTCTGGAAGGTCATTTGCTGGCCGATATAGATCGTGCCCGGCCCAGGCAGCTCGCAGGCCACTGCCGCGCTGATCAGCGCGCCGCTGAACATGCCGTGGGCAATCCGCTCCTTGAACATGGTCGCCTTGGCGTATTCAGCGTCCAGGTGCACCGGGTTGTGGTCACCCGACATGGCGGCGAACAACTGGATATCGCGCTCTTCGACGGTTTTGCTGAAGCTGGCAGTCTGGCCCACTTCAAGCGCTTCGTACGGGGTGTTGGTTACCTGGGTCATCTCAAGGTGCATCCTGTGGCTTAACGGTAATTAATCGGCTGATTTTAAAGCAAAAACTATTCGCAGCGGGTGGGCCTGCGCAACGCCAGCGCCTGGTCGAGCCAGGTCAGCAGGTCGGCGGTGACTTCATCACGGTTGGTTTCGTTGAATACTTCATGGCGCGCCTGGGGGTAAAGCGTCAATTGCACGTCCTGGCAACCGGCCTCACGCAGGGCGTGGGCCAGGTGCTTGAGACGCTTGCCTTCACTCACCGGATCACGATCGCCGCCCATCACCAGGATCGGCAGGCCGGGATCAATCTGCGTCAGGTTGGAGACTTTGCTGATCTGCTGCAAGCCGCCCAACAGGTCGATCCACAGTTGATTGGTGCAACGAAAGCCACAGAGTGGGTCGTTGATGTAGTTGTCCACTTCAACCGGGTCGCGGCTGAGCCAGTCAAACGCGGTGCGATTGGGTTTGAAGGCTTTGTTGAATGAGCCGAACGACAAGAAGTCGATCAACGCACTGCGTCCTCGCAGGCCTTGGCGTGCACGTTCGATGCGCGCAATGATTTGCGCTGCACGGTAGAGGGCCACCGGCTGGAAATTCGAGCCGCTGAGTATTGCGCCATGCAAGCTGGCGCTGTGATGCAGCAAGTATGCCTGGGAGATATAGCTGCCCATGCTGTGGCCCAGCAAGATGATCGGCAGCCCGGCATGCTGTTGGCCGATGTGCTGATTAAGGCTGGCCAGATCGCCCACGACTTTGTTCCAGCCATCCGTTTCAGCATATAGCCCAACGGTGCCGGCCTCGGCGGTACGGCCATGCCCACGCTGGTCCAGCGCATATACGCCATACCCTGCGCCACACAACGCTTGCGCCAGGCGCGCATAGCGACCGCCGTGCTCGGCCATGCCATGGGAAATCATCACCACGGCCCTGGGCGGGCCGTCGGGCATCCATTGGTTGACGTACAGACGGGTGTGGTCGTTCGCGGTCAGCCAGAAGGTGCTGTGGTTCATGGCGGCTTCCTTTGCTCAGGGTGGTTGCATTGTATAGCTCATCCGGCGTGGGGCGGGGTATCTGCCTACGCCTTAGGTACAAGATTCATACAATCAATGACACAGTTCAGCGTCTTGCCTGTTTGGCCATAGCTGCTAACTTCCCCAAAGCTCCGCTTCTTATTGCTGCACATCTGCATGGCAGCGGCCGGACACACTCAGGTAAAGAGGACAAGAATAATGCAACCTGATTTCTGGAATGACAAACGCGCGCCGGGAGTCCCCAATGCCATCGACCTCAGCACCTACAAGTCGGTGATCGAGGTCTTCGAGCGTTCCTGCAAGACCTTTGCCGACCGTCCGGCATTCAGCAGCATGGGCATTACCCTCACCTACGCCGAGCTTGAGCGCCAGAGTGCGGCGTTTGCCGGTTACCTGCAGCAGCACACCGACCTCAAGCCCGGCGAGCGCATCGCGGTGCAGCTGCCCAACGTGCTGCATTACCCGGTTGCGGTGTTCGGCGCACTGCGCGCCGGGCTGATCGTGGTCAACACCAACCCGCTTTATACGCCGCGCGAGATGCGCCATCAGTTCAAGGATGCCGGTGTGCGGGCGCTGGTCTACCTCAACCTGTTCGGTTCACGTGTGCAGGAGGTGTGCACCGACACGGAGATCGACTACCTGATCGAAGCCAGGATGGGCGATTTCATGCCCGCCGCCAAAGGCTGGCTGGTCAACACCGTGGTCGACAAAGTCAAGAAGATGGTCCCGGCCTACCACCTGCCGCGGGCGGTTTCGTTCAAGCGCGCCCTGCGCATGGGCGCGGGCCTTGGAGTGACGCGCCATCCGGTGACCCTGGACGACGTCGCCGTGCTGCAATACACCGGCGGCACCACTGGGCTGGCCAAGGGCGCGATGCTCACTCACGGCAACCTGGTGGCGAACATGCAGCAAGTGCGGGCGTGCATGTCGCAACTGGGCGACGACGGCCATCCGCTGATCAAGGAAGGGCAGGAGGTGATGATTGCACCGCTGCCGCTGTACCACATCTATGCATTCACGGCCAATTGCATGTGCATGATGGTCTCCGGTAACCACAACGTGCTGATCACCAACCCACGGGACATCGGCGGGTTTATCAAGGAGCTCAAACAGTGGCAGTTCTCCGGCCTGTTGGGGCTCAACACACTGTTTGTGGCGCTGATGGACCACCCGGATTTCAAGACCCTGGATTTCTCCCACCTGAAGATTACCAACTCCGGCGGCACCGCCCTGGTCAAGGCCACGGCGGAACGCTGGAAAGCGGTGACCGGCTGCGCCATCGGCGAAGGCTACGGCCTCACCGAAACCTCGCCAGTGGCCAGTACCAACCCCTACGGCGGCCTGTCGCGCCTGGGTACCGTGGGCATCCCGGTGCCGGGTACAGCGATGAAGGTCGTGGATGACCTGGGGCAAGACCTGCCGTTGGGCGAGCGCGGCGAGCTGTGCATCCAGGGCCCACAAGTGATGAAGGGCTACTGGCAGCAACCGGCCGCCACCGCCGAAACCCTGGACGCCGATGGCTGGTTGAAGACCGGTGACATTGCGGTGATCGACACCGATGGCTACATCAGTATTGTGGATCGCAAGAAGGATTTGATCATCGTCTCGGGTTTCAACGTGTACCCCAACGAAATTGAAGACGTGATCATGGCCCACCCGGCCGTGGCCAACTGCGCCGTGATCGGCGTACCGGACGAGCGCACGGGGGAGGCGGTGAAGCTGTTCGTGGTGGCACGGGCCCAGGGGGTGAGCCTCGAGGAACTGAAGGCGTACTGCAAGGCCAACTTCACGGGGTACAAGGTGCCCAAGCATATTGTGTTGAGAGAGTCGTTGCCGATGACGCCGGTGGGGAAAATTCTGCGCCGGGAGCTGCGCGACATCGCTTGAATTGAAATAGGGTACAAAAATGTGGGAGCTGGTTTGCCCGCGATAGCAGTTTTTTAGTCGCCTGTTGAATTGACTGATCCACCGCTATCGCAGGCAAGCCAGCTCCCACACTGTATTTTTCGCCCTTGATAGCCTGTTCTAGAGCCATTCCTGGTGTTATAGAATTTTTGCTCTAAAAGTGACCATTGGATATTCTTGAGTCATGTTTATGACTGTAGGGCCCTCTTTTGGCTCTAGGCGCCCCTTGGCAAAGCTGCTACTCTCGGCGCGCTTTGTGACTTCTAGGCCTGCTTGAAAGCGCCAGACTCACCTAAAAACATACACCAATAATAATCGCATCAAATGCGATGATGAATTCGCGTCGCTGAGGAGTGGGCTTCCATGAATGAAGACTTTTGGAAGGATAAGTACCCCGCCGGGATTGCTGCACAGATCAATCCAGACGAGTATCCGAATATTCAGGCGGTACTGAAGCAGTCCTGCCAGCGCTTCGCCAACAAACCGGCTTTCAGCAACCTGGGCAAGACAATCACCTACGGTGAACTGTACGAATTGTCCGGCGCATTCGCCGCGTATCTGCAACAGCATACCGATTTGAAGCCTGGCGATCGAATCGCCGTGCAACTGCCCAACGTTCTGCAATACCCCGTCGCTGTATTCGGTGCGATCCGCGCCGGCCTGATCGTGGTCAACACCAACCCGCTGTATACCGCGCGGGAGATGGAACACCAATTCAATGATTCGGGGGCCAAGGCCCTGGTTTGCCTGGCCAACATGGCGCACCTGGCTGAAAAAGTCGTGCCCAAGACCGCCGTCAAGCACGTGATCGTCACCGAAGTTGCCGACCTGCTCTCGCCGTTCAAGCGCGTGCTGATCAACAGCGTGATCAAGTACGTGAAGAAAATGGTCCCGGCCTATCATCTGCCCCAGGCCATCAAATTCAACGACGTACTCGCCAAGGGCCATGGCCAGCCGGTCAACGATGCCAGCCCGGCCAGCGGCGATGTGGCCGTGTTGCAATACACCGGCGGTACCACCGGCGTGGCCAAGGGCGCGATGCTGACCCACCGCAACCTCGTCGCCAACATGCTGCAATGCAAGGCGCTGATGGGCTCCAACCTCAATGAAGGCTGCGAGATCCTGATCACGCCGCTGCCGCTCTACCACATCTATGCCTTCACCTTTCATTGCATGGCGATGATGCTGATCGGCAACCACAACATCCTGATCAGCAACCCGCGCGACCTGCCGGCGATGGTCAAGGAACTGTCGAAGTGGAAGTTCAGCGGCTTCGTCGGCCTCAACACCCTGTTCGTGGCACTGTGCAACAACGAAGGTTTCCGCAAGCTGGACTTCTCTGCGCTGAAGGTCACCCTATCGGGCGGCATGGCGTTGCAGCTGGCGGCGGCGGAGCGTTGGAAGGCCGTGACCGGCTGCGCGATCTGCGAAGGCTACGGCATGACCGAAACCAGCCCGGTGGCCACGGTCAACCCGATCCAGCACATCCAGATCGGCACCATCGGCATTCCGGTGCCTTCCACCGCGTGTAAAGTCATCGCCGACGACGGTACCGAGCTTGCACTGGGCGAAACTGGCGAGTTGTGCGTGAAAGGTCCGCAAGTGATGAAGGGCTACTGGCAGCGCCAGGAAGCTACCGACGAGATGCTTGACAGCGAGGGTTGGCTGAAGACCGGCGACATCGCGATCATCCAGCCAGACGGCTACATGCGTATCGTCGACCGCAAGAAGGACATGATTCTGGTCTCCGGCTTCAACGTCTACCCCAACGAGCTGGAAGACGTGCTGGCGGGCCTGCCGGGTGTGCTGCAGTGTGCGGCTATCGGCGTACCGGATGAAAAATCCGGCGAGCACATCAAGTTGTTCATCGTGGTCAAGCCAGGGGCTACCCTGACCAAGGACCAGGTGATGGGGCACATGCGCGCCAACGTCACCGGCTACAAAGTGCCCAAGGCCGTGGAGTTCCGTGATGCGCTGCCGACCACCAACGTGGGCAAGATCCTGCGGCGTGAATTGCGTGATGAAGAACTGAAGAAACTCGGTCTTAAAAAGTAACCCATAAAAAACCCCGCCGATGCGGGGTTTTTTATGAGGGCGCTGGCGAAACACTTACCCCCGTGGGAGCTGGCTTGCCTGCGATAGCGCTACAGCAGCCATTGCTGTATCGCCTGACTCACTGCCATCGCGGGCAAGCCCGCTCCCACAGGGTTACCGGGCTTACAACGCGAACTGCGCGAAGCTCACACCCGCACCGGCGGGGCGTACGTCCTTCAAGAACGAGTCCTTATCCGCGCTTAGCTCCAGGGTAATCTCCGGCTTGCGCTTGCCCGCATTGCGTACCACCAGCCCTTCGAGTTTTTCACGCAGGAACACGGTCGGCACCTTCAGGTGCAGCAACTGGTCGGTGTCGGCGTTGTGCATCAACAGGTGGATCCACTCGTACTGGCCCACGGCAATACGCCCCACCGGCAGGTCGAACCACCAGATGTTGCGTTTGCGGTCCAGGTCGGTGAAGTGGCAGTTGTTGACGCCGAGTACGGCACCGCCCAGTTCCTGGTTTCTGCGGGCAATGGCCTGTGCTTTATTGAGTTTCATAACCTTCCTACGGGATCTGTTATTCAGCGTTGCAGCCTGAATGTGCCGGGCATTCTCGTGGGTTGGCTGCAAAACATAAAGCCAAACCTGCCGCTTTCGATGAAATGCTTGCGCAAAAATAATTGAAACTCTGCCGTTGCGCTTCAGGTCAACCGCTACGTAGTGACCAAAAACCATTTGATTGTTATCAGGAGTAATACCATGAGCAGCACTTCCGATAAGGTAAAGGGCTTGGCGAACGAAGCTGTCGGTAACATCAAGCAAGGCGTCGGTAAAGTCACAGACAATGACAAGCTGCGTGCTGAAGGCGTGATCCAAGAGAAAAAAGGCGAAGCTCAGCAAGCAGTGGGCAAGACCAAGGACGCAGTGAAAAAAGCCACTGAGTAACACGTCCTGGCTGGCTGACCCCAGCAGCCCGACGGCCATCCACGGATGGCCGTTTTTGTATCCGGTGCTGCAACTAAACTTTCGAAATTGTTTCAAAGTCGCCAAATGGGCTACTTTGATGTAGAAAACGGCCCCTGAGTCGCCCACGAACTCAACCTCTTTTGCGGCGAAAGGAGACGCTATGCTTTTTCCAGTACTCGATGGTCTCAAGCTGCACAAGGTGCTGGTACGCACCATCAAGGAATTCGTCGATGACGAGATGCCTACCTACGCCTCGGCACTGGCCTACCAGATGCTGTTCTCTTTGTTTCCGTTCCTGCTGTTCCTCATTGCCCTGATCGGCTTCCTGCACTTGCCCGACTTCTTCAGTTGGCTGCGCCTGCAATCGGAGCTGGTGTTGCCACCCCAGGCGCTGGAACAGGTCAACCCGGTGATCGATCAGTTGCAGCAGTCCAAGGGCGGCTTGCTCTCGGTGGGTATCGTTATCGCCCTGTGGACGGCCTCTGCGGGCGTGCGCCTGATGATGAGCGCCATGAACGCCGCCTACGATGTGGTTGAAGGTCGGCCGATCTGGAAGCGTTTCCCGCTGTCGATTTTCTACACCGTGGGTATCGCCGGCATGCTGCTGGCGGCCGCCGCGCTGATGGTGCTGGGCCCGCAAGTCATGGAGTGGCTGGCCGGGCAGATTGGCATGCAGGAATTCGTGGTCACGCTGTGGACCATCCTGCGCTGGCCGCTGATTGTGATCTTGCTGATGTTCGCCGTGGCCCTCATGTACTACGTGATGCCGGACGTCGAGCAGGAATTTCGCTTTATCACCCCCGGCTCCGTCTTGGCCGTGGTGGTATGGATCGTCGCCTCCCTGGGCTTTGGCTACTACGTCAAGACCTTCGCGGACTACAACGCCATGTATGGCAGTATCGGTGCGATCATTGTCTTGCTCCTGTATTTCTACATCTCTGCCGCCGTACTGCTGCTGGGCGCGGAGATGAACGCGGTGATCGAGCATATGTCTGCCGAGGGCAAGGACCCCGGTGAGAAGGAAATAGGCGAGCCGGGCCACACCGATGAAAAACAACACGTCTCAGGCCTAGGCCGGGACCACTCCAAGCCCATGACCGAGCCTGAACAATGATCCGTGAAATCCTGAAAATGGGCGACGAGCGCCTGCTGCGTATCGCCCCGCCGGTGCCGCCGGAGATGTTTGACAGCCCGGAGTTGTGGCAACTGATCGACGATATGTTCCAGACCATGGAGCACGTGGGCGGCGTTGGCCTGGCGGCGCCGCAGATTGGCGTGGACCTGCAACTGGTGATCTTCGGTTTCGAGGCCAGCGAACGCTACCCGGACGCGCCGCCTGTGCCGCAGACCATCTTGATCAACCCGCTGATCACACCGCTCAGCCCGCTGCAGGAAGAGGGCTATGAGGGTTGCCTGTCAGTGCCCGGCCTGCGCGGCGCCGTGAACCGTTACCAGCAGATCCGCTACGAAGGGTTCGACCCCAAAGGCGAGCCGATCGTACGTTTTGCCGACGGCTTCCATGCGCGGGTGGTGCAGCATGAGTGCGACCATTTGATCGGCCGGCTGTACCCCTCGCGGATTACCGACTTCAGCAAATTCGGATTTATTGAAGTGATGTTCCCGGAGCTGGACCCAACGGCTGACGAATAGCCCTTCTGACACACTCACAGTTCAACTGTGGGAGCTGGCTTGCCTGCGATGGCGGTGGGCCAGCTACCTTATTTGTAGCTGATACACCGCCATCGCAGGCAAGCCAGCTCCCACATTGGATCAGTGTTTTGGGGCATTGAGCCCCATCGCAATCATCGGTTTATTGCGCTTGTAACGCACCAGCCGCTCACTCAGCGATTGCGGCAAAACCGTGTCCTGGCTGAACCCCATGCCCTGATACAACCCTTCCAGGTCCGGATGGCACAGCAACCAGACCGTCCCCTCACAACCTGCCACGGCCTCGCCAATCAGTCGCGCCGCCAGCTGCTGGCCACGATAAGTCGGCGCCACAAACACCCCCGTCAGCCACTGCCCACCCATCACCGGGCTCAAGCACAAGCCGGCCACGATCTCGGCATCTCGCACTACCCACAAACGGCCGCCCTTGAGCGCCTTCATCGATGAATTGTGGCTGCGGTAAAACTTGTTCAGCAGTGGCCACAGAGGCTCGGCCAGCGGTTCGATGTGCATTGGGGGCATGGGGTTCAGACAAGCATTATCCAGGGCAGGGGATTATAAGCGCCTTCTGCCGGGCAATAGGTGGTATACCCAGTGCTACATCCCCTGTTAGTGGAGCATGCATCATGGCCAAAGGTATGGATTCAAAGAAAGCCGCGAAGAAAAAACCGGCAAAGACCGCGGATGAAAAACGCGCGGACAAGAAGACCAAAAAATCCGAAGCAGGCCTGTTCGGTCACTGAGTTACACGCTTAGAACCAAACGATCTGCAAGATTTTCCCGCCTCATTGCACAGAGCAGGAAACACCTGCTCTGAGCTGCCGATGGCCAATTACCTTGATCCGACCCACCGCCGGGAAATCGAAGCCCTGGCGACGACCTTTGTGGCAAGAACCGAGTGGCCGACCTGGCTGCTGTTGATCGGCGTGTATGCCGGCTGGTTTGCGGTGATCCTTGGCAGCCGGTGGCTGGGCGTGTGGCTGAGCATGTTGCTGCTGATTCCGCTGCTGACCCTGTGGCTATCGGTGCAGCACGAATTGCTCCACGGCCACCCGACCCGTTCGTTATGGCTGAATAAACTCCTCGGCTATGCCCCTTTCGCGGTGTGGTATCCCTACACGCTGTACCGCGACAGCCACCTGTTGCACCATAACGACCATGACCTGACCCTGCCGGGCATCGACCCGGAAAGCCGCTACCTCAATCAGCAGCAATGGAACAACAGCTCACTGTTCGAACGTGGCGTGCATTGGCTGACCAAGACCGTGCTTGGCCGCTTCCTGCTGGCTGCGCCGTTGGCGATTGGCCGGTTGGCACGTCACGAGTTTCAACGCCTGCCCCAGGTATGGCCGATGTGGCTGGCCCACGGCGCCGTCACTGTGCTGATGCTGAGTTTCATCGCCTACTACAGCGCGCTTGCGGTGTGGCACTACCTGCTGCTGGTCAGCGTGCCAGCCTTGTCCCTGGCCTCGATCCGTTCCTACTATGAGCACCGCCCCCATCCTCGGCCGGAACAGCGCACAGTGCTCAACGAAGCATCCTGGCCCTGGGCCTGGCTGTTTCTCAACAACAATCTGCACCTGGTGCACCACGATCTGCCAAAGTTGCCGTGGTACCTGCTGCCCAGGGTGTACCGTGCCCGGCGCGAGCAGTGGCTGGCGCGCAGCGGTGGTTTCCTGGTGCATGGCTACGGCCAGTTGATCAGCCGTCACGGCCTCAAGGCCATCGACAGTCCCCTGCACCCGTTTGCCTGAGAGGCGACCATGAGTGAGCACTACGCCGACCTGCGCATGTACGTTGCGCCCGAGCCCATCCAGCAGGCCAATCAATACTGGCTGGCGCGCATCCTTGAGCGCTTGAAGCTGCATCGTCTTGATGCCGACCACCTCGACTTGCGCGGCCTGTGGCTGGCGCCGCAATTGCTCGTCAGCCAAACCTGCGGCTACCCGCTGATGACCCAACTGCGCGGCCAGGTGCGCATCATTGGGCGCCCCCGTTGCGAGTTGGCCCACAGCAGCCACGGCGAACATTGCAGCCTGCTGTTAACTCGCGCTGACAACCCGCGTACCCGCCTGGCGCAGTTCTACCAGAGCCGCGGCGTGATCAACGGCCACGACTCCAACAGCGGTATGAACCTGCTGCGTGACTGCCTGGCGCCGTTGCAGCGCGACGGGCGTTTCTTCGCCAGCGTCGGCATCAGCGGTGCCCATCGCGAGAGCTTGCGCTGGCTGCGTGAAGGCCGCGCCGACCTCGCCGCCATTGACAGCGTCACCTACGACTACCTCGCCCGATTCGCCCCAGCAGAGGTCGCGGGCCTACGCGTCATCGCCCGCAGCGCGCCGAGCCCGACTTTGCCTTACATAGGCGCGCTGGGCTTGAGCGATGCGCAGGTAGCGCAGATTCGGGAGGCGATGAACCTGGCGTTGCAGGACCTGCCGCAGGTGGCGCAAACCCTCGGTGTGCGAGCTGTGCTTCCTGCCAGCGAAGATGACTACCAGGTGGTGTTGGATTACCAGCGCAAAGCCGCCAGCAACGGCTATCCGGTACTTCAATAAGGTTATATAAAAATGCGTTTTAAATATTATTAAAGCATAAGTAGCCTTGCTAGGATTGCTTCACCGGAACACCGGACATACCGCGCAACCTACTCAGAAGGAGCCACTATGTCCGGCGCCGATCGTGCTCACAGCGACTACGTGGGCTCATTGTTTCGCATTCATTACCCTTGGCTGTGCAGCCGCTTGCACCGCTACCTCAACTCCCGTGCCCACGCCGAAGACATCGCCGTCGACGCGTTTGTCCAGCTCTTGAGTGCACCTCAGGTAGCGCCGATACGACAGCCCCGCGCATTGCTCACCACCATTGCCCAGCGCCTGGTGTACCAGGTGTGGCGCCGGCGTGACCTGGAGCGTGCCTACCTCGCTGTGCTGGATGACGATGCAGCCTGCGCCGAGGACCGGGCGCAGGTACTCGAAGCCCTCCAAGCCATCGATCTCTCGCTCGACCGCTTGCCGGCCAAGGTCAAGACGACGTTCCTGTTGTCCCGCGTCAACGGCCTGACGTACCCCCAGATCGCTGCCGAACTGGGGATTTCCCAGCGCTCGGTCAGTGACTACATGGCCCGCGCTGTTACCGGACTTGAATCCCACCCCGATCAAATGTGGGAGCTGGCTTGCCTGCGATAGCGGTGAGCCAGCCAACACCTCTGGCCATGTCAGGCCGCCATCGCAGGCAAGCCAGCTCCCACACTTCCTGTGCTCACTTTGAATCTGATCGAACCACCAAGAGGCAACTTATGAAAGCAATCAGACACCTGCTGGGCAGTTCGCTGCTGGCATTGGCAGTACTGGCGCAACCCACCTCGGCGGCCGAACCTTCCACGCTGCGCATCGGCTACCAGAAAAGCTCGGTCAGCATGGTGCTCGCCCGTGAGCACAAGCTCTTCGAAGCCGCACTGCCGGGCACCCAGGTGCAGTGGACCGAATTTCTCGGTGGCCCGCCGCTGATCGAAGCGCTCAACGCCGGCAGCCTGGACATCGGCAATATTGGCGATATCCCGCCGATCTTCGCCCAGGCAGCCGGGATCGACTTGCAGTATTTTGCCGTCGAGCCCAACGAGGGCAAGGCCGAAGCAGTGCTGGTGCCCAAGGCCAGTACCGTGCAGAACGTGGCCGAACTCAAGGGCAAGCGCGTGGCATTGCTCAAGGGCTCCAGTGCACACAACCTGTTCCTCAAAAGCCTGCTGCACGCCGGGTTGCAGTGGAAGGATGTGAATGTGGTGTACCTGTCGCCTTCCGACGGCCGCGCCGCGTTCGAACAAGGCAAGGTGGACGCATGGGTGGTGTGGGACCCGTACTACTCGGCCGCCGTGATCGACGGCTCGGCACGCGTGCTGCGGGACGGGCAAGGGTTGAACCCTGCGGGCAGTTTCTTCGTGGTCAACCACCCGTTTGCCAAGCAGCACCCAGAGGCCGTTGCCACGATTATCCAGACGCTTGGCAAGGCGCAGCGGCTGTCGCTTGATGAGCCTGACGCGAGCATCACGCTGATGGCCGGCACCCTGGGCCTGCAACCGGCGGTGGTCAAAAGCTACTTCGAACATCGCTCGCCCGAGCCGATCCGCCCCTTGGCGGCCATCGACATTGCCAACCAGCAACGCACCGCCGACCTGTTTTTTGCCAACGGCCTGATCCCGAAAAAAGTCGATGTGCAGCAGGCTGTCTTCAAGCCCCTTGATCATCCATGAGCAGCAATGCTGGCGGATTAGTGGCCTTGCAGAGTGCCAAGGCCTGTCTATGCTCACCCAGAACCGTTAACGACGCTTGGCCGATAAAGCGTTTCCAATGGTTATTTCCCCATGCAGGTGTACCAGAAATATCCAACGTATGAATGGAATGCGCCCTCCAGGCGCCGGGAATCTAGGGTGATCTGACCATGTTCAACCGCCAGCACAAATCCGACCTGCAAGAAATCCAGCGTTTTTCATGTGCCCTCACCGAAGCCAACGCCAAGCTTGCCGCCATCAGTCGCTCCATGGCGATGATCGAGTTCGACCGCACGGGAGTGATCCTGAATGCCAACGAACGCTTTTGCCAAACCATGGGCTACAGCGTCGAGGAGATCCGTGGCAAACATCACCGCCTGTTTTGCGAGGAGGCGTATACCCACACCGATGCCTACCACCAGTTGTGGCGCGATCTGGCGCGAGGCGAGGCGCTCAGCGGCACCTTCATGCGCCTTAACAAGCGCGGTGAGCAAGTGTGGCTGGAAGCCAGCTATTTGCCGGTGCTGGACAGCGACCATCAGGTACGCAGTGTGATCAAGGTGGCGGCGGATATTTCCGCACGGGTCCATCACGAACACGAAAACCAAAGTCTGATCGACGCCATCAGCCGTTCCATGGCGGTAATCGAATTCACTCCCCAGGGCCAGATCCTCAATGCCAACGACAACTTCCTGCGCACGGTGCAGTACACGCGCGAAGAAATCATCGGCCAGCATCACAGCATGTTTTGCCACCGCAGCGAAGTGGAGTCCCCGGCGTATAAAGCGTTCTGGGCTTCACTCAATCGCGGTGAATTTCACTCCCACCGCTTCGAACGTAAAAACAAATACGGCAAGACCCTGTTTCTGGAAGCCTCTTACAACCCCATTTTCGACACCCATGGGCGCTTGTACAAAGTGGTGAAGTTCGCCAGCGATATCACCGAGCAAGTCAGCACCCTGCGCACGGCCGCCGACTCGGCCCACGCCACTTCGGTACAGAACGATGCCTGCGCCCGCAAGGGCTCGCAGGTAGTGCAGCAAACGGTGCAGATCATTGAAGCCATGTCCCACGACCTTAACCAGGCGGCGCAGAGCATCGATGCGGTGAGCAAACAGTCGGACATCATCGGCGCCATCGTGCAAACCATCCGCAGCATTGCCGAACAAACCAACATGCTGGCCCTGAATGCGGCGATTGAAGCCGCGCGTGCGGGCGAGCACGGGCGTGGGTTCGCGGTGGTCGCCGATGAAGTGCGCAGCCTTGCCGCTCGCACCAGCCAGGCCACCGTTGAGATCGTGGACGTGGTGCGCAAGAACCATGACCTGTCGTTGAGCGCCGTGTCGAGCATGCAGTCGAGCTTGAGCCGTACGGGCCTGGGCGTGGAGTTGGCGAACGAGGCGGGGCAGGTGATCCTGGAGATCCAGGAAGGGTCACGGCATGTGGTAGATGCGATCAGTCAGTTCAATTCGACGCTGCAATTGCAATAGCGCAGCCGCCGCTCTATGTGGGAGCAGGCTTGCCTGCGATAGCATCACCTCGGTCCTGCAGATCCACCGAGTTGTTTGCATCGCAGGCAAGCCAGCTCGCACCTGTTTAGATCGCGGCCAAGGTTTCTTTAAGTGTCTGGGCTGGCGAAGCAGTAGCCTTCGCCGCCACCTGCTGCTGTTGCTGCTCTTTCAAGCGCTCGGCCACTTGTTTGGCGATGGCGTCTTGTTTGTCCTGGGGCATCGCCTGCACTTGTTCTTCGGTCAGCCCTTGTTCCTTGAGTAACTGTTCACGAATACGTTCGGCTGGGGTCTTGCTCATGTATTCGGTGAACTCGGTACGTGCCCCATTAGTTGTGGCCTGTAACTGCACGCGAGTCTTGGCGAAGGCTTCGTCGATGCGATCGCTGGCCTTGTCCAATTCCCTCTGCGCGGCGGGCACTGTCACGCTGTGTTGCGCAGCCTGCAGGGCGCCGCTGTACAGCGCACTGGCGGCGGCGTTGGCGGGGTCCATGTCGGGTCGCGTGATCTGTTGCACGTTCGACGCCGCTTGAGTGTTGTTAACCAGCATGATCGTTCACCTATGAAAACAGACGGTGCGACAGCTGGAGCAAATACTGTGCCGGTTGCCAGACCCCAGTGTTTACTGGGGCTGGCGTCGTCGACGCGGCAAGCCTTCTCCTTGTGCGGCCAACCGTTGCCGTCAGTGAGCGATGTTCTCCAGCGCCAGGTTGCGCGTGCGCGGCCCAAACCAACTGATGGTAATCATCACGATCAACATGCTGCTGGCAATAAACGCCAACACGCCCGGCGTGCCCAGGTGTTCGAGGATAAAACCGATCAACAGGCTGCTGAACACCGTGGATAAACGGCTGAACGAATAACAGAACCCGACCGCTCGCGCACGGATATTGGTGGGGAACAATTCGCTTTGGTACGAGTGATAACTGAAGCTCAGCCAGGCATTGCAGAAGGTGATCATCACCCCGCAGAAAATCAGCCCTAACGCCGTGGTTTGCAGGGCAAACAGGCTGCCGAAAATCACTGCACCCATGGCCGATCCGACAATTTGCCACTTGTTCTCGAAGCGGTTGGCCACCTTGACGAACAACAGCGGGCCCAGCGGGTAGGCGAGGGTGATGATGAAGGCGTAGAGCAGGCTGTGGGTCACGCTGACACCCTGGCCCGAGAGCAAGGCCGGCAGCCAGTTGCCGAAGCCGAAGAAGCCGATGGCCTGGAATACATGAAACACGATCAGCATCAAGGCGCGGCGACGGTAGGGCGGCTGCCAGATATCGGCGAAACGGCCATTGCCCTGCACGCTGATCGCTTCGGGTTCCGGTTCGTCCAGCGGCTTGCCTTGGTCCTTTCGGCAGCGTGCCTCCAGGTTGTTCAGGATCGTGTCGGCCTCTTCGAAGCGTCCCTTTTGTGCAAGCCAGCGCGGTGACTCCGGCAGGCGCTTGCGCAGTTGCCAGATAAACAATGCAAACACTGCACTGCTCAACACCACCCAGCGCCACCCGGCGATACCGAACGGCGCCTGTGGCACCAGCCACCACGACATCAACGCCACGGCCGGTACGGACAGAAACTGGATAAAAAACGCAAAGGCAAACGCCGAACTGCGCATACGTTTGGGCACCAGTTCCGAGAGGTAGGCGTCGATGGTCACCAGTTCGATGCCAAGGCCAATGCCCACCAGAAAGCGCATGCAGATGATGCCCAAGGCCGAGGTTTGAATGCCCATCAACACCGTGGCCACCGTGTACCAGACCAACGCAAAGGTGAAAATCGCGCGTCGCCCGAAGCGGTCAGCGATGGGGCTGAGCAGGCTGGCGCCGAGGAACAGGCCGAGGAACGTGGCCGAGGCGAAAGCGGCTTGGTCCGAGAAACCGAAAACACCTTCGCTGCCGGTATGAAAAATCCCGTCGCTGATCAGGCCAGGGCTGATATAGGCGGTTTGGAACAGGTCATACAGCTCGAAAAAACCGCCGATGGAGAGCAACGCCACCAGGCGCCAAATAGTGGCGACGGCGGGCAGGCGGTCGATGCGGGCGCTGATGTGGGCGGCGCGGGTTGGGTCTGAGACGCAGGCGGCGAGTGTGGGCATGAATAACCTTCAGTTGGGCGAGTTGGAAGCTTCGAGCTTTAAGCCAAACCGCTATTGGGCTTGGAGCTTAACGTGCGCAACTGCTTCTCTAATTGTGGCCGTCGAGCGCGAACGTCTTGAAGCCGGCGTGCTGGCTGAGGCGTTGGTAATACGCCGCGATGGCGGGGTAGGGTGGCCGCTCCATGGGTGTCATCTGCCACCGATGTACCGAAAGGCCTATCAAGATGTCAGCGAGGGTGAACTCTTCGCCGGCCACGTAGGCGCCGGTCTTGGTCAACTGTTGTTCTAGCAAGGCCATCTTGTCATTCCAGGCCTGCACACCCGCCTGGATGCGTTGCGGGTCCTGATAGTCCGGGTTTTGACGCACCAGTGCGTGGAACGCATAGCCCCACGAAGGGTTGAGTTCGGTGGCTTGCCAGTCCATCCACTGTTCGACCCGTGCACGCAAGGCAGGCTCAACGGGTAGCAAGTCATGGCGCTGGTAGAGGCCGACAAGGTAGCGGCAGATGGTATTGGACTCCCACAGCACGCCATGGTCGTCGATCAGCACTGGCACCTGGGCGTTGGGGTTCAAGGCGAGGAAATCGGGGG
This sequence comes from Pseudomonas sp. Pse35, assembly GCF_024519715.1. Taxonomy (NCBI): domain Bacteria; kingdom Pseudomonadati; phylum Pseudomonadota; class Gammaproteobacteria; order Pseudomonadales; family Pseudomonadaceae; genus Pseudomonas; species Pseudomonas sp. Pse35. The sequence continues at coordinate 37,088 of NZ_JALJRP010000023.1, read as the reverse complement.
ATTGGGTAGGCTTGAAACCGATGCCCCAGTCTTCGCGCACGTAGTCGATGCCCAACTCCTGGCAGGTCCACAGTACTTTTCGCACGTTGATTGAAGAGGTACGACCCAAGATTTTCAGTGAATGGCCCATGGTGCTTCCCTGGCATCTAAGAGAGTGACCAATCTAGCAGGGGCCGGGCACGGCGGCGAGGGTGTGAAGCGGGCACGGCCGAAAATGTGGGAGCTGGCTTGCCTGCGATAGCGGTGGTTCAGTTGAAGATGCGTTGACTGAGCCACCGCCTTCGCGAGCAAGCCCGCTCCCACAGGGGATCTGTGCCAGGCGCTGATTCTGTGGACACTACATGGCCAGCTCTCACATTGATTGCGTTCGGCTCGACGCTCAGGTGCTCTCGCGCACCTGCAACTCAAACCCCATATCCACCACTGGCTTGGCCACCTTGTTGCCCGCCATGATCGTCAGCAGATGCTCTGCTGCCCGACGCCCGATGGCTTCCCGTGGCGTGCTGATGCTGCTCAGGCGCGGCACCATGAATGACGAGGCGGGTAGGTCGTTGAAGCCCAGCACCGCCACACGTTCAGGCACCTTGATGCCATGGCGCAGGGCTTCGAGCAGGGCGCCCTGGGCCAGGTCGTCGTTGCCGAAGAAGATCGCGTCCACATCCGGGTGGGCGGCCAGCAGTTGCAAAAACAGTTCGCCTCCCAGGCCCACGGAGGACGGCCGTGGCGTCAGCAGCTCCAGCGCCGGATCGTACATGCCGGCCTGTTGCAAGGCGCGGCGAAAGCCTTCGCCACGCAGCAAGGTGCGTTGGTCCAGTTGTGCGCCGATATAGGCCAGGCGCTTGCGCCCCCGGGACAGCAAGTGCGCCGCCGCGGTCTCGCCGGCGGCCAGTTGCGAGAAGCCCACACAGTTCACCCCGGCATTGGGGTCCAGATCCATCATGTACACACAGGGCACATTGCTGGCCTCGACCATTCGTCGCGCGCTTTCGGTGCGGTCAAAACCGGTCAGCAACAAACCCCGTGGCTGGTAGGCCATGTAGTTGCGCAGCAGGTCTTCTTCTTCATCACGCGAATAATGGGAGTTGCCAATCAGTACTTCAAAGCCCTTGGGCCGCAGTACCTGATGGATAGCTTCGAGGGTTTCGATAAACAGCAGGTTGGACAGTGACGGCACCAGCACCACCACCGAATGGCTCTGCGCCGAGGCCAGTGCCCGGGCGGCGGGGTTGACCACGTAGCTCAGTTCGGCGGCGGCCTGTTGCACTTTTTCCACCAGTTCGGTGGCCACGGTGCTGATGCCGCGCAGGGCACGGGAGGCGGTGATCGGGCTGACGCCGGCCAGGCGCGCAACTTCATTGAGGGTAGGGCGGCCCGTCGTGCGGGTATTTTTATCGTTCTTGGAGGTCATCAGGCGGCTTGCCAAACAAAAATCGAGGCACTAAGGTAGCGCTGTCTCCAAAGGGCTGCAAATTCTTGGATAAAGGGTTGCCTGATCCTGTCCAGCTCTTGAAGTCAATCTGTTGGAACGGATGCACGCGTCACTCCATAAAAATGACAAGTCGGCGCGGGAAAAGCCTGTTTTTGCACTAGCCTTACGCTATGCAAAGGTAGCGCTATCTGCGTCCTGAGGTGTTTCATGAGTCAACCTGTTACCGCCCTGGTCATCATGGGTGTTTCCGGCTGTGGCAAGTCCAGCGTCAGCCAAGCCCTGTGCGCCCTTAACGGCGCCACTGCCATTGAAGGCGACAGCTTTCACCCTGCCGCGAACATCGAAAAGATGAGCGCCGGCCACCCCCTCAACGACGACGACCGCGCCGGCTGGCTCGATATCCTGTGCGATGAACTGCGTCGCGCGTTGAAAGCGGGCGAGCATCCTGTACTGACCTGTTCGGCCCTGAAGAAAAAATACCGTGACCACCTGCGCGAAGCTGCGCCGGGCCTGGGTTTTGTCTTCCTGGAGCTGACCCGTGAAGTCGCCGCTGACCGCGTGTCTCACCGCCCCGGCCATTTCATGCCGGCGAGCCTGATCGACAGCCAGTTCGCCACACTTGAATCGCCCAAGGGCGAGCCGCTGACCCTGGCCTTGAACGCCAGTGAAGACAGCGTCGAGGAACTGGCCGCGCAGACCCATACCTGGTGGCGCAAGCACGGCTTTGAACCTACTCATTAATTTTTTGCCGGAAAAGATAGCGCTATCCCCGGCAGGAAGTTCAACACCCGCTTTAATAACAACAACAAACAGGAGAGACCCCCCATGTTTGGCATGTCCCACGAGTCTTACCTGCTGCTAGATGCAGTAGTCACTATCATCGGGTTGATCGTAATGATCACCAAGTTCAAGGTGCACCCGTTCATTGCACTGATCATCGCGGCCGGTTTCCTCGGCCTGACCTCGGGCATGCCCGTGGACAAGATCATCAAGGCGTTCCAGGACGGTTTCGGCGGGGTGCTCGGCTTTGTCGGCATCATCCTCGCGCTGGGCACGATGCTCGGCAAGATGATGGCCGAGTCCGGCGGTGCCGATCAGATCGCCCAGACCCTGATCCGCGCCTTCGGCAAAGAGAAGGTCCAGTGGGCCATGATGTTCGCCGCGTTCCTGGTGGGCATCCCGCTGTTCTTCGAAATCGGCTTTGTTTTGCTGATCCCGCTGGTGTTTATCGTCGCCCGGCGTACCGGCGTGTCGTTGATCAAGATCGGTATCCCGCTGCTGGCCGGTCTGTCGGCGGTGCACGGCCTGGTGCCACCGCACCCGGGCCCGCTGCTGGCCATCGGCGTGTTCGGTGCCGATATCGGCAAGACCATCCTGTACGGCCTGATCGTCGCACTGCCGACCGCCATCATCGCCGGCCCGATCTTCGGTACGTTCATCGCCAAGTACATCCCGGGCAACCCGTCCCAGGAACTGGTGGACCAACTGGCCCGCGAGACCGATAACAAGTCGCTGCCCAGCTTCAGCATCACCCTGGTCACCGTGCTCTTGCCGGTATTCCTGATGCTGCTCAAAACCTTTGCCGACATCGCCTTTGCCGAAGGCAACGTGGTGCGCAACTGGATGGACATGATCGGCCACCCGATCACCGCACTGTTGCTGGCTTTGCTGTTATCGCTGTACACCTTTGGCCATCGCCAGGGCATCCACTCCAAGCAGATCCTCAAGCTGCTCGACGCCAGCCTTGCGCCCACCGCCGCGATCATCCTGATCATCGGTGCCGGTGGTGGCTTCAAGCAGATGCTGGTGACCAGCGGCGTGGGCGACGTGATCGGCCATATGGCGGTGAACGCGCAGATCAACCCGATCCTGCTGGCGTGGCTGGTGGCGGCGGTGATTCGGATTGCCACCGGTTCAGCGACGGTCGCGACCATTACCGGCGCGGGCATTGTGGTGCCGGTGGTGGGGATGATCCCTGGCGTCAACCGCGAGTTGCTGGTACTGGCGACGGGCGCGGGTTCGTTGATCCTGTCTCACGTCAACGATGCGGGGTTCTGGCTGGTCAAGCAGTACTTCAACATGACCGTGGCCGAGACGTTCAAGACCTGGACGGCGATGGAGACCATTCTGTCGATCGTGGCGCTGATCTTCATCATGTTGCTGTCGTTGGTGGTGTAAGCCACACCCCAAAGCAAGAGTGGGAACTGATCAAATGTGAGAGCTGGCTTGCCTGCGATTGCGGTAGTGAATCCAACACTGCCATCGCAGGCAAGCCAGCTCCCACATTGATTGGGTTTCTTCAGGTGGATCAAGTCAGGCTTTGGTCACCAACCCATCCGCCCTGAACATCCCGCGAATCCCACGCACGGCCTGGCGAATCCGGTCCTGGTTTTCGATCAGCGCAAAGCGCACATGATCGTCGCCATACTCACCAAAGCCGATCCCCGGCGACACACACACCTTCGCTTCCAATAGCAGTTTCTTGGCAAACTCCAGCGAGCCCATGGCCGCGTACTGCTCGGGAATCTTGGCCCAGACGTACATCGACGCCTTCGGATTCTCCACCATCCAGCCCAGTTCATGCAGGCCCTTGACCAGCACATTGCGACGCTGGCGGTACTGCTCGGCGATGTCCTTCACGCACTGTTGGTCGCCTTCCAGCGCCGCAATCGCCGCCACTTGCAGCGGGGTGAAGGTGCCGTAGTCGTGGTAGCTCTTGATGCGTGCCAGGGCGTTGACCAGTTCAGGGTTGCCCACCATGAAGCCGATGCGCCAGCCGGCCATGTTGTAGCTCTTGGACAGGGTGAAAAACTCCACCGCAATGTCCTTGGCGCCGGGCACTTGCATGATCGAGGGGGCTTTCCAGCCGTCGTAGACGATGTCGGCGTAGGCCAGGTCGTGCACCACCAGCACGTCGTACTGCTTGGCCAGGGCGATCACCCGTTCGAAGAAGTCCAGCTCCACGCACTGCGCGGTCGGGTTGGACGGGAAGCCGAGGATCATCATCTTCGGCTTGGGGATCGAGCCACGAATCGCGCGCTCCAGCTCAGCGAAGAAATCCACGCCCGGTATCAGCGGCACCGAACGTACCTGGGCGCCGGCAATCACTGCGCCGTAGATATGAATCGGGTAGCTGGGGTTGGGCACCAGCACGGTATCGCCCTGGTCCAGGGTGGCCAGCATCAAGTGCGCCAGGCCTTCCTTGGAACCGATGGTCACGATAGCTTCGGACTCCGGGTCGATTTCCACCGCGTAACGGTCCTTGTACCAACGCGAAATCGCCCGGCGCAAGCGCGGAATGCCTTTGGAGGTGGAGTAGCCGTGGGTGTCTTCACGCTGGGCGACGGTGACCATTTTCTCCACGATATGAGGAGGCGTGGCGCCGTCAGGATTACCCATGCTCAAGTCGATGATGTCTTCGCCGCGCCGACGCGCAGCCATCTTCAGCTCGGCAGTGATATTGAAAACATACGGGGGGAGTCGATCTATGCGCGCAAAGCGGCGCGGCGAACCTTGGTCTGCCATTGTTGCCTCGAGGTACGTAAGCGCCCGGAACCGTCCGAGCGACGTCGGCCACTGCGGTGGCCTGCGGGGCAGACAATACGGGCGATGATGGCCAGTTGTCCAGATGCGTAGGAAATTTTTCTACATGGAGTACAACGCGGATATGCCCCTATACTCGATGCGGGTTTGTTCCCTCATAAGAAGGAGACTGTTCGTATGGATCAGCAGACAAAACAACCGTTGGAGCCACGCCTGGAAGCCGGTAAGGCCCTGGTGATCGCCGGGGTACAAGGGCGATATTCGAAGGCCACCGTTGGCGATATCCCACGGCTGTGGGAGTTGTTCGATACCTGTATCAAGGACATCAAGAAGCGCGTCGGCGGTGTGACCTACGGGGTGTGCCATAACCCGCATCACGGCGAATTCGATTACCTGGCAGGTGTTGAAGTCCCGGCCAAGAAGGACGTGCCGAGCAATTTCGAGGTGATCGAAATTCCGCCACTCAACTATGCCGTGTTCCCCCACTACGGGCCGGTGCAGGCGCTTGAGCAAACCTACGAGCGCATCATGTTCGAATGGCTGCCGCATTCGGGCTACAAGGTCATGGGTGCGGATTTCGAGCGCTATAGCGCGGACTTCGATGCCAGGAAGGGCACGGGGACGGTGGAAATCTGGCTGCCGATCGGGGAGCGGGGCTGACACTGCACCCGATGTCACGTAAACACGACATGCACGCTTAAAAGTCATGTTTACGTGACATTGCCGCTATGGATTAAACCTGAAACTCAACCGGCGCTCATACCCTACGCGACCCTTGTACGCCTCACCGCGATCGACCCATCCCGCCCCCAGATACAACCCCATTGCCGCCAGGTTGTGGGCATCCACCGACAACTCCAACCCCTTGATCTGCGGCCAGGCCTCGCGCGCCACGGCGGGCAACGCCTGCAAACACATCTTACCGTATCCACGCCCCTGCTGATGCCGGTCTACCTGTAGCGCGTGGAGTGTGGCGCTGTGTTCATCGGCCCAATGAGGCAGGCACGGTGGTCGCTTGAGCAGCAGGAACGCCACAGGAAGGTCGTCGACCAACAGCGCAAAGCCCTTGACCCCAGGGCTCGGGTTGGCGAGCAGGGTATTGAGGGCGCAATACATATCACCGCAAAACGGCAGTTGTTCAGGGTGAACTTCGATGGCGCCGACTTGCTGTTGTTGCACAGCGTTCAGCGCCTCGTAAGCAACGAGGCGGGTTGGCATGGGACTATCCGAACGGCTGCAAGAGAAGTGGCAGTTTATCGGGTTTGAGCCACGGGAAATTATTTTTCAGGGGGATGTCGATTTCCCTCGGGGCCATTCGACTAAGGGGGTCTTCCGTGATTTTCCACCCCAAGGAGTCATCGCCATGAGCACTGCAATCAAGAGCCTGATCGAGCAATGGAAAGGCGCCGTTGTCAGTCGCGATATCGACCAGATTGTCAGCTTTTACGCCGACGATATCGTCTCGTTCGACGCTGTAACCGCTCTGCAATTCAAGGGCAAGGCGGCCTATCGCGCGCATTGGGAGGCGTGCATGGAGCACTGCCCCGGCCCCGGCATCTTCGAGTTTCATGAACTGCATGTCGTCGAAGCGCCAGACAGCGCATTCGCCCACTGGCTGGCCCACTGCGGCGGTGCCGGGCCGGACGGTGAGGTGAAGGCTTGCTGGATGCGTGTCACCGCCGGCTACCAGCGCATCGATGGCCAATGGAAGGTGGTGCACGAGCACTGGTCGGCGCCGTTTGATATGCAAAGCGGCACGGCGTTGTTCGACCTGAAACCTTGAGCACCGCGAACTATAGTCAGTAGTCCGAAAACGGAGAACGCCATGAAATACCTGTGCCTGATCTACAGCAACGAACAGGCGTTGCACACCTCGCCCGACAGCCCCCATGACTCGGAATGTCTGGCCTACGCCGAGGCCATCCAGGCCAGCGGGCGCATGCTGGCCTCCGAGCCGCTGGAGTCGGTGACCAGCGCCACCACCGTGCGCATGCGCAACGGCAAGCTGTCGATCACCGACGGGCCGTTTGCCGAAACCAAGGAGCAGCTCGCCGGGTTCTACCTGATCGACGCCAAGGACCTCAATGAAGCGCTCCAGGTGGCTGGCGGCATTCCGGCGGCCCGGGTCGGCAGTGTGGAAGTGCGCCCCGTGCGCCAATTGAATCTCTCAACACAATAATCAAAAGACGTGAGGAGGTTTCCCGTGAACACTCAACCCGCCCAATTTGAACTGTCCATCAGCCGCTTGATCGATGCGCCGCGCCGCCGGGTGTTTCGCGCCTGGACTGAGCCAACCCTGCTGCAACAATGGTGGGGCCCCCACGGCATGACCACCCCTGAATGCGAGATGAACCTGTGGGTCGGCGGCTTGTTCCGCACCTTGATGCGTGCGCCCGATGGCAGCGAGTTCCCGACCCAGGGCGTGTTCCTGGAAATCGATGCGCCCAACCGCCTGGTGTTTACCGACGCGTTCATGCCGGGTTGGGTGCCTTCGGGCAAGCCGTTCATGAGCGCCGAAGTCACCTTTGAGGAGGTCGGCGAAAAGACGCTCTATACCGCCCGCGCCATGCACTGGAGTGCCGAGGACAAGCAGGTCCACGAAGCCATGGGCTTTCATGACGGCTGGGGCCAGAGCCTGGACCGCCTGGTGAAGTTGGTGACCGAGGACATGGTCGATTGACCCAGCAGATCGACGCTATTTACCGCCGCGAATCACGCCGCGTGCTCGCGACGTTGATTCGTGTGCTGGGTGATTTCGACTTGGCCGAGGAGGCGCTGCACGAAGCATTTTTTGTCGCCCTGCAGCGCTGGCCCGAGGATGGCGTGCCGGATAATCCACGGGCGTGGCTGGTGTCCACCGGTCGCTTCAAAGCCATCGACCGCCTGCGTCGGCAGTCGCGTTTTACCCCGTTATTGGAAGAGCAGGCCGAGGCGTTGGAGGTCGCGCCTTGGAGTGATGAAGACGTGGAAGACGACCGCCTGCGCCTGATGTTCACTTGCTGCCACCCAGCGTTGGCAGCCAATGCCCAGGTTGCGCTGACCTTGCGCGAGATCTGCGACCTGAGCACCGAGGCCATCGCTCACGCTTTTCTTGCCACGCCCACCACCATTGCCCAACGCATCGTGCGCGCCAAGGGCAAGATCCGTGAGGCGAAAATTCCGTATCAAGTGCCGTCCCGCGCCGAATTGCCCGAACGATTGGACAGTGTGCTGCGGGTGATTTACCTGGTGTTCAACGAGGGCTATTCGGCGTCAGCGGGTGCCGACCTCACCCGTGAGGACCTGACCTTGGAGGCCATTCGCCTGGGGCGTTTGCTGCTGGAGTTGCTGCCCGAGCCGGAAGTCATGGGCTTGCTGGCGTTAATGTTGCTGCACGAGTCGCGTCGGCCTGCCCGCACTTCTGCCAGCGGCGAACTGGTGCTGTTGGACGCTCAGGATCGTACGCTTTGGGACAGGGCCTTGATCGCTGAAGGCTGCGCATTGGTGGAGCAGGCGCTGATGACGCCACGCTTCGGGCCGTATTGCTTGCAGGCTGCGATTGCCGCCGTGCACGCCGAGGCGCCCAGCGCAGGAGAAACCGATTGGCGGCAGATTGTCGGGCTCTACGATGTATTGCTCAGGTCTGTGCCGTCGCCGGTGATCGAGTTGAACCGTGCGGTAGCGGTGGCGATGGAGCAGGGGCCGTTGGCGGGGTTGGTGCTGGTAGACAATCTTTTGCAGCGCGGTGAGTTGCAGGACTACCACTTGGCGCATTCGGCGCGTGGGGAGTTTTGCCGGCAGTTGGGGCGGTTTGACGAAGCCCGCAGCGCGTACGAAAAAGCGCTGTCGCTGACGCAACAGGCGCCAGAAAAACGCTTCATCACGCGGCGTCTCGCCGAACTCAATTCCTCCAGGCAGTGACGATCCAAATGTAGGAGCGAGCTTGCTCGCGAAAAACTCACAGACGCCACGTTTCTTCAGGAAGCACGCGTTATCGTTGACGTTCTTCGCGAGCAAGCTCGCTCCTACAGGCTCATTCCAGCATCTTGCCCAGCAACCAGCTCCCCGCAGGCCCCGGCGGCTGGTGCCGGGACCACAGCGCATCCACCGCCACCGAACGCGGCCAACTGCGCACCTTGAGTTCAACCAACTGGTTGCCGCCAAAGCGCTCCACCAGCCAGCGTGGAATCGGTGCCCAGCCAAACCCCAGCTGTGCCATCTCCATCAGCATCAGGTAACTCGGCGCCGACCATACTCGCTGCGTACCGCGGTTTTCATTGGGGCTGATGATGCTCGCCAAACGCAACTCCCGGTGTTGTTGCAAGGTGTGCGGGTGAACCTTGTCCAGGGTCGCCAATGGGTGTCCAGGCGAGACAAACAGCGCGATCTCCGTGCGCTCCTCCACCGTGGAGAAGGAAAGGTCCGGCGGGTAGGCTTCTTGTTTCTCGATAAACGCGATCTGCGCCCGGCCACTTTGCACCAGTGCGATCAAGTCTTCGCATTCCGCGATCAGGCATTCCAGCTCAAGGTCCGGGTAGCGTTGCTCGAAGGCCGTGAGGGCGACCTCGAATCGATCGGATTGGTAAGTATCGGACATGGCGAGACTCAACTTCGGCTCCAGGCCTTGCGATAACTGACTGGCTGCCAGCTCCAGGCGGCTACTGGCTTCCAGCACTTGCTCAGCCCTTTGCAGCAACACTTGCCCCGCCGGCGTGAGGGTCGGCTTGCGGCTGCTGCGGTCAAACAGCACCACGTTCAGGTCAATCTCAAGGCTGGCCACTGCCGCGCTCACGGTGGACTGGCTTTTGCCCAGCTTGCGCGCCGCCGCGGAAAACGAGCCTTGGGTGGCAGCCTGGACAAACGCCTGAAGCACTTCATGGGAGGCCATGACTATCGCCTTGATCGATGGTTATTGGTTGTGAAGTATCGATACAAAGCCTGATCATGGCAACCATCGTCACTCACGGAGCCGGGTCATGACCCCTACCAAATCCTTTACTGAACGCGTGTTTCAAGCCCTTGGTTTCGAAGGGCTGGCCTTATTGATTTGCACGCCGCTGTTGGTGTGGATCACCGGCCGGCCGGCGCTGGAAATGGGCGCAGTGACCCTGGGCATCAGCCTGTTGGCACTGAGCTGGAACGTGGTGTTTAACAGCCTGTTCGACCGCCTTAAAACCCGCCTGCAACTGGCCAACGGTGGTTGGACCCGTGTGCTGCACGCGCTGTTGTTTGAAGGCGGCCTGATTCTCTTGGCAGTGCCGTTGATTGCCGCCTTGATGAAGATCAGCCTGCTGGAGGCCTTCATCCTCGACATTGGCGTGCTGTTGTTCTTCCTGCCGTACACCTACGTGTACCACTGGGGTTATGACGTCATTCGGGAAAAAATCAGCGAAAAAAACGCCGCCCACTGTAGGAGCGAGCTTGCTCGCGAAGATCGCTAACGATAACGCGAGGCCTCTGGAAACACGCGGCGCTCTTGAGTTTTTCGCGAGCAAGCTCGCTCCTACAGAGGGGAAGCCGTTTAGAGGAACATCCCCCCCGACGCCTCGATCCGCTGGCCGGTGATCCAATGACTGCCATCGGCCAGCAAGGTCGAAATCGCCCCGCCAATATCGTCTGGCAAGCCAGCGCGGCCCAGGGCGGTGTTATTGGCAACCATCGCATTCACATCGGTGTTATCGCGTACCGCGCCGCCGCCGAAGTCAGTGGCAATCGCGCCCGGTGCCAGGGTGTTCACGGTAATACCCCGTGGGCCCAGCTCTTTAGCCTGGTAGCGCGACAAGACTTCCACCGCGCCTTTCATGGACGCGTAAGCGGCATAACCCGGCAGGCTGAAGCGCGCCAGGCCGCTGGAGACATTGATAATGCGCCCGCCATCGCTGATCAGCGGCAGCAGTTTTTGCGTGAGGAAAAACGGTGCCTTCACATGGATCGCCACCAACTGGTCGAACTGGGCTTCGGTGGTTTCGGCAAAGCTTGCGTAGGTGCCAACCCCGGCGTTGTTGATCAGGAAGTTGAAATGTTCCTGGGCGAACACATCCTTGAGCAGGGTGCCGATCTGCCCAACGAATGCATCGAAGGTTGCGCTCTGGCTGACGTCCAATTGCAGCATGGCGCCGCGACCGCCCAAGGCCTCTACCTGGGCAACCACGGCTTGGGCTTCGGCCGCTGCGCTGTGGTAAGTGCCGATGATGTCGATGCCTTGCGCAGCCAGGTGCAGGGCGGCGCTTTTGCCCAGGCCACGACTGGCGCCGGTGATGAGTGCGATTTTACGGGTCATGGTGCAGTCCTCAGTGGGGGTCAGTGGGAGTGAGTGTATTTGTCCGCCTATAACGTGATAAACAGTGCTATAGCGGAATCACTGGCCGGATAAGGCGAACAATCCATGAACAAGCTAGAGCTGCTGCGCACCTTCGTACGGGTGACCGAATTGTCGAGTTTCACCCAGGCCGGTGAAAGCCTCGGCCTGCCGCGCTCCACCGTGTCCGAGCATGTGCAGGCCCTGGAAGAGCTGCTCGGTGCGCGACTGTTGCAACGCACCACGCGCAAGGTGCAGGCGACCCAGGATGGCCGTGTGTTGTATGAACGCAGCAAGGACCTGCTGGCGCATATGGAAGAGCTCGAGGGCCTGTTTCGCCAGGATGAGACCCAACTGGCCGGGCGCATTCGAGTAGACATGCCTAACGTCATGGCACGCAGCGTGATCTTGCCGAACCTGCCCACCTTCATGGCGCGCCATCCTCTGATCGACATGGAGATCAGCGGTTCGGACCGCCAGGTGGACCTGATCGCCGAAGGTTTTGATTGCGTGGTGCGCGTCGGCGCCCAGCCCGATCAAACCGTGGTAGCGCGGCGGGTGTGCAGCATGCCGATGGTCAACTGCGCGAGCGCGGCGTACCTGCAACGGTATGGCGTGCCCGAAACCCTGGCAGACCTGGCGCATCACCAGTTGGTGCATTATGTGCGGCCGCTGGGCGCACGCTCGGCCGGGTTCGAATACATGGTGGGCAACAAGGTGCAGCGGCTGGCGATGGCAGGCCGGGTGACGGTCAACAGCACCGACGCCTATCAATCGGCGTGCCTGGGCGGGTTTGGCATCACCCAGGTGCCGCAGCTCGGGATACGCGACTTATTGGCCAGCGGCGAGTTGGTGGCGGTGCTGCCCGACTACCAAGCGCCGCCCTTAGATGTGTCGTTGCTGTACGCCGGCCAGCGGCATCTGCCGTTGCGAGTGCGGGTGTTCATGGACTGGTTGACCGCCACCCTGCAAGCTCATCTTTAACGGCGTGCCGACAACTGCTGGGGCGCCAGAAACGCGTCGTGGAAGTAATCCCGGAACGCTTGCATCGCTGGGGTAAACGCGCGCTCGCGGTGCCAGGCCAGGCCGACGCTCATGGGTGTGACCGGGTCGGTCACGGTCAGGGTTTCGATGCGTTTGCCTTCCAGGGACCAGGGCCGGTGCACCAGGTCTGACAGGATCGCCACGCCGCTGCCGTTGGCTACCATGCTGCGCACCGCCTCCACTGAGCTGGTGCGCAGCCGCACCTTGGGCGTTTGCCCGGCCTGTTCCCAGTAGCGCATGGCGCTGTGTTCGGCTTCGTCGACGGTGAGCAAAATGTAGGGTTCTTGGGCCACGTCGGCCAGGCTCACGGCACCGCGTTCGCACAACGGGTGATGGCTGGGCAGCCACAAGCGGCGCTCGGAGTTGAACAGAATTTCCGAGACGATATCCGCGTGGGTAAGGTTGGCGGTCAGCACCACGGCCATGTCGAACTGGCCGTCGAGCAGGCCCTGTTCGATGGCCTGGCGCTCCTGTTCGAACACCTCGATGGTTACGTCCGGATGCCAATGCTCCATGCGCTGTAAATGGTGCGGCAGGAAATAACCCAGCACCGTGTAGCTGGCCGCCACCCGCAGCACGCCGCTGGCGCGGTAGTCCGGCAACGGGCTGTTGAGGGCGTCCTCCACACTGCGCACAATCACATAGGCACGGTTGAGAAAATGCCGCCCGGCGTCGGTGAGGTTCATGCCTTGGGCCGAGCGCACGAACAACTGCACGCCGAGCATGGCTTCCAGCTCCTTGATCGCTGTGGTCACCGCCGATTGGGAAATATTCAGATGAATTGCTGCCTGGGAAATCTGGCCGATTTCCGCAGTGGCGACGAAATAGCGAACCTGGCGCAAGGTTAAAGACATATCGCACTCTGCTTATTGATCGTTCCCATGCTCTGCGTGGGAGTACCTCTTGTGGCGCTCCGCGCCACGGTCTCAAGTGCGGACGCAAAGCGTCCATGGCTGCATTCCCACGCAGAGCGTGGGAACGATCTGGGGTTGAGGATAAAAAGCTATCTGATTTTCAGAAGATGGGCCATCTGATAATAGATCTTCCCAAGGGGTCAAGCCCCGGCCTACTTTGCGGGCATCACCTTTGGCGGAGCGCCCCTGATGCAGGCAGTGGATTTCAATTCAGACATGGGCGAAAGCTTTGGCCCCTGGACCATCGGCGACGGCGTCGACGCAGAGCTGATGGCCTATATCAGCTCCGCCAATATCGCCACCGGCTTTCACGCCGGCGACCCCGGCACCATGCGCCGCACCGTCGAGCGCGCCAAGCAACTGGGTGTGGCCATCGGCGCGCACCCAGGCTTTCGTGACCTGGTGGGTTTCGGTCGCCGGCACATCAACGCACCGGCGCAGGAATTGGTGGACGACATGCTCTACCAGCTCGGTGCCCTGCGTGAAATGGCCCGCGCCCAAGGCGTGACCCTGCAACATATCAAGCCTCACGGCGCGCTTTACATGCACCTGGCCAGTGATGAAGAGGCCGCCCGGCTGTTGGTGCAGAACCTGCAAATCATTGAGCCCACGCTGATGCTGTACTGCATGCCCAACTCAGTGATCTGGCGCATCGCCAAGGAACTGGGGCAGCCGGTGGTGCGCGAGTTCTATGCCGACCGTGAATACGACCTGAGCGGCTCCATCGTGTTTACCCGCAATGTGCGGGCGCTGGCCCCAGCCACAGTGGCCGCCCGGGTCTTGCGTGCGTGTCAGGCCGGCCTGGTACGTACCGTCGAAGGCGAAGACCTTGCGATCGAATTCGATTCCATCTGCCTGCACAGCGACACCCCTGGCGCCCTGGATCTGGTGGAGGCTACCCGTGAAGCCTTGGACCAGGCGGGTATCGACGTCAGAACACCCCGATAAGATCCAACCCTTACTTTTTTGCCTGCCTTTCTACAAAGATTCCAAGAGGAACAGACATGGCTGAAACGTCCCCCATCCGCTATAGCTTCGGCGGTGATGAACATCTGTTTGCCGAGGTCAGCGACAGCATGTCCCTGGAGGCTTTTTTCAAGGGCATGGCGGTGACCCGCGCCGTGGAGCGCCTGGCACTGGAAGGCGTACTGGATGTGTGCCTGGCCAATGCATCCTTCCAGATTCGCTTCGACCCTGACCGCATCGCCCCTCACGCGCTGCTCGACGCCGTGCAAAGCGCCGAAGCCCAGGCCGTGGCCGAACGCACCTTGCGCACGCGCATCATCGAAATCCCGGTGCTCTATAACGACCCCTGGACCCACGAAACCCTGATGCGTTTTCGTGACCGCCACCAAGACCCCAGCGGCACAGACCTGGAATACGCGGCACGCATCAATGGCCTGGCCGACGTGGAAGCGTTCATCGCCGCCCACAGTGGCGCGCCGTGGTTTGTGTCGATGGTCGGCTTTGTCGCGGGCTTGCCTTTCATGTTCCAGATGGTCGAACGCGAGCGGCAATTGCAGGTGCCCAAATACCTGCGGCCACGCACCGACACACCGAAACTGACCCTGGGCCATGGCGGTTGCTTTGGCTGTATCTACTCAGTGCGAGGGGCGGGCGGTTATCAGATGTTCGGCGTTACCCCGGCACCGATCTACGACCCGGCGCAGCAGTTGGCGTACCTCAAGGAGCACATGGTGTTCTTCCGCCCTGGCGATATCGTGCAGTTCAAGCCGATGGACCGCGAGGCATATGACCTGGCGGTCGCCGAGGTGGACGCCGGGCGTTTCGACTTGCGCATTCGCCCGGTGGAGTTTTCCCTGGATGCCTTTCTCGCCGACCCCATCGGCTATCCGAAAAAACTGCAGGAGGCGCTGGCATGATCAAGGTCCTCAAACCCGGCCTCGCCACCTCCGTGCAGGACCTGGGCCGCGAAGGTTATTACCATTTGGGCATCCCACCATCGGGGGCGCTGGACCAATACGCGTTGAGTGCGGCCAACCACCTGGTGGGCAATCCCGTGGGCGCGGCGGGCCTGGAATGCACGCTGATCGGGCCGGCGCTGGAGTTCCAGCAGGACGCGCTGGTGGCCCTGAGCGGCGCCTTGATGTCGCCGCGCCTGGACGGGGAAGTGGTGCACCAGGACACCGCCTTTGCCGTGCGCGCCGGGCAGGTGCTGCGGTTCGAGTTTCCCAAGGCCGGCGCACGCACCTACCTCGCCGTCGCCGGCGGTATCGACGTGCCGTTGGTGCTCGGCAGCCGCTCCACCTACACCCTCGGCGCCCTCGGCGGGTTTAATGGCCGACGCTTGCAGGAGGGCGATCAATTGCCGATCGGTAGCGCCAGCGGTACCGGGCGTGCGGGCAACAGCTTGCCGATGGCGTTGCGGCGTTCGGTCGGCGGCGATGTGACGTTGCGGGTGGTGCCGGGGCTGTATTACGAACGCTTGAGCTTGGAGGCCAAAAGCAGCTTTTTTGCCGAGCCGTGGACGGTCGGCTCCGAGGCCGATCGCATTGGCTATCGCTTCAAGGGCGGCAGCGCGTTGAGCTTCCAGCCGCGGGAACAGCCGTTTGGCGCCGGCTCCGATCCTTCCAACATCGTGGACAGTTGCTACCCGATTGGCTCGATTCAAGTACCGGCGGGGCTGGAGCCGATTGTGCTGCACCGCGATGCGGTGTCGGGCGGTGGCTACGCGATGATCGGCACGGTGATCAGCGCCGACCTGGACTTGATCGGGCAAATGCAGCCCAACCAGCGGGCGGGGTTTGTGGCGGTGAGTCTGGAGGAGGCTTTGGAGGCGCGGCGGTTGTACAAGAAGCGGCTCAGAGCGATGACGGGACTCTTCAATCACTGAACATACGCTTAACCCCTGTGGAAGCTGGCTTGCCTGCGATAGCGGTGGGTCTGCTTGCATTGTCTTGGCTGATACACCGCAATCGCAGGCAAGCCAGTTCCCACCTTTGGGCTTATTTCAATTTGAGAATTTGCGGAATGCCCACCGCCCAGCGATCAGGGTGAAGGTTGCGACCAAGGCCACCAGTATCCAGAAGCCTTCCGGGTCTTGGGACAGGGGCACCCCACCCACATTCATGCCAAAAAAACCGGCAATGATGTTGATCGGCAGCGCCAGCACCGTCACCACTGTGAGGGTAAACAATGTGCGGTTGCTCTGTTCATTGAGGTTGGCGGCGATCTCTTCCTGCAACAGCTTGATGCGTTCGCCCAGGGCGGTCAGGTCGTTGATGATCAGCGCAAACTCCTCGGTGGATTTGCGCAATTCCTTCACGTCTTCCTTTTGCAGCCATTGCGGCGGGCGATTGAGCAGGCGTAGCAGCGAGCCCGGCTCCAAAGCCAGCAGGCGTTGCAGGCGCACCAGCACGCGGCGGGCGGCGCCCAGTTCGGCACGGTTGGTGGACAGGCGCGAAGACAACAGCTGATCCTCGATTTGGTCAACGCTGATGCTGGTCTTGCGCACGATCTGCGTCAGCACTTCGCCCTGGTCGCGCAGCAGGTGCACCAACAGCTCCAAGGGGGAGCGAAAGTGTTCGCCGGCCTTCACCGACGAGCGCAATTTATCCACCGAGTGCAACGGCTGCAGGCGTGCGCTCACCAGCAAGCGGCTGCGCGCACACACCCACAGCGTGGAAATATCCGACGACACCATGCTGCTGAAGTTGAACACCACATCGTTGACCACGGCCAATAAGGCCGAGTCCACATGCTCGATGCGCGTGGAGCGTGAGCCCTCATGCAAGGCTTCAAAAAACTCTTCTGGCAGTGACAGATGCGCCTGCATCCAGCGCTCGCAGGCGGCGTGCGCCAGGTTCAGGTGCAGCCACAGGAATTCTTCCGGATCTGGCGGTTGCTGCAAGGCGGCGAGGGCGGTGGCGGAATCAATTTGTTGGCCTTTCTCGCCGGGGCGAAAACGAAAACCGTAAAGCAGGCCAAACAGATCGGAATCTTGATGGCCGTGGTCGATGCTGTGGTTCATGGCGACTCGCAGAGAAAGGGCCTGTAGGACGTTTCACAGGTTCCTGAGCGAATCATTGCAAGGCGGTATGACGGTTATGTGACGGTTTGAGGCGCGCATAAAAAAACGCGCCACCCGAAGGTGGCGCGTTTTTTCAAGGTTCAACTCAGGTGTCTTGCTTGTTTTCCAGCACGGCACCGGTTTTGGCGTCGAGCTTCACATCCCATTTCTTGCCGGTGGTGTCGGTCAGGTCCACTTCGTAGACCAGCTTGCCAGCTTCGTGATCCAACTCGGTATCGTTGATGGTAGCGCCGGCATGTTGGGCGACGGCGGCGGCGTTGAGCTTTTCGAACGCCATCACTTCACCGGTCTTGAGCAGGCTGGGAATCTGGTCTGGACGAACATCAGCCTGGGCCAGGCCGGCGGTCAAGGTCAGGGCAGTAGCGGCGAACAGGGCGGTCAAGGTTTTCATGGTGTATGTCCTTCTTAGGTTGAGCTGTTTAAGTGGCGCCAGATTAACCAGCGCAACTTAACTCATCCTTAATGGCTCACTGACACCAACGCTTTTAGTACTTATGGTCGTTGAGCAGGTCTTGCACGCTGGACGACGGCCAGCGCTTGTAGAACTTCAACAGCTCGGCGGCGCGGTTGGTGAAGATGCCATCGACGCCGGCCTTCATGACCTTCTCGAAGTCCACCGGCTCATCCACGGTATACACATGCACCAGCAGGCCCTTGTCGTGGGTCAGCTTGTTCATTTCCGGCTTCACCAGGTCGGTGTAGCTCTGGTCGCCGTGGTCGGTCAGCTCAGCCGACGGGCCGGTGCCGATGGCGCCAAGGCTTTTGGCCTCATCGACCCACTTTTCGAATTCGGCGGCATCTTTGGGCTCTTGCTTGGCGTAGTAGGCGGCCTTGGTGGCTTCGCCAGACTCGGCGAAGGTCACTTTGGATTTGGGCTCGATGCTGCCTTCACCCACCCACAACAGCAGGATTTTCGGAGTGTTGGGCATTTCTTTCTGCAGCTCTTTGAGGCTGGCGGTTTCGAAGGTTTGCAGCACCACGCGGCCCTTGCCTTGGCCGACACCGGTGTTGCTCTTGCCCAGCTTGGAGCCGGCGGAGCTCAGCCAGCCTTTGTCCAGCAGCTTGTTTTTCAGGTCGGCTTCGATGCCCGGGAACTGCTTGGGCTCCTTGGTCTCGATGTACAGGCCGGGTTTGTGCGAGGGGTTGCCTTCGGCGATCTTGATGATGTCGTCCAGGCTCAGGATTTTCAGGCCAACGAAACCAGGGCGCGCGCGGTCCGGGTAGGCGGCGTTGAACCAGCTGCCGGCGTCGAGGGTTTGCAGTTCTTTCCAGGTGAACTCGTTGGCAGGCGCGTCTTTGCGCTCGGGGAACTTGGTGGCGACGTCGGTGGTGCGCTGCAGGTTGTTGTCGTGCAGAGCGAACAGCACGCCGTCCTTGCTGCGTTGCAAGTCCAGTTCCAGGTAGTCGGCGCCCAGGTCGCGTGCAACTTTGTAGGCAGCGGCGGTGGATTCAGGTGCGTCGTAGGATGCGCCACGGTGAGCGATCACGGCAGGATAGGGGATGCCTTCGTTTGTCGCCAATTCGGCCGGGCTGACCGGTTCGGCAGCCTGTGCCTGGCCAAGGCCGAGCATCAACGCCAGCAGCAAGGCGCTTTTGGAAAACGTGACAGGCATATGCGAAGTCCTTTCGTGGAGGTAACTTTGAGAAGGTGTCCTTTTTAACAATTGATTGCGAACGGCGCTATCACCAAACCGACATTAACGTGCGCACCGGCCAATTTTGTCGACTTTTTTGCAGGGCGTTGCAGTATTCTTACGGGTAGCTGCCCCGTCAGAGGGCGGTAATTTCTGCCACGCGTGTAAACCATCTTTCCAGTCCCTGTGGGACTTTTCAGTGAGGTTTACCATGCGCATCACTTCCGAGCTTATCTGCCAGGCCGCCGACCAACTCCAGGGATTTGTCGGCCTCAACCGCAAGACCGGCCAGTACATCGTACGTTTCAGCGAAGACTCATTCGGCATGGACGTGGCCGATGACGGCATCATCCCCACGGCCGAGTTCGTCTGGCTGCCGGCCGCCGACCACACCATGACCCTGTGCCGAGCGCGCCTGCAGTTGTTGCTCGACCAGAATATCGACGACCGCATCAAATTCACCGAGCCGCTACGCGTGTATATGCGCCGGGTAGAGATCCCGCAGATCAGCGCGTTGCGTAGTTTGGTGAGCTGAGCGTCCGCGATTTTGCTAACGATGACGAGCAAATGTGGGAGCTGGCTTGCCTGCGATAGTATCAATGCGGTTTCACTGCATCACCGAAGTGTCTGCATCGCAGGCAAGCCAGCTCCCACCGGGTTCGGTGATTCAAGTGGAGAAGGTGTAGGCCCGCTCTACCTTGCATACCCGTGTGTGAAACGCCTCATACCAAGTGGCCCGCCCTTGCTCGCGCACCTGCCGATGCTCGGCCTGCTGTTTCCAGGCCAGTATCGCCGCCTCACTGGCCCAGTAGGACACGGTGATCCCCAGTCCATCCTCCCGCGCCGATTCCACCCCCAGGAACCCCGGTTGTTGCCTGGCCAGTTCCAGCATGCGTGTGGCGGCCTCGCCATAACCCAGGTCGGCGCCGGTGCGCAGCGAGCTGAAAATTACCGCGTAATAAGGTGGGGCGGGTGTCTTGGCGATCATACCGATACCTCCTGGCAGGCCTTGAGCAGCGCAATCGCCAGCGGCGGCGTGATGCCCTTGAGTGCGGCGCGTTCGGGCTGGAACAGGGTGGCGACGAAGAACGGGTGGTCGAGCAGTTCCACCGCGCGCAGATCGCCCGCCGAATCGTGGCCGGTGGGAATCAGGTTGGCGTCCAGCAGGGCGTCGGCAAAGGCGGGGTTGATGCCGTAGCGGCAACGGTAACCCTCGTGGATGTCCAGGCGGCCGTAGGCCTGGGCAATGCGCGTGTACGGGGCCAGGCGTACGGTGTCGCTCACCTCCACCAGGGAGCAGTTCAGCGGCGTGATGACAGCGCGTTCAGCATCCGGCATTAATTCGCCGTGCTGGGCATCGGCCCAGCCGAGCACATGGCGGGCATATTCCAGCACGGCATGTTGAAAACCGCCGCAGGTACCGAGGAAAGGGCGACCTTGTTCGCGGGCAAAACGTATCGCCCGTAAGGCGCCGTCGACATCGCGATAGGGGCTGCCGGGCACGCACCAGAAACCGTCGAAGTCGCTCAGGGCAGAAGTGGAGGTGAGGGTGTCGGTGGCCAGCCATTGCACTTGGACGTTCAGGCCCAGAACGTCGGCGGCCTGTTGCAGGGCCATGGGAATGGCTTGGTGGGCGGTCACATCGGGGGTGTAATCACCGATCAGGGCAAGGTGCAGCGCGGGGGTTGGCATCATGTACGTCCATGACTTGTGGTGGGGTGATACCCACTATAGATTGGCGCTCACGCAATCAATATTGGCGTTTGCCCATATGTTCAATGCAGTCACGCACTATCAAATCGACTACGCCGACCTGTCATTGATCCTGGCCCTGGTGCGCGGCGGTACCCTGGCGCGGGCGGCGGCGCTGCTGCGGGTCGATGTGTCCACGGTATTCCGTGCGGTGCGGCGGCTGGAGGCGGCGCTGGGCCAGACCCTGTTTGAAAAAAGCCGTGCCGGTTATTTGCCCACCAGCCTGGCGAGCAACCTGGCCCAACAGGCCGAGCGTGCCGAACAGGCGCTGGAGGCGGCGCGTATTGGCGTGGAGCAGGGCGGTGAAGTGATCAGCGGTACCGTGCGCCTGACCTGCACCGACTCGGTGTTGCAAGGCTTGCTGTTGCCGGCCCTCGCGCAGTTCATGCCGGCCTACCCGGCGTTGACCCTGGAACTGAGCACCTCCAATGACTTCGCCAACCTCAGCCGCCGCGATGCGGATATCGCCCTGCGCCTGACCAAGACGCCGCCAGCACATCTTGTCGGACGTTGCCTGGGTGCGGTGACCTACCAGGTGTGTGCCAGTGCCGACTATGCGCGCCTGCACCCAGACCATGAGTGGGCCGACCTGGCCTGGATCGCGCCGGACGATTTTTTACCCGATCACCCCACCGTCATCTGGCGCCGTGAGCATTTGCCGGGCGTGCGTCCCCGTTATCGGTGCAACAGCATGCAGTCGGTGACCGAATTAGTGCGCGCGGGGTTGGGCGTGGCGGCGCTGCCGGAGTTTCTGATGGGCGATGGCCTGCAACCGCTGGGCCCTGCGCTGGCAGGGCACGATACGGCGCTGTGGTTGTTGACGCGGCCTGATTGCCGGGCGTTACGCTCGGTGGTGACGCTATTTGATGAACTGGGGCGGCATGTGCGCTGGCTGCGAAGTTAACCTGCAGACAGCCAGCGCCAATGGCTCAGCGATTGCCCCGCTCATTGGCAAACGCACTTACCGCTTGTACTGCTTCGCCGGTGCCTTCGCGAATCTGCAGGATCACCGTGCCGGCCTGGTTGGCCAGTTCCACACCCTGGGCGGCGCGGTCGCGGGTGGCGTCCATGCTGTCGATGGCTTGGCGGGTTTCGTCCTGGATCATGGCGATCATGCCGGAGATTTCGGCGGTGGAGCCGCTGGTACGCGCCGCCAGTTGCCGCACTTCATCGGCCACCACGGCAAAGCCACGGCCCTGCTCGCCGGCGCGGGCGGCTTCAATGGCGGCGTTGAGGGCCAGCAGATTGGTCTGGTCGGCAATGCCGCGAATGGTATTGACGATGGCGGTGATCTGTTGCGAGCGTTCGCCGAGTTTGGCGATCAGTTGCGAAGAGGTGTCGATATCCACGGCGATTTCGCGCATGCCGCTGGCGGTTTTCTGAATCACCTCGGCGCCTTTTTCCGCCATCTCCTGGGTGTTCAACGACAGGTGGTAAGCCTGGGCGGCGCTCTGTGCGTCAGCGGCATGCTGTCGCACGCGGGCGGTGACATCCGAGGCGAACTTCACCACTTTGCACAGGCGCCCGCTGGCGTCGTACACCGGGTTGTAGTTGGCTTCCAGCCACACGACCTGGCCGTGTTTGTCCACCCGCTCGAACTGGCCATTGAACAGCTCGCCCTGGTTCAAGCGCTTCCAGAACTCGCTGTAGGCCGCACTGTTGGCCAGCTCGGGTGTGCAAAACAGGCGGTGATGCTTGCCCTGGATCTGCGCCAGGCTGTAGCCCATGCGCTGCAGGAAATTGTCGTTTGCGGTGATGATGGTGCCGTCGAGGTTGAACTCGATCATCGCCATGGCGCGGTCGATGGCTTCGAGCTTGGCGTTGGCTTCGCTTTCGGCTTGCAGACGCGGGGTGACGTCCATGGCGTATTTCACCACTTTGATCACATTCCCCGCCTCATCCCGTACCGGGTTATAGCTGGCTTCCAGCCACACCGAGGCGCCGTTGGCGCCTACTCGTTCAAAGGTGCCCGACTGGAATTGGCCGTTTCGCAGGTGCGTCCACAGCTGGTTGTAGTCCGCGCTGCGGGCGAACGCCGGGGTACAGAACATCCGATGGGGCTGGCCCAGGATCTGTTCGGCGCGGTAGCCCATGGTCTTGATGAAGTTGTCATTGGCGCGCAGCACGGTGCCTTGCAGGTCGAATTCGATCACGGCCATGGAGCGTTCGATGGCGTCCAGCAGGCTGGTCTGTTGGGCTAGGCTGTGTTGCAGGGTACTGATGGTTTTCTTGTGAGCGTTGAATAGCATGGTGGAGGGCTCGGGCATGCAAGCGTATGCGGGGTCCATGTATTTGCGCCTGACCCCGTAGGGCCCCTGGCCTTACGGTTGACTTGCTCATTGCCAGCTTCCTGATGCTGACAGAGGGGGGTAGAACAACGGTGTCAGAGTGATCAACCGACCTGGAAGTTCGCCCGTCAGGCAGGACTATTTTGACCAGGCGACCAATGGCGGCATTATGCTATTGCGGCAAGCCGGCGAATGAAGTTTCAGACGAGGTGTCATCAGACAACTCAGGCCGGATGGGCGGCCACGCAACGGGCGGAATACGCCAAAACGCTCTGCAATAACGCGCCTTAGTATGAGGGCGGAGTGCTGACTTCGTAGCCGGCCAGGAACAGGTCGATGGCTGATTCGATAACACCTGCCTGGGCGGCGGGGTCGAGGGTGGGCTGGCCGAGGGTAATCTGCGGCCAGAATGCAAAGGCCTTGAGCAGGCTTTGGATCTGGTGGGCGGCGAACCCCGGGTCGGTGCAGGTGAGGCGGCCGTCTTCCTGGGCGGCGCGCACCCATTGGGTAAAGCCTTCTTCTCGTGCGCTGAGGCGGTTGACCATGTCTTGAGCGCGTTCCGGCGAATGAATGGTGGCAGCAATGGCTACGCGTGCCAGGTCGAGGAAGTTGGCGTCCGACATCATCTGCATTTTCGCTTCCAGCAACGTGCGCAGTTGGTCGCGCAGCGGACGGTCGCTCGTATAGATCACGTCCAGCTGGGCAACGCTGCTGGCCCATAGTTGGTGGAGGATCTCGGCGAACAGTTCTTCCTTGCTGGGGAAATGGTTGTACACCGTGCGCTTGGAAACGCCAGCAGTTGCGGCGATTTTGTCCATGCTGGTGACCTCGAAGCCGTTCTCGCGAAATTCGGCAATCGCCGCAGCCACGATGGCTTCGCGTTTACGCTCGGTGAGGCGTTTGGGGGCAGTCATGGAAGGCATTCGACTCAACAATGAAATTACACCGGGCAGTTTACTTGCTCCGGATTTTGTTGCAATCTAGAAACTACACTGTGCAGTGTAATACTTGAGCGGACCGCCGGAGTCACATCGTCATGGCCACTATTTCAACCCGTCTCGACCCGGCGCCCTCGGCGCCCAAGCCTGCCGAGCAGGGCCTGGGGCACTTCAGCAACGACACTCCGGTGCAGCACGGTGGCTTGGGCAAGACCCTGCGCATTTTCTGGAACATGCTATTCAACAAGCCGCGCACGACACGGCCGGTGGGGCAGATTCCGGTACAGCCACTGACCCGCGAGCAGTTATTGGCCGCCCCTGATCACAGCGTGTATCGCCTCGGCCATTCAACCGTGCTGCTGAAACTGCGTGGTAAATTCTGGGTCACCGACCCTGTGTTTGCCGAACGCGCCTCGCCGTTCAGTTGGGCCGGCCCCAAGCGTTTTCATCAGCCGCCCATCAGTCTTGATGAGCTGCCAGCGCTGGAAGCGGTGATCCTTTCCCATAATCATTACGACCATCTCGACCGTAAAGCGGTGGTCCAATTGGCCGAAAAGACCCGCTACTTCCTGGCGCCCCTGGGCGTGGGTGACACGCTGGTCAAATGGGGCGTAGACGCCAGCAAAGTGCGCCAGCTGGAGTGGTGGCAGGGCATCGAAGTCGATGGCGTTCGTTTTGTCTGCACGCCGGCCCAGCACTTTTCAGGGCGCGGCCTGTTTGATGGCAACCAGACCCTGTGGTGCTCATGGGTAATGATCGACGCTACGCGACGTATATTTTTCAGTGGCGATACTGGCTATTTCGACGGTTTCAAACGCATCGGCGAGCAGTACGGGCCGTTCGACCTGACCCTGATGGAAACCGGCGCTTACAATGTCGATTGGCCCCATGTGCACATGCAGCCGGAGCAAACGCTGCAGGCGCATATCGATCTGAAAGGGCGCTGGCTTCTGCCGATTCACAACGGCACCTTCGATCTGGCCTTCCACGCCTGGCATGAGCCCTTCGACCGCATCATGGCCCTGGCCTGGGAGCGCAATATCTCGATCACCACTCCGGCGATGGGTCAGGCTTTTCGCTTGAACCAGCCTGAGCGCGGGCAAGCCTGGTGGCTGGAAGTGGAGCCTCAACCGGTCAACGAACACGCAGCAAGCTGAGCCGATGGCCCGCTTGGAAAAGAGTTTTTCAGCGAATTTCTGCTCTGCGACAAAGGTCAAATGAGAGTGCGATGATCCCGCGGGAATTTTATTTCCGGGAGGATGTTTCGATGGACAGCCACTGTAAGAAGCTTTGGAAAATAGGGGTGCCTTGTGCCCCAGCCCAACCGCTACCCCCGCCAATGAACGCCGCCGACGTACCTGCTTCACCCCCCCATGCTGCACCCACCTCTATTGTCTTTGGCACCGAACAGGCTGCGGGCGCCATGCTCATCCCAGGGTATAACGCCCTGGCGCCCCATCTACGGCCGGTGCGTGACCCCGCGCTATCACTTGTCGCCCTCAGCGGCGAGGATCCTACCGAACCGGTGATGGTAGAGGTACCGCTCGTGTTGAATAACACCACGTTCACCGCCACGCGGGCGTTGACGGGCTATCGGGTCGGGTATGTCGAGCGCTATGTGCAGGGCAATCACGTTGAACGGGTCGAACACAGTGAGGCCTTGCACCGAGTCTTCGACACCCTGCGCAGGGCCGGTGTCCAATGGGTAGCGGTGGACATGCAGCGCAGCGGCGACAATCAGCAGGCCTGTCGTGAAATCGATGAGCGGGTGGCAGGCCTTCGCCTGGATGCCTTGGTGTCGGAGGACCCCGAAGCCGCCTTTCATAACGCCTCGAGAAGCGGATACCCCACGGTGTGTGAAACCCTGGAGGATGGCTCCAGAGTCTGGTTTTACGGTGCACGCTGGGCAGGTGATCGTTTGGCGGCACTGGTACGCGCTTACCGCCAGCTACGGCCATAGACGTTATTGAAGACTACGTCGGGCTGGGAAGAGTAGGACGCAGCAGCAGGATTCGCCCGAAATAGTGATGGGGTGTCGGCTCTTAGACTGGTGCGGTGTTATCGACCGATAACGCTCACATCCAGTTAGACAGAGGGGAATTTCATGATCGGACCAGTTTCGGTAAGTGGATGGGCGACAGGCCTGCTTCAGGAACTTGCAAACCCTGTGCAAGGTTTCAAGAGTGCCTGCCAGATGTCATTGGAGATGGGCCAAGGTGGCGGCGTTACCTCAGAGTCACTGTTGAGGGACTCGCTCAAGCAGATTGCCAATATTGATCGTGGGCTACAGGGCGGCAATGCGTTTTTGGAAACCAACCCGGATGCTATGAGGGAGGCGAAGGCCCGCGACCAGGAACGTGCCAATGGCCGCGTACTCAAGCACTTGCATGGCGTGCCGATAGCGCTGAAGGATGTCTTCGAAACCAACGACCGCATGCAGACCAGTGCAGGTTCGAAGGCCTTGGTGGGCGCGCCGGCCACTAAAACCGCCAAGGTTGTCGACAATTTGTTGAAGCACGGGGTGGTGATTGTGGGGAAAACCAATATGAGTGAGCTGTCCAACTTTCGGTCACTATTACCTGTGGATGGCTGGAGCTCCCGAGGTGGCCAGACGCTGAACCCTCATCGACTCGGAGGGCCGGTGGCTGGGTCGAGTTCAGGTTCGGCAGTGGCGGTCGCCCAAGGGCATGTGCCTGTGGCACTGGGGTTGGAAACCAACGGATCGATCATCAGCCCCGCCGCCTACAACGGTGTGTTTGGCCTGAAAACAACGACGGGCCTGGTCAGTACCGAAGGCGTCATGACCAGCACTCGCATGGACGCGGTGGGGACTTTTACCCGCAATATCTGTGATGCGGCCGAAGCGCTTAACGCAATGACCGAGACCACTGCCTACACCAAGGGCCTGCAGTCCGACGCCTTGAAGGACAAGCGAATTGGCTATACCCCTTTACCCGAGTTGTCCGCTGAGGAGGCCAAGGACCCGGCCAAGCGAGCAGACCGCAAGCATTATGAGGCGGCGCTCGACGTGATGAAGGCCCAAGGGGCGATTCTGGTGCCGATGGCGCGGTTGGATGCTGGCGTCCCCGAACAAACCTATGTCGATTATAACAACGCGCTTTTCTCGGAGGTCAAGCAAGCGCTGGAAGGCTACCTGGCTGGGCGAGAAGGTTTGCCGGTCAAATCACTCTCTGAGCTGATTGCTTTTATCAACCGCACCCAGAAACCTGGTGAGCCTGACCAGAAACTGCTGGAAATGATCAATGGGGTGCAGACCAACCAGGAAGATCGCGATGCGCTGTGGAAAGCCATTCTTCCTATATTTCAGAACACCATTGATGACCCCATGAAGGAGCACAAGCTCGACGCCATGGTGTCGAACTTCCAGTCCCACAATTATTTTTTCAGCGCTGCGGCCGGGTACCCAGGCATATCCGTTCCGTCAGGCATGGATGAAGATGGCATGCCCACGGCACTTTACGTGTATGGCTCCGCCAACAGTGAAGCGACCTTGCTGTCAGTCGCCTATGGTTATGAACAAGCCTCACAGGCCATTCAAAAACCGGCTTTTCTCCCAGGTGCTCCCTTCACACCGACACCTGCCAGTACAGAGGACGTGGTTGAGACTACTGACACTTGAGTTTGAATCAGCCTCTGCAGACGGCTGCCTCGCAGAGGTTGTGCCAGGGTTCAATCGACCGCCACGGGTGCATTTGAAACTATTGAAGCGCCCGGAGAAACACCTGGGCTCTACGCACCATTGGGTTGAGGCGTTTGTGAGTCAATGGTTGCGGTGGTTGAACCCATCAACCGGGAAATGAGGCCTTGCGCAGAAGGTTGCGCTGCGGCGGTATCAAACCGCCGCGCACTCATCCCCCACCCCGGCGCGAACCCCGGGAAAAATACCAGCCCTTCGGCCTCCAGGCGAAACGCCAGGATCAAACGAGTTTCATCGTCCACGTCGCCGTGGCCTTCCAGTTTCTCAATTGCTTGCACCGCCACGCCAGCCTGGCGAGCCAGCTCTTCGCGGCTCCAGCCCAGCATCACGCGCGCCTGCGCGCAGTGTTTGGTGGTGAATTGATGCAAGACGATCTGTTGTTCTACGAAAGAACTCATTGCCAGAGAGGACATGGGGTTTCTCCAGGTTCGACAGGGGAGGCGCAACTATACTGTGTTTTTGTACAGTTGTTTCTACCGCTCATCCATTGGCGTTGCAACCCCTTATGATTCCAGCCCCGGCGCCTCGCGAATAATCAGGTGATCCAGGTTTTCGATCCTGGCGCTGAATACCCCGAACGTCTGCTCGGGTTTTTTCTGGCTGGGCACCTGCACAAGCTGCGGCGTGACCCCGTAGAAAAAGCAATACAGCGGCCGTTCGCTGCTGGCCGCCGCCTTGATCTGTTCCAGGAATGCCGTGCGCTTGCGGTAGTTTTCGATAAGCTTTTTGCTCAGGTAGACATTTACCGAATAGGGCTTCTTGTCGAGCCACACCTTCTTTTCGAAGTCGATGCGAAAGCTGCTGGTGTAGTCCTTGATGGTCTTGATCTTGCCCCAGTAAATCAAACCCTGGTTGTCTTGCAGGTATTCGATCTTCTTGAAGAATGCCCAGTAGGTCGCCGTGTGCTCACCGATCTTCAAGGGCATGGCCTTGAGCTTGTCCTTGTCATCGATGTTGGACACGTAGCACTCCACCGGGTGTGCGAATACGCTGGTTTTGTCCGGGATCGAGTCATTGCTGCCAGAAGAGGTGGTAGCGCGGTTTGCGGGCACTTTCGTCGGCTCCTGCAGGACGCTCCCAGCGGTGCCGACTACCGGCGTTCTAAGCTCGTACAGTCGCCGCGTCAGCACAAATTCCGATGGGAAATTTTCCTCACGCTCGTCGTCATTTTCACCCGTCGCAGGTTTATGGCTGCCGGCATAGCGGCAGCCGTCGATATGCCGCGTGCCGGGTTTGTTCTTGAAGTGCGGCGTGCGCTGGTAGTTGACGTTCTTGGCGTTGAAGGTACTCAACGCATTGGC
Organism: Pseudomonas sp. Pse35; assembly: GCF_024519715.1. Classification (NCBI taxonomy): domain Bacteria; kingdom Pseudomonadati; phylum Pseudomonadota; class Gammaproteobacteria; order Pseudomonadales; family Pseudomonadaceae; genus Pseudomonas; species Pseudomonas sp. Pse35. The sequence goes on along the minus strand of NZ_JALJRP010000023.1, from coordinate 8,199 downwards.
GCTATCGAACGCCGCACGGCAGGCGTCGTTGGGGCACAGGAAGCTGTCTTTGTCGGAATCGAAGGCGGTAGTTTCATCGAAATTCAGATCTCGCACGTCGTAGATTGACAGCTTGTCGTCGAGACTCAGGCTGTAGGCCGTGTCGAATTTCATGGGGCTCGGGTCCGTCAGAGGTTTGGCTATTAATAGCCGGATCTTGCGTAAATATCAGCAAGAACCTGCCACGCGTCGCCCGCTCAAGAAACACAGGGTGCCACCCATGGCCGTGAGTGCGGCCAGGGCAAAGAACATGCTGGTGGGCGCCGCATTGATCAGCAGATAGCCACAAATCACCGGGCTCATGGCCCCGCCAAACGCGGCCAGGTTCTGTGCGCCGTAATAACTGCCGCGTAGTGCATCCGGCGCGATGGTGTCGATAAACAGAAACTCCGAGGGGTAGATGATCATCTCGCCCAGGGTGAACACGAACATTGCCAGGCACCAGGTCAGCAGACTGTGCGCCTGGCTGAAGCCGACCAACCCGGCAATAAACAGCAGGGTGCCCAGCACGATCCAATGGCGCAGTTGCTCGCGCTTGAGAAATCGGCCGATTTGGTACTGCATCAAAATCACGGTGATGGCGTTGCAGGCGAGCACCGCAGACAGAATTTTCAGTGCCTGGTCGGGTGTGTAGGCCACCAGCAAAAACTGCGACAGATAAAGGGTGTAGCGCCCATGGACGATGGTGCTCAACAGGCTGCCGCTGGTGAAGAGGATCAGCGTGCGGTCGCTGCGCAAGATGCGCAGGGTGCTGAGGAAACTCTGAGGCTTATGACTGTCGTCGCGCTGGGTCGGCGCAATGCCGATCATCAGGAACAGGCTGCCAAAGGCAATGGCGCTGGCGATCAAAAACGGTGCCCACGGCAATTGGCCGGCAATCACTACGCCCAACATCGGGCCCGTGGCATAGCCGACATTGGTCAGGGTGTAGCGCAGGGAAAACACCTTGGCGCGCTCACCCACCGGCAGGTTTTCGCTGATGATCGCCTTGGATCCGATCAGGAACAGCGCCGACGCGGCTTCAGTCACAACAAGGGTCAGCGTGGTGAGGTAGAGGTTGCTGGCAAAGGTCAGCAACAAAAAACCGATGGAGCTGGAGAGCATGGCCAGGATCAACAGCTTGCGCTTTTCCAGGCGGTCGATGATGTAGCCGCCGTACAAACCCAGGAGCGTGGCGATGAACACGGCGACCCCCATCAGCAGGCCGATGTCCTGCTGGTTGAGGCCCAGGCGCGTGCTCAGCCAGAGGGCCAGCAACGGGCTGGTCATGGCACGGCTGACCACGATGGTCACCGAGCAGATCATCAGGCGACGGATTACCAGGGAGTAGGTGGCCACGGTGGGGTGGGCTCCTTGTGATTCTTACCTACACGACTCAGATCACCAGCGAACGCAGATTGAGTGTGGGAGCTGGCTTGCCTGCGATAGCGGAGTAACAGCCAACATTGTTTTAGCTGACCCACCGTTTATCGCAGGCAAGCCAGCTCCCACATTCGATGGCGTTATTGGCCAGAGTTGATGGTGATTTTTTCTACCGCACCTTGTTCCAGATCCCACTTTTTCAAGATCTTGCCGTAAGTCCCGTCATCAATCATGCCCTGCAATGCCTCACTGATCGCCGTGACCAACTCGGTATTGCTCTTCTCAATCCCAAGCCCGGTGAATTGCTTGGAAATCGCCAGGCCCACCGGCTTGTACTTGCCTTTGTCCAGCGACATCAAATAAGGAATGGTCTCGCTGCCCTGCATCGCCGCATCCAGGCGGTTCTGCTGCAACTGCGCCCGGGCATCTGCCGAGCCTTCGGTGCCGATCACCACGATTGCCGGCTTACCCGCCGCTTCGCAGTTTGCCTTGCTCCAGGCGGTAATTTCAGACGGCCAGGTGGTGCGGCGGCTGGTGCCGACTTTTTTACCGCACAGGTCGGTCAATTCCTTGATCTCTTTGCGCTTGGCCAAAGTGTAGAGCTGCGGGCCGCTGGTGAAGTAGTCGATGAAGGTCACGGCTTTCTGGCGCTCGGCGGTATCGGTCATGCCCGACAGCACGATGTCCACGCGCTTGGTGGTCAGGCCGCTGAGCATCTGTTCGAAGCCGGTTTCCTGCCATTTGATCTTCACGCCCAGTCGCTCGGCCAGGGCGTTGCCCAGGTCGAAATCGAAACCGGTGAGTTTGTTGGTGGCCGGGTCCTTGAAGTCCATCGGCGGGTAGTTCGGCACGATGGCCGCGCTGATCTCACCCTTGTCCTTGATGGCTTGCGGCAAGGCCGCGAATACACACGAGGAGGCCATCAGGCCTGCAAGCAAGGTAGGGATAAATATCTTCTTCATAGGGGCGTTCTCGTTAGTTTTTTAGTTAAGTGCGAACGGCAGAAATAAAGCTTTGGGTACGCGGGTTTTGTGGGCTTATTAGAATGTCTTCCGGGCTGCCGGCTTCCACAATCTGGCCGGCGTCCATAAACACCATGCGGTTGGACACTTCGCGAGCGAAGCCCAATTCATGGGTGACCACGATCATGGTCATGCCGGTGGTGGCCAAATCGCGCATCACCGACAGCACTTCGCCTACCAGCTCCGGGTCGAGGGCTGAGGTGGGTTCGTCAAACAGCATCAACTTGGGGCGCATCGCCAAGGCCCGGGCAATTGCCACACGCTGTTGCTGGCCGCCGGACAACTCCACCGGGTAGGCATTGCGCTTGTCCGCCAGGCCAACGCGGGCCAGCAGTTCCAGCGCATCTTCGATGGCTTCCTTGGGCGAGCGCTTGAGCACCTGGCACGGGCCTTCGATGATGTTTTGCAACACAGTCATGTGCGGGAACAAATTGAACCGCTGGAACACCATGCCGGTGGCCAGGCGCTGGCGGGCGATCTGCGCTTCGTTCATCTCGTGCAGCTTGTTGCCGACCACTCGATAACCAACCAATTCGCCATCGACCCACAGGCCGCCCTTGTCGATCTTTTCCAGCTGATTGACGCAACGCAGCAGGGTACTTTTGCCCGAGCCGGACGGGCCGATGATGCACATCACCTCGCCTTGCTCGACCTCTATATTGATGTCACGCAGGGCGTGATACTGGTCGTAATACTTGTTCAGGTTGACAGCCTTGACGATGCTTCTCATGGGGCAAATCTCCTCAACCCAGGCTTACGAACGCTTGCCGGCGCCGCGGGCAAAACGACGCTCGAGGCGGCTTTGACCGAATGAAAGAACAGTCACCACCGCTAGGTACCAGATGCCCGCCACAATCAGCAGCTCCATCACCCGGGCGTTGGCGTAGTAGATGTTTTGCGCGTTGTGCAACAGCTCCGAGTACTGGATGACACTGGCCAGGCTGGTCATTTTCACCATGCTGATGAACTCGTTGCCTACGGGCGGGATGATCACGCGCATCGCCTGCGGCAGAATGATCCTGCGCAGCGCCTGCAGGCTCGGCATGCCGATGGACTTGGCCGCCTCGTATTGGCCGGTGTCCACCGACAGCAAGCCGGCACGCACCACTTCAGCGGTATAGGCGCCCTGGTTGATGCTCAAGCCGAGCAGGGCGGCCACGAAGGGCGTCATCAGGTCGACGGTGTCGATGCTGAACAGGCCCGGAATCGCGATCACCGGGAAGATCAACGCCAGGTTGAACCATAACAGCAGCTGCAAAATCAGCGGTGTACCGCGAAACAACCAGGTGTAGGTGATGGCCACGTAACGCAGGATCGGGTTGGCCGACATGCGCATGATCGCCGTGATCACTCCGATCACTACGCCCAATGCCATCGCCAGGATCGACATGACGATGGTGTTCACCAGGCCCCAGAGGATGGCTTGCGACGTAAGGAACTGGCCAATGTAGGACCATTCGATCTGGCCATTGGCAAACGCGCGCAACAGCGCCGCCAACACAATCACGATCAGGGTGGCAAAAAACATCCGCCCGTAATAGCGCCGCGGCACGTGCTCGTACTGGGTGATATCGAACTGGTTTTCGGACAACTTGCGCTCGGCTTCCAAGCGCTCGGCCGGGGTTTGGTTCATGCTGCTACTCCAAAATTTATTCTTGATGCGTGATCGTTCCCACGCTCCGCGTGGGAACGCCGCCTCGGACGCTCCGCGTCCCGCCGTTGGCGCGTAACGTGACGACGCGGAGCGTCACGGGATGCATTCCCACGCAGTGCGTGGGAACGATCGTCACCGGCTTAAATCCGAAATCCTTGATAACTTTCAGTCCACTTTTGCTGAGCCGCCAACGCCATCTTCAACCGTCCAATCTGCTCCTTCACCCGCTCCGGCGCCGTCCCACCCCACCCACTACGCGCCGCAATCGCCGCCTCCAGGGTCAGGCAGTCGCGCACGTCCGGGGTGAGTCGCCCATCCACCTCGGCCAACATCGCCGGTGAGGCTTGCCACAACTCAATCTCATGCTGCTCACAGGCCTGCACCAGCGCGCCGGTAATCTCGTGGGCCTCCTTGAACGGCACACCACGGGTGGCCAGCCAGTCCGCCACCTCAGTCGCCAAGGTAAAGCCCATTGGCGCCTGGCGCCGCAACTCCTCTACCTGCACCTTCATGGTCGCCACCATGCCGGTCATCGCCGGCAATACCAGCAGCAAGGTGTCCACGCTATCCAACACGCAGTGCTTGTCTTCACTCAAATCGCGGTTGTACGACAGCGGCAACGACTTGAGCGTCGACATCAGCCCGGTCAGGTTGCCGATCAAACGCCCGGCCTTGCCCCGCGCCAATTCGGCAATGTCCGGGTTCTTTTTCTGCGGCATGATCGAACTGCCGGTGGCGTAGGCATCGTCCAGCACTACCCAGCGAAACTGGCGCGACGACCACAGGCAAAACTCCTCCGACAGCCGCGAAATATTCACCCCGAGCATGCCGGCCACAAACAGGAACTCCGCCACATGGTCACGGCTGGCGACGGCGTCTATGGAGTTTTCGCATGGCCCGGTGTAACCCATTTCCCTGGCCGAGTGCTCTGGCTGACGCGCTATCGCCGAACCTGCCATAGCGGCCGCGCCCAACGGCGACAGGGCCGTACGCGCATCCCAATCCACCAGGCGCTGCACATCGCGCAGCATCGACTGCGCGTGGGCCAGCAAGTGATGGGCAAACACAATGGGTTGCGCCTGCTGCAAATGGGTGAAGCCCGGGCAGATGCTCTGCACATGTTGCTCGGCCTGCTCAACCAGCGCCTGCTGCAAACCCAGCACCTCGTTGGCGATGGTGCGCGCATGGTCGCGCAGGAACAGGCGCAGATCATTGGCCGTCTGGTCATTGCGCGAGCGTCCGGCACGCAACTTGCCGCCCAGGGCGCCCAGGCGCTCGGTCAATACGCGTTCGATAAAGGTGTGTACGTCCTCGTCATCCAGGGTGGGATGCAGGCGCCCGGCGGCAAAATCCTCACCGATGCGGTCCAGGGCCTCGAGGGTACGCAAAGTCTCCGACTCATCCAGCAACCCAGCGCGCTGCAACTCACGGGCATGGGCGCAGGAGCCGGCCAGGTCGTAGGGCGTCAGGCGAAAATAGCGCTCAGGGCAACGCGACAACGCGGCCAACGCCGCAGACGGACCGGTCTTGAAACGAGCGCCCCAAAGGCGGTCGGTGGGCTGGGACATGGGTATTCCTCACGCTTGTTTTTAGAAGAGTCGGAGGCAGTTTCAACAGACGTTTATCGGTGTAGAACCGGCATCTGACGCGCCGTATTCAAGGTTGCCAAGGGCGGATGTTTATGTTCATTATCGCCGCCTGGCTATGTTCAAGGATTGGGTTCAAGCCTGTTGAATATGGCACTCGAGGTCAACGCGCATTATGGAAACCCCACTTTCCACTTCTGGAAACCTGCCGCCAAAACCCGGCACACGAGCACCGCTGCAACTGAGTGGGCTGGACTTCAAATTGCTGCGGGTATTTATGGCCGTGGTCGAAGCCGGCGGCTTCAGTGCTGCGCAAAACGAGCTGAACGTGGGCCTGGCGGCCATCAGCAAACAGATCTCCGACCTGGAGATTCGCATCGGCATGCGCCTGTGCACACGGGGCCGCGAAGGGTTCGGGCTGACCGAAGAAGGCAAGTTGGTGTATCAAGCATCCATCGAGTTATTTACCTCAGTGGACAGTTTTCGCGACAAGCTTAGTTCGGCGCAAAACGAACTGATCGGCGACCTGAGTGTGGGCGTTATTGATAACACCGTCTCTGATGTCAATTCCCCGCTGATTACCGCTCTGGGCAACTTACATCGCCAATCGCCAAAAATAAGATTGCGCCTACACGCCTCTCAATTGGACGAAGTTGAACGCGGAGTAGTGGAAGGGCGCCTGGTCGCCGGCATCGTCCCGGTGTACCAACGCCGTGAAGAATTCGACTACTTCCCGCTCTACGAAGAAAAGGCCCACGGCTACTGCGCCGTAGGGCATCCCTTGTTCACTGCGAGCGACATCACCCCCGATGCGCTTCGCCAATACGAAGTGGTGAACCATCGGTATGCGATCCATCGCGACAAGGCCAACTTCGTCGGCCACGACAGCCAGTCCGCCTCGGCTTCACAAGTGGAAGCCGTCGCCATCCTGATCCTCACCGGCCGCTTCCTGGGCTTTCTGCCAGAACACTACGCCACGCCACTGGTGAGGGAAGGGCGCCTGCGCGCACTGTGCCCACAGCAGGTTCATTTAAGCACCGCGTTCAACCTGATCCTGCGCCACAACGCGCCGAGAAGCCCGATGGTAAAAGCCTTTGCCACAGCGCTGGGTGTAGACCTGAAGACGTCGGCCTAAGCCTCAACAAAGCTCAAATGTGGGAGCTGTCGAGCCCCAGCGAGGCTGCGATGGGATCGCCTCGGTCTCCCCGCCAACCTCATCCCCCCGCATCACCGCTGCAACCGAGCTCGCTTTTTCTTCTTCGCATGAAAATGCCGAAAATGCGCATCCTGCGCCGCCGCCAGCAACTCTCGATCCCCGCGCGTATCACCCCAGGCCCTGAGCCGATACTCCCCCAGGTCGCCATAAACCGCTTCAAGGCGCAGCACCTTGTTCTCACAACGGCAATTATTCCCGGTGAGTTTGCCGGTCAGCACCCCATCCACCACCTCAAGTTCAGTGCCGATCAAACGAATGCCAAGCCGGTCGGCAAACGGCTGCAACACCAACGCCGGCGACGCCGAACACAGCGTCACCACCGCCCCGGACTTCACCTCATCCGCCACTGACTGCAACCCGCTCGGGCGCATCAGCTTGCTCCAGCGCGCCTGGCAATATTCCTGCGCTTGCTGCTCAACCCAAGCCTTCTCCACCCCGGTCATAAAGGTGCGAATCAACTGCGCCTTCAACTCATCCCGGCTGATCTGCCGCACCAAAAACCGCAACCCCGGCACCGCCAGCTTGACCATCCGGCCATAAAACTCACCGGGGCCAAAGGCAAACTTGAGGAAGGGCACGAAACTGTCGTGGTGGGTGAGGGTGCCGTCGAAGTCAAAGACGGAAAGTACTTTGGCGTCTGCGGGGCCGGCTTCGAGCATGTCTGGGTTCACGGGTTGGCCTCGGTCCTATCTAATAGTTTTTAAGCATGCATCAGCTGTGACAGCAGGAGTCTACTCCCGTGCCAATCTTCCGATCTTGGCGTAAATCTCTTCGGTAAAACCGGTGACAACGCTGATGGCAATTGGGGCACAAGGCTACAGCATTGAGGGGGCGATCCGAACCCTTCCGGGCCAGGTGTTTGAGGTGATGTACTTCAAGAAATAGCAAATTCCTTTTTTACCGACGAAAAAAAAGCCCTGAACATGCCAGGGCTTCCTTTAGTGCTTAGTCCGGATCAATCCCAGCTCAGCGCGCCGCCGGTCTGATACTCGATCACACGGGTCTCGAAGAAGTTCTTCTCTTTCTTCAAGTCCATGATCTCGCTCATCCACGGGAACGGGTTAGTCGTGCCTGGGTACTCTTCCTTCAAGCCGATCTGCGACAGGCGACGGTTAGCGATGAACTTCAGATAGTCTTCCATCATCGCCGCATTCATGCCCAACACCCCACGAGGCATGGTATCCCGCGCATATTCGATCTCCAGCTGCGTACCTTGCAGGATCATCTGGGTCGCTTCTTCTTTCATCTCGGCATCCCACAAGTGCGGGTTTTCGATTTTGATCTGGTTGATCACGTCGATACCGAAGTTCAGGTGCATCG
>NZ_JALJRP010000022.1:0-99666 GCF_024519715.1 Pseudomonas sp. Pse35 | reverse complement strand
CAAAAGTAAGCAAAACGCTCTTGCCCCACCACTCGGCACCTCGCTTAGGCTCGGTGTGCCCGTAATCCGCCAGTGATTTGGGGGGCCGCCGCCACGCGCCATCCATGGCGCGGGGCGGCTAAACCGGCATCCCTGCCGGTTTACCCCCCAAATCCCTGTCGAATTCCGGCCAGCGTGGTTTAACGGGGCGCCTAAGATCAAAAGCAGATCAAGAGCGGCTCGCTTCGCATCGTGGTTACCGTTGAGCTAACAGAGTTATGTAGATACCTATGGCTATCGCAGGCAAGCCAGCTCCCACATTATTTCTGTGTACGCGTCAGGTCTCGCATGCGTTGCAGTACGGCATTCAAGCCATTGCTGCGCGACGGCGATAGTTGGCGCGACAGGCCCAGTTGATTGAACCAGCCAGGCAGGTCGACCGCTTGCAATTGATCAGCCGACAACCCATTGACCCGTGCCAGCAGCAACGCCACCAACCCGCGAATCATCCGTGCCTCGCTGCTCGCAGCAAACTGCCAATGGCCATCCTGCAAGCGCCCCACCAGCCACACCAGGCTTTCGCAACCTTGCACCAGGTTAGCATCGACCTTTTCGTCATCAGCCAGGGCGGGCAAGCGTTCACCCCATTGCATCAGCATCCGTGCGCGCTGCTCCCAGCTGCCCACGGCCTGGAAGGCTTCCAGCGCGGCTTGTGCCTCCAGCGGCAAGCTCATCGCAGCATGTCCAGCGCCTGGTCCAGCGCTTCAAAAAAGCGTTCCAGGTCGTCGGAATCGTTGTAGAGCGCCAGGGAAACGCGGATAGCGCCTGACAGATGCATTGCCTTCAACAATGGCATCGCGCAGTGATGACCGGCACGCACTGCAATGCCTTGCTCGGTCAGCAGGTGGGCGAGGTCGGCGTTGTGCACGCCCTCCACCACAAAACTCACCAGCGCCACCTGCGGCGATCCCAGCACGCGCACGCCATTGCGTGCCTTAAGCCCACGCAGCAGGTAGTCATGCAGGGCGGCTTCGTGGGCGATCACCGCCGAGGCATCCAGCGAGCTCAGGTAATCCAGGCTCGCGCCCAGGCCGATCACGCTGGCAATCGGTGGGGTGCCGGCTTCAAAGCCCAGCGGCGCGGGGCGAAAGCTGGCGCTGTGGTAGTCGGCCTGTTGCACCATCTCGCCGCCGAACTGCCAGTGGCGCAGGTGGTGCAGGGTCTCATTACGGCCATACAGCACGCCGACGCCGTCCGGGCCGTAGAGTTTGTGGCTGGAGAACACGTAGAAGTCGCAGCCCAGGGCCTGTACGTCGTGGCGGCCATGGACGATGCCTTGGGCGCCGTCCACCACCGTGAGGGCGCCATGTGCCTGGGCCAGCGCCAGCAAGGCTTGCAGCGGCTGCCAGGCACCGAGCACGTTGGACAACTGGCTCACCGCCAGCAGGCGCGTGCGCGGGCCAATCAAGCGGGCCGCGGCGTCCAGGTCGATTACGCCTTCATCGTCCAGGGGTAATACCACCAGCGTGAGCGCGCGGCGTTTGGCCAATTGCTGCCAGGGCAACAGGTTGGCGTGGTGTTCCAGGGCGCTGATGGCAATCTCATCGCCCGCATTGAATAAGTGTTCCAGGCCATAGGCCAGGAGGTTCAGCGCAGACGTTGCGCCGTGGGTAAACACAACCTGCCCGCTGTCACCTGCGTTCAACCACTGCGCGACCTTGCTGCGGCTGTCTTCAAAGGCCTGGGTAGCATGGGCCCCGGGCAAATGCTGGGCACGGTGCACATTCGCTGCGCCATTGGCGTAGTAATGATTGATGGCATCCAGCAGGGCTTGGGGTTTTTGCGTGGTGGCGGCGCTGTCCAGATAGATCTGGTCTTGCCGTTGCAGGGTGGCGATGGCCGGGAAGTCGGCGCGCCAGGGGGAGGGCACAAGCATGGTGATCAAGACTCGTATAAGCGGGCCGCCCCCGAGGGTGCGGCCCGCTAGTGGCATCGAGTGGCTGCTTAGTTGTGAGCGTGCAGCGCTTCGTTCAGTTCGATGGCCGATTTGTGGGTTTTACACTCCACGGCACCGGTCTCGGAGTTACGACGGAACAGCAGGTCCGGCTGGCCAGCCAACTCGCGTGCCTTGACCACCTTGACCAGTTGGTTCTGCTCGTCCAGCAGGGCAACCTTGGTGCCGGCGGTGATGTAGAGGCCCGACTCCACGGTGTTGCGGTCGCCCAATGGGATACCGGTACCGGCGTTGGCGCCGATCAGGCAGCCTTCGCCCACCTTGATCACGATATTGCCGCCGCCCGACAGGGTGCCCATGGTGGAGCAACCGCCGCCCAGGTCCGAGCCCTTGCCGACGAATACGCCCGCCGATACGCGACCTTCGATCATGCCCGGGCCTTCGGTGCCCGCGTTGAAGTTGACGAAGCCTTCGTGCATCACGGTGGTGCCTTCGCCCACGTACGCGCCCAGACGGATACGTGCAGCGTCAGCGATACGCACGCCAGCCGGTACGACGTAGTCGGTCATTTTCGGGAACTTGTCCACCGAGAACACTTCCAGCAGGTCGCCACGCAGGCGCGCTTCCAGTTGGCGCTCGGCCAGTTCATTGATGTCGATAGCGCCCTGGCTGGTCCAGGCCACGTTCGGCAACTGCGGGAACACACCGGCCAGGCTCAGGCCGTGGGGCTTGACCAGGCGATGGGACAGCAGGTGCAGCTTGAGGTAGGCCTCAGGCGTGGAGGTCAGTGCGGCGTCTTCGGCCAGCAAGGTCGCGACCAGCGGCGTGTGGCTTTCAGCCAGGCGGCTGAGCAGGGCGGCCTGGGCAGCATCGACGCCTTTGAGCGCGTCGGCCAGTTGCAGGGCCTGGCTCACGGTGAAGGTGATCGCCTGGTTGCCTTCGGTGTAACCGAGGATCGGTGCGATGGCGGCAACGATTTCAGCCGACGGGTTGAGCAAGGGTTGTGCGTAAAACACTTCCAGCCAAGCACCTTGGCGGTTCTGAGTGCCGACGCCGAAGCCCAGGCTGAACAGGGAATTGGACATGCTGTTACCTCTACAAAAATGGAAGGCTGGCCTACTTGAGGGCCGCCGAATAACTATCTGGCTTGAAGCCAATCAGGGTTCTGTCACCGAGATCGAGCACCGGGCGCTTGATCATCGAGGGTTGTGCGAGCATCAATTCAATGGCTTTCGACTGATCGAGATCGGCTTTGCGTTCGTCTTCGAGTTTGCGAAAGGTGGTGCCCGCACGGTTCAAAACCACCTGCCAACCGTGCTCATTGCACCATTGGGTCAAGTGTTCGCGGTCGATACCGGCCGTTTTGTAGTCATGGAACTCATAGCTCACCCCGTGCTCATCGAGCCAGGTGCGCGCCTTTTTCATGGTGTCGCAGGCTTTGATGCCGTAAAGCTGTAAGTACCTGATTTCATTGGGCATAAAATCCTCCCCAAAACTTCCCCAATATCCCCTGAAAATTCAACCACCAAGTATGCCACGTCCAGAGCCGCTGCGGTGAAGGTGATAAGGGGTGTCAGCAGGCTGATGGTGACAGGGCGACATCAGGGAAATTAGGGTCTGAAGAAATATACTTGTTGCCTTATCGTTGTTATGTGTCATATTTTGACGACATATCCGTTTAAGCTTGAGGCACAAATGATCCACTCCTACGGGGCGAGCAACTATTTTTCCTTCAAGGAAGGCTTGGAGGTTTCATTCGAACTCTCTGCCAAAACTCCTTCTAGTGTTTCTAATGGGAAGAGAGTTTCTACTGTCCTAGGTGTTAAGGGCGCAAATGCCTCTGGCAAAACGAACGTCCTTAAAGCAATTGAGTTTATTTCGAACTTTGTTACAGAGTCATTTAATCTGGATGAAGACGAAGAGCTGGGATTCAGGAGCTATTTTAATAATGATAAGGTCAGTGAGTTTTATGTCGACTTTGAAATTGAGTCTGTCAGATATTCATATGAGTTAACAGCAAGGCCGGATAAGGTTGTTCGTGAAGCGTTGTATAAGAAAATGCAGCGTAAAACTCTTTTGGTTGAGAGGAAATTAAATACTATTGTTAAAAGGGTAGCAGAGTTTTCTACGCTTGATGTGATAGAGCTGAAAACAAATGCCTCGCTTGTTTCTACAGTGTTAAAGTACAAGCTAAAAGGTGTGTCGGAAGAGTTTGCAAAGATAGCTGGCGTATTCTCGAATATATCGGGCAATATGACTAATGTTGGAGTCGTTGCTGATGAATTTTTATTTACCAGAGAAAGCGTCTCATCTTTTTATGCGGAAAACACTGATGCTTTTGAATTTGCAAAGAAGATTATCACGAATAGTGATCTTGGGATAGACGATGTAGTACTTAGATCTAGGGAGGACTCTTCGGGGAAGACAGAGTATTTTCCTATTTTTCGTCATCCAGTAAGTAGTACATCTGAATTCGTCTATCTCACTTCGTACGAACAATCTAGTGGTACGATGGCGTTATACCGCAGGTTGGGTATTTATTATATAATACTGCAGCGTGGCGGGCTATTGGTGATGGACGAGTTTGACCAGAATTTTCACCCTATGCTACTTCCTCAACTTGTTAATCTGTTTCAGGATCCATCTAAAAATGTCAATGGTGCGCAATTCATATTCACCGCGCATAACTCTGATATTATAGATTATCTAGGGAAGTATCGAACAATTCTTGTGTCCAAAGAAAATGGCGAAAGTTACTGCTACAGGCTTGATCAGATTCCAGGTGATTTGCTCAGAAATGATAGGTCTATTGCCACATTGTACCGAGAAGGTAAAATTGGCGGAGTTCCTCGTATATGAGTAGGAAGTCGAAATTTAAAAATAATAAGGCAACCTCGTTTCTCGAAACGCTACCAGTAATTAGTGTGGAGGGCTGCGGGCTTATCGGTCGCTGCAAATTTAACTTTTCTTACTTGGATTTAAGTCAGCCCTTAGCAAAGCCCGCCACCGAATTGGCGGGTGAATTTCTTACCGCTCTGATGGGGAAGCTCAAAAACTACTCCGCGCACCCTCTTCGTTATTGGCTGCACCAACGTGTTGGGGGAGGGAGTAGAACGATTCTTGAGATATATAAAAAATTCCCTGCTCCTTCGGATTTTACCCATCCCGTCTCAGTTCCTCATGATGTTGAATGGGCTAGGTTCAGGATGGAAGGGGCTGTCAGATTGGCGGGCTTTCTAGTTCCATCTTCGTTGAACAATAAACTTTGCGCTGAGAGACAGTATTCTTTCTGCACTAATACGTTTTATGTTGTGTTTGTTGACTTGGAACACGGTTTTTATAAAGGTAAGAATATTTAGTTTCACATGGTTTTATGCCACGTCGATCCACTCAGCGCCTCGGCTGTCGCGGTACAGATCCGTCATTGTGGCCGAACGGTGACCGAGTAGTTTCTGGGCGTCACGGCCTTCAAGCTCATGAAGGCGTGCAGCCAGCGAGCGTTGTTCGTGAAAGGACGGTGGCTGGCGCCCAAAACTTATGCCCAGCTTCGCGCCGGCCTTGTCGCGCGCTTCGGCAAATGCAGAGCTCAGCGTGTCCAGCACCAATGGCTGGCCAGCCTTTGCCCGGCCCGAAGCTTGTGCATGGTGCACCAGGTGTTGTGACAGAACGCGGTCGCGGCATTGCTTAATTACGGTGGACAGATCCAGGCCGACCGACTCGAGGCAAAGCGCGGTGCTGATCCGCAGCCTGGCCCCGGTCTTGGACTGAACGACATGAAGGAAGCCGTCGTGCACGTCCTTGAAAAGCATCGATGCTATATCGTCCCGGCGCTGGCCAGTCAGCACCGCCAGCTCCATTGCCCTGCGAAGCCATGGTTTCTTGGCTTCCTCATAGATTGCCTTCCACAGTTCCAGCGTCAGCCGTTCGCGCTTGATGCTCACCCGCGCGGCCTTGGTCACTTCGACCGGGTTGGCGTCTGCCCAACCTCGCGCCTGAGCCTCGGCGAACACGTCTCGCAACAGCGAGCGCATTGCCCTGGCCATCTGCGCCTTTCCCTCTTTGGCCATACCAGTCAGGTAATCGGCCACATCCATCGTTGTGATGTCCTTAATCCCCTTCGAGCCGAACACCGCCGCCAGTCGGTTTATCCGCATTCCCACGTTTTTGTTGCTGCTGGCTGACAGCTTGCGCTCGGCGAACAGTTCGCGGTATTCGTCCAGCCATTCCGAGAACAGTTTTCCAGGCGCTGGCGCCGGCGTGCTCATGCGCTGTGCAAGCGTTGGCTTGATGGCGTCTGCATGGTTGGCGGCGACGGCCTCAAGGATCGCCGCCTCCTTGTCCCTGCCCAGGCCGAATACGCGACCACTGATTGGGTCGCGGTAGGTGTAATAAGTGACGCCGTTGCGGGCGTCGGTCTTGCGGTAGAGATTGGGCGGAAGATCCTTTGACCCGGTGTTACGCGGCCTGGGCGCCATTGCGTGCTCTCTCTATTCTGCTGATCAGGCTCCCGCCGACGATCCGAGCGGGCTGTTGATCAGGTTCTTGGTAGTGGGCGTCGGACTCTACATAGTAGTTGCGCCCGTGCTTGACCGGTACCGGCGCGATTCGGCCCTCTCGGGCCCATTTGCGCAGGGTGTTGGGGCTTGGCGGCGTCTTGAACTCGGCCGCCGCCCATTCATCCAGGGTGACTTTGCTCATGGGTTACTCCCGCCGCCCACCGTGGGCCGCGCTGTCTTGATGATGTGGATTGCCAGGCCAAAGCTGATCAGCAGCCAGGCGCATGTGCCGGCGAAGGCGTAGAGCAGTGCCTCGATGGTGCCGGTTACCAGAAGGTCAGGCCCGGCCCAGAAGAACCAGCCGATGGTTCCTACCAGGTACAGCAAAGCGCCCAGCAGTATCAGGGTGAGTTTCATAGCGAACATGGGGTGTCCTTGCCGCGCTGGGCGGCAGAAGGTGGGTTAGGGTTTGGCGGGGAACCACTCGGTGTCGTATTCGAACTGGCTCACCAGCTCGACCGAGAGGTGCGGGATCTCCCGCTCGAATCGCAGTGTCCCGTAGTGGTGATCGACGAAAACCTTCGCTTCTTCGATGAATCGCTCCTTGAAGATGCGCACCAGATGATCGGCCGCCTGCTCGAAGTCTTCCTCGCGGTAGTTCCCCTCTGCGAGGCCGCCACGGCACACGCGCCAAACACAGCGCTTTGGCTGGGCTTCCGCCGCCTTGATCTTCCCGGTCATTTGGTCGCGGGCGTATTTCATCTGGTCCAAGGTGAGTGTTTCGACCCAGGCATCGGTGCCGATGCTTTGCTTATGGCCGAACTCGCATTTGATTTCAGGCATAGGAATCCCTCGCCCGCCGCTCACCGGCAGGCATGTAGGGGGATTGGGGTTAGGCTGTTGCGTCGGTCGCTTCGGGGGACCTCTGCCATTCGATGACATCGGCGCCGAAGTCAATACGGGTGAAGTCGATAGCGCCGAATTGCCAGTGGTAGGTGAAAGGCAGTTGGCCGGGTCCACGCTCGCATCGCGCCAGGACCGTTCCGCAGGAAAGGCGTAGATCTATCGTCTGGTGGCCTGGGTCTTCATCTGGATCGGCATCTTCCCAGTTGCCCCTGAGCTTTCGTACCGCATCGACCACTTCGTCGATTTCGAACTCGCCGCGACTCGATCCGACGATGCCCTTAATCTGGTGGATTCCTGTTTCCCACCGATCCTTGCGCACTACCTTGCCGTCCGCTCGGATTTCGTAGTCCTCGACTTTGGCATCCCGGAACTCGGGCATGCGGAAGTCTCGCTCGGTGACTTGTCTGCTCATGGCCTCGACCCCTTGTAGATGAAGACGTAGGCGAACCAGAGGGTGGCGATCGTGGCGTCACCCCATCAGTTTTGTATTTGGTCAGCCGCCACTTGGTGTTGTTGCTCTGGCTGTGGTCCGACTCGACCAGGCCTTCGCGCTTCATCAGTTCCAGCTCGCGGCGGATCTGCTTGGTGGTGAACGGCTCGATATGGAGCCGGAACCACCAGGTGCAGAACCAGTTATCTCGGGAGCCTCCGGCGCCGCTCATGTACGTGGTGATGCGCTGGCGCAGGCTTGATTCACTTTCTTCAGGCATACCGGTTCCTTGCCGCTATAGCGGCTGACTTTGAAGGGGGAGGGGTTACATCAAATCAGTTGTGCCAGTGCCAGCAGGCCCCAGCAGTAGGCGGGGAGTTGGGTCACCATTGGTCACCAGCTTTCATTGCTGCGTCGACCTGCGCGTCAAATCTGTCTGCATGGAAATACAGGACGTCTCCGCCGTCAGTTACCGAGGCTTCCTGCAATTTCTTGAGCCGGTATGAAGTCGCCTTTTGAAGCCACCGGTATCGAGCCTCGACACGCTCCAGCACATCTGCCCGCTCATCCGCTGCGGTCAGGCGCTGTTGCAGTTCCTTCTCCCGGCGCTCCGAGGCAACGGCGCGCTCGGCGGCGTCCAGAAACAGGCGGGTCAAGTTGTCGAAGTCTGAGGCCCGCACGCACAAGACGTTGGATGCCTCGTGGCACCAGAAGCTTTTTACCTCGCTCATACAGCCTCCCTCGTTACCAGATCATGGGCATCCACAACGGTCATGCCGAGCTTCTCGGCGATCAGGACTTCCAGCTTTGCGCCCTTTGAATGCTCCCAGCCGGGCAGGGTGGCCACGGTGTCGCAGTCCATCAGGGCGGCAATGTCGCGGCGCATACAGTCGGTCCAGGTGCCGCCTTCTGGGTTTATCTCGGCGGGATTGGTGACTGTGTGGCCGCTGGCGCGCAGACTGGCGGTCATGCTGTGGAAGGTGGGGAAGTTCAGCCCGGGCAAGCCGCTCATGGGCCCGCTGAGGTAAATTCGTTTCACGGGGAGTCCTTGCCGGGCCATGCCCGGGGTGTGGTGCTACGATGGCCCCTTCCTCTAAATGGGCTGGACCATGACCAAGCACGATATTTACGATGAGATCGAAGGCTTTCAGGTTTGGAACTACATGGAGTGCGACAAGGACGATGAGGGCCGGGAGACCTGGCGAATCAACGTCGAGGTGAAGCGCGGTAGTGAAGTGGTGGTGCCAGCTGTTGCTGGTGACCGAGCCTATGTTGACCGTGGCCTGGCGCAGGTGGCTGGGCGTGAGGTCGGGACCAGGTTGATTGCTGGCGTGATTCGTTGATATGGGGTATTACGGGTGACCGGCATGGAGCCGGATCAAGGAGAGTCAGATGAGCAATCAGGCACAAATCGACGCACTGGAACATCTTTTGATCGCAGTACTGAATAGCTCTATATCAACAGGCGTATCAAAAGATTTTCTGATTCAAAATGCACAAGGTTCGCTGTTGGGCAGCGATGGGCCAGGAGGGCCGCAGCAGAAGTCTGAGGCAGTGAACTACCTCAACTACATCGCTACCCGGCTCAGGTGATCCCTGTGTAAAAAGAGTGCGCCACGAGTCTTCAGATTGCGGCGCGCTTTAGCTGCTCGGTCAGTTGCGTCGGAAGGCCCCGTAGCGTCAGCGTTCCGCCTTCTTCGTCAAACTTGATCTTGTCGCCCAGCAGGTGCGCCTCGAAGCTGATCGACATACCCTCAGCCCGCCCGGTGAAGCGTCGGAATTTGTTGAGCGTCTTTTTATCCGGCGGCAGGGTGTCAGAAAGGCCGTAGTCCTTCGCCTTGATGAAGTCGTAGAAGTTCTTTGGTCGGTCTTCGTCGATAAGGCCCGACAGCTCGTCCAGCGTGATCGGCTCGCCCAGCTTGGCCTGGGCCATTGAGTAGCTGACCAGCGTGTGTGTCTTCTCGCGTGCCGACTCTTCCGGCAGATCCTCGCTTTCAACAAAGTCGCTGAACGCCTTGAGCAGCGTGCGTGTTTCGCTCGGGCCGTCAATCCCTTCCTGGCAGCCGATGAAGTCTCGGAAGTAATCATTGATCCTGCGGCCCTGCTTGCCTTTGAGGTACGAGATGTACTGCTTCGACTGCGGGTTGCTTTTCCATTCACTGAGGTTGATGCGCGCCGCCAGGCGGATGTGGTCCAAGTCGAGGCGCTTGATCGTCAGCAGGCTGAGTTCCTCGGTCATGGTCACCGCTTCGGTTTCCTGCACCAGGGCGATAACCAGGTAGTCGGTCATGCCTTGCTGATAGTGGCAGAAGAGGGCGTGCCCACCCGTGGTGAGGTTCGATTCTTCCATGAGCCTGGTCAGGTGCTCGACGGCTGTGTTGCTGAACGCTAGGAAGTCGGTTACGCCGGCCATGTACTTGCCGAGCCAGCCGCTGAATGGGAAAGCGCCTGACTCGTGATGGAAGAACCCCCAGCCCTTACCAGCGGTGGCGTTGTAGCTTTCGTTAAGTTGGCTCATCAGGTCGTCGCGGGCCTGGCTTTCGACCTGTTCGGATGAGCTCAGGAACAGCACAGCTGGGCTACCGTCGGGCTTCTTGTCGATCTTGTGGATGACGCTATGGCGTACAGGCATTTCGTTTACCTCGGGTAGGCGCCGCCCTCCGGTGGCCGGTGGTGGCAATTTGGTTTCAATTGGGGTATTAGAAGTTACGGCATAGGGGCCGCGGAGAAATCTAATGAAGACCGGTAATATTTTCAGAAACATCACTTTGACTGATGTAGACGTAGCAGTATCTGTCCCCAAAGGCGCGGACATTGATTTCGATATGGAAGACGTAACAATGACGCGCGGTAAGACATTTTATGAGGAGCGGGATGAGCCAAGCCTCGTTGAACAAATCGGCCTTCCATCCGATACGCCTCCCGAACTGTTAGTGGATCTGGTCCAGAAACTCGCGAACATTCCGGACTCACAACAAGCAACGCGCTTTGATATGATTAAAAAATCAAAGCTGTGGTCGTTTATCGAAAGATCGGCCAATGCATCCTCTATTATTCAAGGCCTTCTTGCCGGAACTGCGGCTGCCTTCGGCGCACCAACCGGACTTTAACCGCCAGCGGCAAAGCCGACGTCTCTGGGTGATTATTTTACTCATGGGGTGTCGGCGAACTTGAAGCCGTTCTCCTGGGCGATCAGCGTCACGCGCTTGATGTGCATACGCAGGTTCTTCGCTGCCACGCTGGCTACGATGCCCTTTGCTGCTTCGGCGCGTACGGACGGTGCCAGCTTGTCGCGTTCTTTGCGCAGGCGCTCATGGTGAGCCGTGGTGCCGTTGAAAGGACCATCGACGCCAACACCGTTCGGGATGACCTGGGCTGTCTTGCCTTAACCGAAGAATGCGTCCAGCTGCTGGTTAAGCTCGTCGATGATCGAGCGCCGTGGATCCGGCATTGGTTCGCCGATCATGGCTGTGCACCGTAGTAGGCGAACAGCACAAGCAGCGCCGAGAACCCAGCCGTCCAGCGCACCATCCGCCAGCCGAATCGCTTCGACGTGGCCTTGGCTGCATTGAAGAAGTCAGCGTTGCGCTCGAGCTGGTCGGCGTACTGACATGCGCCGTCGTGGCCGGTACGTGCACCGCGGGAAACGCCTGTGGAGCGCTCCACCACATCGAACAGGTTCTTGCCGAGCGGCACCACGTTGAAGCGCGGCACCTTCACTGGCTGTTCGCGACCGATCTTCATGTACATCTCCGAAGTGGAAAGCGAAACACGTTCCCGCAGGGCCTGCAGAACGGCTTGGCTTTGTTGGATGGCTGGGTTCATGCCGACTCCTTGGTTGTGGTTGCGTTTATTCGTCAGCACCCTGACCGCCTGGTATGTGCCGGTGGGCCCAGGGGAGGGTGCTGGCGGGGAAAGGCCAGTCGTAAAAAAGCCCAGTCGAAACCGGGCTTTCAGTGCGCTTCGTAGACCTCCCTACGTCACGCGGTAGACGCTGTGGCGTCTAGGGTTCGTTGTGGTTCACATGGCTGCCAATCCTCCGCTTGTTCGCTCACTGGGCTGGCAGTGGCTACCGTTCTCTAGGCTTGTCGGATGCAGGTGGCCGGCGCGTGCCGGGTGTTCGTCCGCATCGGAGATCGCTCGAATCTGGCTGGCGAGTAAACCGTCTTCGCCGCGTTGTTCGTCGCTCTGGCTCGGGTAAAGGTGGCCACCCTGCTATCTCGGGGCAGCCAGCCGAGCGATCTCCGATGCGGCCTGGTGCTGGGGAGTACCAGGGGCTCGGGCAGTTATCGACAGGCTGTCGTAGACCGACGATTGAGCCGGTTGGTCTGAGCGGCTATCCCTTTATGCGCTTGGGAGTCCAGCGGCCGGTTAACCCCGGTCAGGATTCTTGGGGCGATCTAAGCGATGAGGCTTGGACGTTCCGCCTGGCGAAGCACTCGAACCTGGGCCGTGCGCCGCTCTGGTGCCCGGCGGTCACGGCGCATGGCGTCATCACCGATCATTGCGTGCATGGCGATCAAGGCCGCCAAGGTGAAGCACATCGGCGAGATGATCTGACGGCGCATGGCCTCGGCGACCGCCGCTGTCTGGCGGGTCACGCCGAGCTTGAACATGGCGCAGGAAAGCCGCTTTGCCACTGTGCAGGCTGCCACGTCGAATTGGCGGGCAATCTCCTTGGCTGTCTTGCCCTGGGCAGTGCCCAGCAGGTATTGAACCTCCTTTGGCGCAAGGCCGCGTCCGAGATGACCCTTCCATGCGCCGCTGACGATTGTTGCTTCCATCAATGTGACTCCCGGTTGGTTTCCCGTTAGGCCCTGCTACCAAGGCCTATCGGTGAAACCCCCGGCCACGCTACTGGCGTCAGACCGGGGTTGTTGCTTCATCGGTGTTGGCCAGTTACCCGCCGCTGATTGCAGGGTTGGCCTTTCGTCTTCTAGGGTGGGCTTCGAGCTTCCTACGCACAGCGTCAAACAGCATCTGTTCGCCGTGGATCACAGGTCCTTACAACATGCACGCTACAGCTCTGAGTGCCCTGATTGAGTGGGGCAGGGTGCATGAGGTCCGGCGTGCCCAGCCGAAGCTATCGGGCCCGCTAATTCAAATCGCTTGGATCTGGCCGTGACCCGCTACTGGCGGCCGTCACTGGCTTGAATCAAATGTCTCTCCAGCCGCGGGCCTTTCGGCTTGTTCTCCCGCTGGATAACTCGTCTTGGCGATTTACGCTGCACGCCCGGGTCAGTTGCCAACCCTCTGAACCGTTGAGGCCGGTTCATCGCTGCCTTCCATCTGGCCGGTTGTTATCCGGCGATGGTTGAACTATACGAATCCTCATAACCCAGGTCAATACGTTTATGCATAATATTTCCCTCGGGCGTAAAAAAACCCGCTCTAAGGCGGGTTCTGTGGTTCGGCGAAAAACCGCTATAGAACCGATCGAGGCCACTTCGCATCAACCACTCGGCCCACTACCGACCAGGTGTCATCCACCTCAACTGTCGGAAAAGCTGGGTTGAGAGGCTTTAAGTAGGCCTTACCTGAATCCCATATGAATTGCTTGAAGGTGGCTTCATTAGTATCAGTGAGTTTCGCCACCACGTATTGCCCACTCTCTACATCACTACCAGGCGCTACCAGTATCAGCATTCCCTCGCTGAAGCTCATTCCATTGGACGATGTCATAGACGGGCCGCGCACCTTCAGCCAGAAACCGTTTGGCCCAGCCCATGCGTCCGATGGGTGCATCGCTTCAAAGTCTCCCACGCTGAACAGATCCATTGCCTCCGCTGCAACTCCTGCCTGAACCCAGCTGACTTCTGGGTATTCGTAATACCGGTTGGGGCCTGTGGCTGTTTCTATGTTCGAGTCAAAGGCTTCTTCACCTGTCCCGTACATCAGCCACTCAGGAGAAACCTTCAGCGCCTTTGCCAGCTTACCTATCGTCGACATCCTAGGGCTTTCACTCTCCCCAGAAAGGATCCGATTAATCGTTGGCTGTGGAACGGCCGACTTCTTGCCTAGCTGGCTTTCGTTTAGTTCGGCGTCAGCCATTTTCGCGCGAAGGCGCCCAGCGATATCCATTACTCACCAAATATACGAATGCGGATTATGAGAATTCTATTGCATGGCTCAATGCATATTCGTATGATTTGTCATGCAAAACCTCATAGGATTTTTTTCATGACAGTTCAAGAGATGTTGAATCGACTTTTCCAGCTCGGGCTGTCCCAGACAGAAGTGGCTGAACGTTGCGGCACTACCCAAGCAACTATCTCGCGCGCTGCGAACGGCACGATGGTGGGTTACAGCACCGGAAAAGCCATTGAGTGCCTTTTGTCTGATCGAGAGGAATCGGCCCGGCGGTCCCAATTACAGGCCGCTGTTTAGTGAGCCGATTATCCGCCGACGTTTGGCAGGCGAATAGAGATTCTGGATCAGCTGTTAATTCATACAGTGCATAGGAAGGGAATAGAGATGATTGACGCGATCGCCCGTTTCTTTAAGCCGAAAGGATCCAGGTTTTCTTTCCTGGACCCTTCGGTCGAAAGAGTGCTGCCAGTCGTTAAGGATTGGTGGCTGATTTCGCGAGCTCAGGATAGCAATGCATGTGCATCGCCCAATTGTGCACGGGATCAAATTCTTCCTTCGTCAGCTTCATCTCGATCAGCTCTTCGTGCAGCAGGACAAGCAGATCAACAAGGTTCAGCTCCTTCACCTGGGAAGGATGCCAGTGATGTTTGTTGAGTGCGTACAACCGTCCGGCCTCGACGGGCTTCAGCTCCAACCATGGACTGGCGTATTTCGTCGCCAAGCGCTCGCAAAAGCAATGCAGCTTGTAAATGCCGAACGCCATGCGCGCCAGTCTCGAGTCGTAGCTCTCATTACTTCGCGGGAGCTTCCTTACCGCCTCGTCCTGGTCGTCGACGCACTTCGCCCACAAAAGTTGGTAGTTGATTTCCTTCGCGTTCATTTGTCTGGCCTCCGAGGCCTTTTCGTGTGGAAGCAAAAAGCTACCACGGATGCGCCGGACACCCATAACGCCTGAATCGCAGGCATAAAAAAACCGCCTGGCAGGGCGGTCCTTTCAACAGCAATAAAACTTGTGGGGCCATTATGAACACACTCGTCGCTCCAAGCAATACCGTCACCATGTCGAGCCGGGAGATCGCTGATCTCACTGGCAAGCAGCACAAGGACGTCATTCGTGATATCCGAGTGATGCGTGACGCTCTTCAGAAAGATGGCGCAACATTGCTCCATCTCCAAGAAGAGAAGGATACGCGCGGCTACACCGCCGAGTTCCTGCTCGACCGCATCCTCACTGAAACGCTGCTGACCGGCTACAGCATTCCGCTTCGCCATCGTGTCGTGACACGTCTTGGCGAACTTGAAAGCGTGTCGCGACACGTAGCTATCCCTCAAACCCTCCCAGACGCGCTGCGTCTCGCGGCTGACCTGGCCGAACAGAACGGCGAGCTTCAGAGGCTCGTTTCAGTGCAGGCACCAAAGGTGGCGGCTATCAAGCGTCTGGCCGCTGCCGGTGGAGCTATCTGCATCACTGACGCAGCCAAACAGCTTGGCGTTGCACCATCACGCCTCTTCTCCTGGCTCGAACAGCACCGCTGGATATTTCGCCGCCATGGCTGCAAGCGGTGGGTTGCATACCAGCCACGCATAACGTCTGGGCACATGACTCATAAGGTCACCGCTTTAAAGCCCGATCCAGAGACCGGCATCGAGCGCGCCGCCTTTGACCCAATGATTACCCCCAAGGGCCTTACACGCCTCGCTGAACTTCTGCAGGAGGCCGCGTAATGGCCGGCGACTGGATCAAATTCGAACTCACCACCTTGGACAAGCCCGAGGTTTGCCAGATCGCGGACTTGGCTGACATCGACCCGGATGCGGTCGTCGGAAAACTGATGCGCGTATGGGGCTGGTTCGACCAACAAACAGAAAACGGTAACGCTCCAAGCGTTAGCAAAAAGTTACTTGATCGTCTGGTTGGCGTTATCGGTTTCTGCGAGCACATGAAATCGGTGGCCTGGATGATCGAGGTGGACGGTGTTATCAGCCTTCCTCATTTCGACCGTCACAACGGCAAGACCGCTAAAAACAGGCTTCTCACGGCAAAGCGTGTGGCAAACCACAAGGCAAGTAACGCAAAAGGTAACGGTTCAAACGTTAGCGGTGCGTTACCTAAAGAAGAGAAGAGAAGAGAAGATCAAAACCCTATCTCTGCGCAGGAGCCTGTCGACCCTCGAATGCCAAGCGAGATGACGCTCGATTGGGTGCCGGACGAAAAGTTACTGACCACCTACGCATTCCACCGTGGCCTGGCACTCGATCTGTTCACCGAAGAGGTGCGCATCGCGTTCACTGCTCACTACGAACCGCAACACCAAGTAAACACCCAGGCCGAATGGGTGAGCATGTTGGTCAAGTGGGTGAACAACGACAAGGTCCGCGCTGCAGCTAACAACGTCACGCCCATTCGACAGAAGAGCGTACCGGCGTCTGAGTTCGACGATGACAGCACTGACTGGCAGAACGGGGTGCAATCGTGATGAAGCAGGTATCCGTCGTAACACAGGGCCTTTGGGCCAACCCGAAGGCAGGCGAGTTCATCTCGGCTGATGAGAGTGCCGCTCCCCAGGACGAAGGCCGTCGTCAGATGGCAGCCGCTATCAACGACCTGTTCACGGAGCTTCGCTTGATCCGTTCGGCCTGGCGTCAGGCCTGGCCTGACAAGGAGACCTATCGCGCCGCCAAGGTTCAGTGGATGCAGGCATTCCTCGACGAAGGTATCCGCACTCAGGGACAGATCGAGTTCGGCATGATCAAGGCCCGCAAGCAGGTGTCCGATTTCATCCCGAGCCCTGGGCAGTTCATCGAGTGGTGCAAGCCGTCGCCCGAAATGCTCGGATTGCCATCGCTTGCGGCTGCTCATCGCGAAGCTGTTCGAAATGCTCACCCAAGCATGGCCGGCCAGGGGAAGTGGTCGCACGACGCGGTATGGCATACGGCCAAAGAGTGCGGATTTGAGAGCCTGAACAAGCTCGACACTGCGCTCAGCCTCAAGTTATTCGAGCGTAACTACACGATAACAACTCGCCGTCTGCTTGATGGATTGCCACTTCAGCCCATGCCCAAGGCGTTGCCGGCCAAGGTTGACGGGCGGATCACCCCAGAAGTGGGGAGGGGAGCACTGGCCGAGCTCCGCGCCCAACTTGCGGGAGGTTCCCGTGGCTGATCGCCTCCTAGCAACGCCCGACCCTCACCTCTATCCATACGCCGTCTTTTGCTGCTCGTTCAAGTTCGACTTGGGCGACACGCCGGACCATGCCCTGGCGCTTTTTGCTGACCGCAACATGGCTGCTCGATACGGCTCCGGGATGTGGCCAGAGACGTATCAAGTGGTTGATCTGCGCACTGTCCAGAGGGTTGCCCCATGACCCGCCAGACCAAGCTGACCAAGGCCGCGCGCGGGCGAGATTGCCAGGTCCGCCTGCCGGGCTGTCCTGGCGACACCGAAACCGTTGTGTTGGCCCATTACCGCCTGGCGGGGATCTGCGGAACGGGCATGAAGCCGCCGGACCTGATTGGGGCCTGGGCCTGCGAGTACTGCCACAGCCTGAGCGATGGCCGCACCAACCGAAACACCCTGGGCATGAGTTACGACGAGATCCGCCTCTATCACGCCGAGGCCGTCTTGCGGACTCAGGCCATTTTGATCAAAGAAGGAAAGGTGAGCGCTTGAGCACCCAAATCAAAACCCTGACGGTGAAGCTGTCGGACGCCGAGATTGCCCGCAATGCCAAGCTTGAGCATGTGCGCGACCTGCGGGACGCCGGCCACCCGGCGCTGCACTTCCGTTTCGCCAAGAATCGCACACGCGGCTCCTGGTACCTGCTCAACAAGCGCAAATGGCATCGCATCGGCGGCTTTCCCGAGCTGAATACCAAGCAGGTGATCGCCGCACTGCCGGCGGTGCGCCTGCGGGTCGCTGCCGACGGCGCGGCCAGTGTTTCTGGCTGGGTAACCGTGGGTGAACTGCTCGATTGGTTCGGTGATCGCATGGCCAAGTCGCGCTCGCTCTCCGATAAGCGCCGGGCTGCGGGCAAGTCCGCTATCAGCTGCCAGCTCAAGCCGCGCTTGGACGATCTGCTGCTGCGCGACGTCAGCGCCCAGACCCTCGACAAGCTGCTGATGTGGCCGGCCCAGGCCGAACTGTCCCTGTCCTACGTGCAGCAGCTGTACCGCCTGCTCGCGGTAGCGTTCCGTCAGGCCCGAAAGCTGGACCTGATCCCGGTCAACCCGATGGCGGAAATGAAGTTCGTCAACTTCACCACGGCGCGGATCCTGCCCAAGCCGGCGCGGTTGCGTGACGTGCAGCTACAGGACCTGGTGAGCCTGTTGGCCGAGCGCTTCGACAGCGCGCCAGTTGATGCCATGCTGGCCTTGATGATGCTGTGCCACGGCACCCGGATCGGTGAGACCCGCCAGTCCCGCTGGGCCGACATCGCGCTACCAGAGCGCGAGTGGTTCATCCCGGCAGAACACACCAAGACCAAGACTGAGCTGCGTGTGCCACTGACCGACCAAGTTTGCTCGCTCCTACAGAGATACCGTGGCCTACAGGCTGCCCAAGGGTATGAAGGCGCCTTCCTATTCCCGTCGCGCCGAGGCAAGCCGCTGAGCGACCACCAGGCGAGCGCGGCATTCACACGGCTAGGGCAGGGCGCCTGGACCAGCCACGACCTACGCAAGGTGGCCCGTACCGCGTGGACTGACCTCGGCGTAGACGGCCACATAGGCGAGATGCTGCTCAACCATTCCCTGGGCAAGATCGCCTCCACCTACATCAACACCCAGGCCAAAGAGCAGCGCCGCCTGGCCTTGGTGAAGTGGCACAACTGGTTAGATGAGCGTGGTTTCAAGGCGATTCACGCGCAGACAGGAGTTAGATATGAAGATTCGCAAAACCTCGTAGACGCCTTGAACGGCGTGGCCTGCGAGCCAGAACCACAATTTGTTAAGGGCGAGGTTTAAAAATGGCGAATCAGGTACGTTTTACCCCGCTTCCAGAGCTGGTCAGGCTGGCCAAGGTCGCGAAAGAGGGCGGTTGCGATGTCACTGAAATCATTGGTGACAGGTGTTCGATGTACTCTGCTCAAGGCGCGCTGATCGACTTTTATGAGGCTGCCACGCCCACTGCGTTTCTGGCCTTAGTGACAATGAGTCGCGGACATATGGAGGAGACACATCGAGCCCATGCCCGCTGTGCCCAACTTGAGGCAGAACTCTCTGATCTTCGGTCTCGGATGCTGGAGGCCAAATGAAGAAGTCCCACGGCCCAGCTTTCCGCCGCACCTTGATACCTCTGGAGCACTGCAAGTCTTGCAAGGGAAAGGCAGTGATTCAAGGTCTCTTCCATCACCTGGATTGCATCGACTGCCATGCCTCGGGCTGGGTCCGGGCGGATGGCGGTGAGCCGCTTTCGCTTCAGGACTTGGTGACCCAATTGAGTTTCAACCTGAATGCAGCCCAGGACATGTTCCTGGCGAGTAAGAGCGACCTGAAACCGGTGGGCCTTCTCAACTATTACGACCAGAACAATCGCCGCGGCGCCGGCGGCACTAACTTTACAGGGGATTGAGCCATGGCCTTCACACCGAGCTTTAGAGAGCGTACTGCCGAGGATCTGCTTGAGCATTGGGGCCGCTGGGTTGTACTGGGCTCCGGCGTGTCGTGCTGCGCCTCCCGCGAGAACACCGTGCTGTCGCCAATGATCACCGACGACGATGCCTTGATGATCGATGGCTTGATGGGGCGGCTGCTCAAGCGTTACCCCGAATGCGGGCAGGTGCTGATGAAGTACTACACCAGGCTCGACAGCTCCTTAATGGAGGTTGGTAAGAAGATGGGCTTCGGGGAAGAGAAGACGCGGCAGCTCTGGAAGGCGGGTGTTGCGTGGATTGATGGAGCTTTAGATATTCGTCGTCAGGCTGCTTGACAGGCCCGGGGACGATATATAGATTTAAGTTACTTTGCGGTTTTTCCGCGAGCAAAGCCCGACCCTAGAGTTGGGCTTTTTGCTTTCTGGAGATGATCAAAGCCCGGCGGCAACGTGCAGGGGTAACAGTCAGCGTGGGGACTGGGGGGAAACGCCACGACAGAGACCTGATAGGGTCTCCATCTCCACCCACATTGAGCCTCGGCATTTGCCGGGGCTTTTCTCGTTAAGAGGCGCAGAAAATGTCCGGCTCTATTCAATCCAACAACTACGTGCCGGGCGTTTCCGGTTGGAAGCTTGACCAGGCCACCGGCACCTTCGAGATCAACGGCTTGCCGAGAGAGCGATCGAATACGGTCATCAAAGACGGAAAGCTGGTAATCAGTACAAACGGTGCACCCCAGGTCGTTCTGGGCAATCTTCCGGATCTGCGTGATGCCCAAGAGCTCAAGCCATTCATCGTAGTGGACGGTGTGACCTACATCCGCCAGGGCTTCATCGATGATGCCACGGTCACGAAAGCGCTCATCACGCAGGAGTGTTCTGCACGCATAACAGCCGATTCCGTTATGAGTGCCAGGATATCCGCGCTCGAAGCACAAATTTCGCAGCTCCGCTAACGCTTACAAATGGTCCGCACTCCGCGGGCCTTTCCAGTTTTCGGCTCCACCACACCCATCGCGCTGAGCTGGGAGTGCTGCTGGAGCCGGACCTATCACGCTCCCCCAAAGGGAGGACTGCCGGATGTCCTCGAACATGCCTGAGAAAAACCCCGACTTTTGGGCCCAGGTCTGGCTGGTCCTCTCGAATCCACTGTGGCAGGGCGCAATCATGGCCTTCACGATCACGCTATTGCGCGTGCTGTACGACGCAAAAGAGCCGAACTACTGGCGCACCTTTTTTGAAGCGCTGTTGTGTGGGGCCTTGAGCCTGTCAGCCAGCAGCATTATTGAGTGGATGGAATGGCCGCCGAGCCTGTCAGTGGCTGCTGGCGGTGCCATCGGCTTCATTGGTGTGACAGCGATCCGCGACCTGATCATCAGGTTCCTGGGCAGAAAGGCGGACTCAGCATGAAGGCGATAGCAGTGGCAATCATCGTCGCCCTGGTTGGCCTGTTGCTCGTCGGCATCCAGCAGATGCGTGTCGAGGATCTGCGCGCAGAGAAGCGCATTGAATCCCAGGCCAAGGATGAGGCGGTCAAGGCCAACACCGAAAGCCAGGCCACCATCACCACGCTGCGCGCCGAAGCACTTCGCAACGCGGCGTACACCGCAGACCTGGCACAGCGCATCAAGGCCAGCGAGAAGAAAGCCGAGAAGGCGAGGAAAGACTTTGAAGAACTCAAGCGCAACAGCAAGCCTGTTCGTGACTGGGCTGCTCAGCCTCTTCCTGACGGCCTGCGCGGCAAAGCCAGCGGTGGTGACAAAGACCCAGGCCGTAAGAATTGAAGCGCCTGAACTGATCCCCTGTGAGCGGGTGGACCAGGACGAAGCCGACCTTCGCCTCAACGGCGATGTGTGGGAGCTGAAGGACAAGGCCATCAAATTGCTGGATACCTGCGCTGACCAGGTGGACGCCCAAATCGTCCGCAGCCAGAGCAAGTAATCCGCGCCACGTTTTCGAATGCGCCAAATCGTGGCGCGCATAAAGGACCACACCATGAGCACAGTAAGTGCCGAGTACTACCAGATCAAAGGGATGGTCAGTGACATGCCAGCGGATGAGCAGGCCGAGGTTGCACGCGTTGAGGCGCTGGTAGTTGAACTGGCCAAGTCATCGAAGCCGGCCTGCCTCGGCGTGATCCTGGCCTCGATCAAGCTGTCGCTGGAGCCTTGATGATGGATCACACATTCGAATGTCCGAAGTGTGGGGCTGTGAAGACTGAGGTAGTGCCTTACTACGGTAGCGGCCTGATGTGCCAGGACTGCCGCCGCGCGCTGCTTCCGCCACCTACAACCGAGCAACGCGGATTGCCATCACCACCGCCAATGCGTACACCTAACACATCCGTTGCGCCCAGCCTCGGCTCGCTACTGATCGTGCTGGTGTTCATCGCTGGTATGGCGGTAGGCGCCAAGATGGCAGGAGGTTGGTGATGGCAAAGATATCCAGCCTCAAGCCCAGGCTGACGCCGGTCACTACCCGCAAGGTCTCGTCGGTTGCTGAGTCCGCCGGCGCTGATAGCTGGGGCACGGGCCGAGGGGGTAGGCCATGGCGCCGAAAGCGTGAAGCGATCCTGATCCGTGACAACTACACCTGTCGGGTGTGCGGGCTGACCACCAAGGACCTTGAGGTAGACCACATCATCAACATCGCCCAGGGCGGCACCGATGACGATGGCAACCTCCAGGCGCTATGCATCCCATGCCACAAAGCCAAGACCGCGCTCGAGTCGACTGCGCAGCGGTGCTGATTGGTGGTGCTGCACGTCAATGGCGTGCCACAACGGGCCACTGGCGTGCCACAAGGGGGGGGAGGGTCTAAAGTTCACGACCTTTTGTCTCGGACACCACTCCCCCTCTCACGCGCAGATTTTCTCCCACTTTTGAAAAAGGAATTCAGCAAATGGCAGGCGTTAAAGGCAAGAGCGGGGGCGCTCGCCCCAACTCTGGCGGCGCGCGGCCTGGTGCTGGAAGGAAAAAGAAGGTCGAGCCGGAATCAGCAAATTCCTCGGCGGTCTCTGTGGAGTTTGAGGCACAACCTCACGGCGGCGCGTTGAAGCGCGAGAGGGCGGTGCCGGTGCCAGCGCCTGAGATGGATATGCTGGCCCTGCTGACTAAGATCGCGCTCGGTCAACTCGACGCGAGCCCCATTCAGGTTAGGGCAGCCATCGCAGCAGTCCAATACACCCACGTCAAAAAAGCGGAGGGCGGCAAGAAGGACGGGAAGCAGAAGGCGGCTGAAGAGGCTGCTGGAAAATTCAACCGGCAGGCCCCGCCCAAATTAGTAGCAGCTAACGGTAAGCAGGTTTAACTATGGAATGGTCGACCGCATGTCCTGACTGGGAGCAGCGCCTGATCGACCATAAATCGATTATCCCTCCTCCGATTTTCGTAGAAGAAGCGGAGCGTGCACTTCAAATATTTAAGGAGTTGCGCGTTCCAGATCTGCCGGGCAAGCCAAGGATGGCCGACTGTTGCGATGAGTGGGTACTCGACTACGTTCGCTGCATCTTCGGCGCTTACGATGCTGAGACCGGCAAGCAAATGATCCGCGAGTTCGGCTTACTGATCAGCAAGAAGAACACGAAGAGCACCATCGCAGCCGGCATCATGCTCACTGCCTTGATTCTCTGCTGGCGTGAGGAAGAGGAGCATCTGATTCTGGCGCCGACCAAGGAGGTTGCGGACAACGCTTTCAAGCCAGCTGCCGGGATGGTTCGCGCTGATGAAGAGCTTTCAGCGATGTTCCACATCCAGGAACACACCAGGACCATCACGGACCGAACCACCCTGAACTCATTGAAAGTCGTTGCGGCTGACACTGACACCGTTTCCGGCAAGAAGTCGGGCAAGGTGCTGGTCGATGAGCTTTGGGTGTTTGGCAAGCGCGCAAATGCCGAGTCGATGTTCATGGAGGCCCTAGGCGGACAGATATCCCGCGAAGAGGGATGGGTCATCTATCTCACCACTCAAAGTGATGAGCCGCCGGCAGGGGTTTTCAAGGAGCGCCTGAGTTACTGGCGCGATGTTCGTGATGGAAAGGTTGTGGATTGCAAGACGCTGGGGGTTCTTTACGAGTTCCCGGTCCGGATGGTCGCTAACAAGCAATACCTGAATCCAGAAAACTTCTACATCACCAACCCGAACATCGGGCGCTCCGTGAGTGCGGAGTGGCTAGAAGACCAGCTCAAGAAAAGGCTGGGCACTTCAGATGGATCATTGCAGAAGTTCCTGGCCAAGCATCTGAATATCGAAATTGGTCTGAACTTAAGGACCGACCGGTGGGCGGGGGCTGATCACTGGGAAGCCGCCGGCGACAAGTCGCTCACCTTTGATGAGTTGCTGCGGCGCTCCGAGGTGATTGTGGTAGGTATCGATGGCGGCGGCCTTGATGACTTGTTGGGCCTGAGTTTGATTGGCCGCGAGCGTGAAACTCGGCGCTGGTTGCACTGGGCGCACGCCTGGGCCCACCAGATCGCACTCGACCGCCGCAAGGATATCGTTTCAAACCTGCGCGACTTCGAAGCTGATGGCGATCTGACCATTGTCGAGCGGCCAGGTGATGATGTCCTGCAGGTCGCAGATATCATCTGCGAAGTCCGGGACGCTGGATTACTGCCTGACAAGCAGGCAATAGGCGTCGATGCGGCCGGTATCGGCGATATCGTTGACGAGCTCACCACTGAAGATCGCGGCATTACCATGGAGCAGATTGTTTCTATCTCCCAGGGCTGGCGACTCAACGGCGCAATCAAAACCACAGAGCGCAAGGTTGCGGGCGGCGAGTTTGTGCACGGTGGCACGCGGCTCATGGCCTGGTGCGTCGGCAACGCCAGAACTGTTGCGGTTGGCAACGCGATAGCGATCAACAAACAGGTGAGCGGGTCGGCAAAGATTGACCCGCTCATGGCTACCTTCGACGCAACAACGCTCATAGCGCTGAACCCGGTGGGTTGCGGTGATCTACAGGGCTTTTTCGACAATCCAATTATGGTGGGGCTTTGATGGCGCGCGAAAAGAAACCCGGGCGAATCAAGGCCACTCTTCAAAATTGGCTTGGTGTGCCCATCGGCTTAAAGGATGGTTCGTTCTGGCAGGAATGGTTCGGAAGTTCAGTCAGTGGACAGCACGTATCGGTTGATAAAGCCATGCAGCTGTCCACGGTATGGGCCTGCGTGCGTTTGCTTTCGGAATCGGTATCTACGTTGCCGCTGAAGCTTTACCGGCGCCTGCCTGATGGCTCAAGGGCGCCAGCTACTGATCATCCGCTTTATCGGCTGCTATGCCGGGTGCCGAACGCAGAAATGACCCCTCAACGCTTCATGCTGTTGGTGGTGGCCAGCATCTGCCTACGCGGGAACGCGTTCGTTGAAAAGAAGATGCTTGCGGGCCGGATCATCGCCCTGGTACCGCTGTTGCCGCAGTGCATGCGGGTCAAGCGCGAGGAAAATGGCCGACTCAAGTACACGTACACCGAGAACGGAGTTGAGCGCGACATCCCCGAAAAATCCCTGATGCATATCCGCGGCTTTGGCCTGGATGGCGTGTGCGGGATGCTGCCCGTGACCACAGGCAAGGAGATATTCGGTTCTGCAATGGCGGTAGAAGAGGCAGCCGCGAAGGTCTTTGCCCAGGGTATGCAGGCCTCCGGGATACTCTCCAGCGACAAGACGCTAACCCCGGCGCAGCGCGAGCAGTTGCGAAGCAGTCTCGGTTCCTTCATGGGCTCCAAGAACGCCGGCAAGATCATGGTGGCCGAGGCTGGGCTCAAGTACCAGGGGATCACAATGAACCCCGAAGCCTCGCAAATGCTTGAGTCGCGATCGTTCAGCATTGAAGAGATGTGCCGGTGGTTCCGGGTGCCGCCCTTTATGGTCGGGCACATGGACAAGCAATCCAGCTGGGCCAGTTCGGTAGAAGCGCAAAACCTGCACTTCCTTACCAACAGTCTGCGCCCGCTACTGGTGAACATCGAACAGGAAATCACCCGGTGCTTGATCGGTGAGGCTGATGCTGACGAGTTC
The DNA here is from genome assembly GCF_024519715.1 of Pseudomonas sp. Pse35. Taxonomy (NCBI): domain Bacteria; kingdom Pseudomonadati; phylum Pseudomonadota; class Gammaproteobacteria; order Pseudomonadales; family Pseudomonadaceae; genus Pseudomonas; species Pseudomonas sp. Pse35. The sequence continues at coordinate 74,199 of NZ_JALJRP010000022.1, read as the reverse complement.
TTCGCTGAGTTTGCGGTAGAAGGCCTACTGCGCGCTGACAGCGCCGGGCGCGGCGCCTGGTACAACACAGCTCTGCAAAACGGCTGGATGTCCCGCAACGAAGTGCGGCGCCTGGAAAACATGGCTCCAATCCCAGGTGGCGATACCTTCACTGTTCAGTCGGCGCTTGTGCCGCTTGACCAGCTCGGCAAACAGTCAGCCGGAATGTCGCCGGCGGCTACCGCCTTCATGTTGCGCATCACTGCGGCAAATCAGAGCGGGGACAAGGAAGCCATCAAGGAAGCCTTCGACTTGGCTAACAAGGCGCTCGATGCCGGAAACCCGGACGGGCCAATGATGGCCCACGCACTGATATCACTACCGCGGCTCCTCGCCGCCTGATCCTGGAGTAACCAATGACCCTTAAGACCATTCCGGCGGCGCCGGAGGCTCGGCCGCGCGCGCAGGTTCACTGCGACCTGACGCCGAAGGCCTTGGAGCGGTGGAATCCATCGATCAAGGCGGCAAGCACGGACGACAACTCCATCACCATTTACGACCCAATAGGGTTTGATTGGTGGACGGGCGAGGGCGTGACTGCAAAGCGGATCAGTGCCGCGCTGCGATCAATCGGTGACAGCGATGTAACGGTGAAGATCAACAGCCCAGGCGGCGACGTGTTTGAAGGCCTGGCCATCTACAACCTGCTGCGTGAACACAAAGGCAAGGTAACAGTGCAAATCCTCGGCCTGGCAGCCTCGGCCGCATCGTTCATCGCCATGGCAGCGGATGAAATCCAGATTGCTCGGGCCGGCTTCCTGATGATTCACAACAGCTGGACCATGGCCGCCGGTGACCGCAACGACATTCGAGAGGTGGCCGACTTCCTCGAGCAGATCGACGGAACACTCGCTGATATCTACGCCGTACGCACCGGTGACCCCATTGAGGCCATGCGCAAGCTAATGGACGTCGAGACCTGGATGGGCGGCGCCGCTGCAATCGATGCGGGGTTTGCAGACAGCCTTCTGGCATCTGACGCCGCCGTCGAGGATGCCAGCGCATCGGCGCCGCACCAGGTTGCCGCCCGCCGTATGGATCTGATCCTGGCAAAACAGGGCATGCCGCGCTCCGAGCGCCGCGCCCTCATTCAAGAACTCAAGGCTGGTACGCCTGGCGCTACCACCTCCGGCAAGCAGAACGCTGCCGCAACCCCGGTCAACCTGGCCGACCCCATTGCCGAACTACAAGCTGCGCTTTCGCGGTTCTCGGCAGCAGCAATTCAAACCGGAGAAAAACCATGAGCGACACTACTGCCGAGCTGTTGAAGAACGTCTCCAACGAGCTCAAGAAGGCAACCGACGAATTCAGCAAACAGGCTGAAAATGCACTGACCGAAGCCAAGAAGGCCGGCTCCTTGTCGGCGGAAACCAAAAACGCAGTCGACGAACTGGCCACCAAATTCAACAGCCTGACCGAGGCTGAAAAGCAGCTGAAGGCACAACTCGGCGAGCTGGAGCAGGAGTTTGCACGCATCCCTGCCAGTACTGCCGCTGCTTCCCGTGACACCGTGGGAGGGGTGGTGATCAAAAGCGAAGCGCTGAAGCAATTCTCCGCTCACATCGAGGGCAATCGTCGCATCAGCATCCCGGTGCATGCCGCCTTGTTGAGTGGCAACGTACCTGCTGGTGTGGTTGAGCCGCAACGCCTGCCGGGCATTGATGCCGCTCCGAAACAGCGCCTGTTTATCCGCGACCTCATTGCCCCTGGACGCACCACGTCGCCCGCGATCTTCTGGGTTCAGCAAACCGGCTTCACCAACGCCGCCAGAGTAGTGGCTGAGGGCACTCAGAAGCCTTACAGCGACATCCAGTTCGCGACCAAGATCACCCCGGTCAGCACCATCGCGCATATGTTCAAGTCGTCGAAGCAGATTCTGGATGACTTTGCACAACTGCAATCGACCATCGATACCGAAATGCGCTACGGCCTGAAGTATGCCGAAGAGCAGGAAATTCTGTTCGGCGACGGCACTGGTGTGCACCTGCACGGCATCGTGCCGCAGGCATCTGCCTTCGATCCTGCGTTCCAGGTCCAAGACCAAACCGGGATCGATGATCTGCGCCTCGCCATGTTGCAGGCTCAGCTGGCGCGCCTGCCTGCGTCTGGCCATGTGCTGCACTTCATCGATTGGGCAAAGATCGAACTCACCAAGGATTCGCTGGGCCGCTACATCCTGGCTAACCCGCTGGGCCTGTCCGGTCCGTTGCTGTGGGGTTTGCCGGTGGTAGCGACCGAGATCGCGGCTTTCCAGGGCAAGTTCCTGACCGGCGCATTCCAGACCGGTGCGCAGTTGTTCGACCGTGAAGATGCCAATGTGGTGATCTCCACCGAGAACGCCGACGACTTTGAGAAGAACATGATCTCGATTCGTTGCGAAGAGCGTGCCGCGCTGGCAGTGAAGCGCCCTGAGGCATTCATCTACGGCTCGTTTACTCCGCCGAAAGCCCCTTAAACCCTGAGAGGGCCGCACCTGTTGCGGCCTATCGGAGCACGTCATGAAGATGAAAACGACCAAGCCGCTTTATTTGGGCGGTAAAACGTTGTCGGAAGACTCGGTGTTCGTCACTGACGAGCAGCACGGCCGCCAGCTTTTGCAGAAGGGTTACGCCGTGGAGTGCGACGACGACGGCGAGCCGCTGGTGGACCTGACTGAACAGGGTGACTCAACCGATCCGCTGACCACCGATACGGCCTCAGGCAAGCCGGTCCGCAAGAAGAAAGGCTCCTAACATGACTGTGATCCCGATCGAGATGGCCATGCAGCACCTACGGGCGGATAGCGAGGATCAGAGCTACGTTGCGCTGGTTCTGGAGGCTGCTGAGGATAGCGCGGCCCGGTACCTGAATCGCAAGTTTTACGCCGACGCTGATGCGCTTGCCGCGGCAGTCCTCGCTGGTGATGCGGGTACTGATCCTATCTTGGTCAACCCATCGATCCGTGCTGCCTGCCTGTTGATTGCTGGCAACCTCTACGGCAATCGTGAGGATGTTGTGGTGGGCAACATCTCTTCCGAGTTACCGATGGGGTCCAGGTCTATGTTGATGCCTTATCGCGTCGAGCTGGGTGTGTAATGAGGGCCGGTCCGCTTCGACACTCTTGCATGCGCCGCGGCTACATCGAAGGCAAGGATGCCCTTGGCCAGCCCTCGAAGGTCTGGGGCGACCTAGGCAAGATCTGGGCGGAAATCAACACTCCCTCCGGACGCATGTACGAAGCCGCGTCACAGATGCAGGTAACGGTCAACGCCGAGATCAACATCCGCTACCGCAAGGACGTGGTTGCGGGCCAGCACTTGGTGCATGACGGCACGACCTACGAAATCGTCGCGCCGCTACCTACCAACCAGCGCGACATGCTGAAACTCATGTGCAAAACGGTGAAGCCAAAATGAGCAACGGATCGCTGACAGTTCTGGGGCTTGGTGAGCTGCAGGCCGATTTCGAGCGCCTGGCCAAGTCAGTGGGCAACAAGATCGCCAGGGATGCAGTTATGGCTGGTGCCAGGGTGGCCAGGGACAAGGCCCGGAGCACGGCACCGGTTCGCACGGGCAAATTGAAGAAGAACATTATTGCTGTCAGCGTGAAACAGGCAGACACGCCTGGCGGCGCTACTGCCGGCATTCGCGTAAAGAATCCAACCGGCAAGCAAGCCAAGGCGCTCAAGCGTCCCGGCAAAAAAGGGCGCACCTCGAAAACGGATTACGAATCACCGTTCTACTGGAAGTTCCTGGAGCTGGGCACATCGAAGATGCCGGCTCATCCATTTATTCGACCATCTTGGGACGGCAGCCTGCCTCAGATCGAAAAGGCCGTTGCCGACAAGCTGGCCGAAGGCATCGACAACGCCATCACCCGGTAACCCCAATGATTGAGAAATCCCTCATCGACAGGCTTTCGCCTTTGGTCGACGGGCGAGTGTACTTCGGCGTTGCGCCGGTGGACGCCGCCCAGCCACGCCTGGTGATTCAAACGGTAGGCACCACCACCGGTTTCACGCTCGCCGGATGGGATGGCTCCAGCGACCTCACTATTCAGCTCGACGCATGGGGGGAGAGCTTCCTCGAGGCGCTCACGCTTGCTGGCCTGGCCTTTACCGCGATGACCACGGATGGCGCTGACTTCACCACCGGCAGCGCAGACCGCCTGGCGGATGTGTTCGAGAACGACACCAAACTTTTCAGCGTGAGCTGGGAATACACCCTGCAACCATAGGAGGCCACATGGCCGCTCAAAACCCAACGAAAGCGAAGTTTGTCAAAACGCAGGGCACGGCTCTCAGCGTTTCTAAAACCACCACCCTGGACCCCAAGGATGAGGCCCTGACCTGGGCCGATCTGTCCGTCACCATTAAGCAGCCTCAGTTCCAGGGCGGCCAGTCGGACGAAATTGAAACCACGGTGCTCGCCAGTGTGGCCAAGGAGTTCACCACGGGCCTGGCTGACAACGGCACCTTCAGCATGTCCGGCAACTGGAAGGCAGACGACGAAGCACAGACCGTCCTGCGTACCGCGCGCGACGACGCCGAGCCTCGCGCCTTCAAGTCGGTGTTCAAGGATGGCACCTCCTCGACGTTCCTTGGCCTGGTCACCCAGTTCACCTGGGACGCTGCGCCGAACGGTACCGTGAACGGCACGTTTAACGTGCGTATCACTGGCGCCGTGTCCTTCGACCTGCCTCCGGTGACTCCATAATGGCGCGCACGAAGATCGGCGCCGTGGCGGATCTGCGCTCCATGGCACTGGACCCGATGCGCAACTTCAAGCATGAGCGCCTCACCATCGACGAGTGGGAGGGCGCCCAGGTGGTGGTCAGGGCGTTGAGCGCTGGCGACTGGGTTGAGTATCGCCGCCGCGCTGCTTTGGCGGTTGCTGAAGCCCGTCAGGATGCTGGGCTTCCGGCCCAGCCTCCAGCAACTGAAGGTGTCGAGGAGGCGCCGCTTGAGCCGCGGGTGGAGATTCATTCCTCGCCGCTCTATGCATTCGTCCTGGTGCGGGCCTTGCTCGATGAGAACAATGCCCGAGTGTTCCAGGACGAGGACGTGCCTTCCGTAGCTGATGCCTTCAGCCCAGTGCATGACCGGCTCGTCGGCAAGGTTTTCGAGCTGAGTGGCGTAGCGGCCGGCGCTGGCGCGCAAGACCCGGTGGATGCCGCGGGAAACGACTGACGGAGGAGCCGGAGTTGGCATTTATGCTGACTCTTGCCCTCCGGCTTGGCATGACACTCCAAGACCTGCGCTCACGGATGAGCGCGGAGGAGCTGTTCCTCTGGATGGCCTATAACCAGGAGTCACCGCTAAGCGACACCCGCGGCGATATCCAGGCCTCGATCATTGCTGCTTCGGTGTTCCAGGCTCAAGGCGCGAAAGTTTCGGCTGTCGACCTGATGCCTAAATGGAAGGATGAGGCGGCGGTTGTGGTTGATGAGGCGGCCCAGGCTGAGGAGGGGGTAGAAATGTTCAAGGCTTTCCTGATGGTCAAGGCCGAGGAGGGCTAGGCCGCAGGATGAGGCTCGTTTTTCTTCGCTGTGCGGTGATAGAGTCGCTCGCTCAACAAAGGAGGTGGCGAGTGACTTTTATTTTATGGATTGTGACAGCGTTGATAGTTTTTTTTGCAATCGGCCTTTGCCGTGAGTTTGCGAAAACTACCGGGTCTGAGCCGTTATTGCGCTGGACGCTTGGCATTAGCGCCGCAATTATCGGGGGGATGTGGTGGGCATATCTATCTTGGGCTGGCAGTCCAAATAGAGAGGTTGAGCGCGCACAGAAAGATTGTGATGACACGACAATGGCTTATGTCATGTCTCAGAACTTCGTAAAGCAACGCCTCAAGGCTCCCGGGTCAGCTGAATTCCCATATCTAAATGGCAGGGACGTTGTTTCCGCATCTGATCATAAATGCACGTTTTATGTGTCTGCGTATGTGGACTCTCAGAATGGGTTCGGGGCGAGTATACGGACCTACTACAAAGCCACGATGACCTATGACAGGAACGAAAAGTTATGGCGAGCCCCCGAGCTAGTCATTGAGTAACCATTAAAACCCGCCTCGGCGGGTTTTTTAATGTCTGGAGAAAAGCATGGCAGGGCAAACACTTCGCTCTTTGATCGTAAGCGTTTCCGCTGAAACAAGTGCGTATCAACGCGAAATGGCCCGCGCTAGTCGCATGGGGCAGAGCTATCTCAGGACCATCACTTCTGGGAATAGGGATGCAACCAGTTCGTGGCGCTCGCAGGAAGCAGCCGTTCGCGCCCAGGGTGCGGCTATGCAATCCCTTACATCCACAGTGGGCAGTTACGCAGCGGCGATGGCTGGGGCGCTGGCGGTTGGCAATGTGATTCACCAAGCCGACGCCTGGAACCAAGTAAACGCCCGACTGAAGCAGGCCACGACCGGCACGGAAGACTTTGCAGTTAGCCAGAAATCGCTTTTTGAGCTCAGTCAGAGGACTGGCACGTCATTTGCGGACAACGCTGGTTTGTTCAGTCGCTCAGCATCATCGATGCGTGAGTTCGGATATTCCACCTCAGACGTTCTGGGAGTGACTGAGGCCCTTTCTGTGGGGTTGCAGGTTTCTGGCGCAAGCTCTACGGAGGCATCCTCAGCTATCACGCAATTCGCTCAAGCACTGGCCCAAGGGGTACTCAGGGGGGAGGAGTTCAACTCGATCGCCGATAGTGGTGATCGAGTCCTGCGGGCGCTCGCTGCGGGAATGGGTGTCGCCAGGAGTGAGCTCAAAGCCATGGCCGACAAGGGCCTTATAACCATAGATAAGCTTGTACCTGCGCTGATCGGCCAACTCGGCGTTTTGAATGCTGAGTTCAAGGCAATGCCGCCCTCCGTAAGTCGGTCGACTACAGCACTGACAAATGCTTTTCAGGCTTGGATTGGCGGGGCTGACAATGCAACTGGCAGCACTGCAGTGCTTTCTGGCGCAATTGATCTTGTCGCTAAGAACATGGATGTCCTGGCCGCATCGGCCTTAACCGCAGGCGCTGCCTATGTCGGGTTGAAGTCTGGCGAACTAATTAAGGGGTTGCGTGACCAAGTCAGCGCTTTGCGCGAAGCTCGATCCGCTGAAATTGGCCGGACTACTGCTCAGCTTGATGCGGCCACCGCTGCCGCCCGGCGCACTGCCGCAGAGGTAGTCGCCGCAGAGTCGCAGGTTGCCGCGACCAGGTTTACCGATGCCCATACAGCCGCACTCAGTCGCCTGCGCCTGGCCAGGCTTGCGGATACACAAGCGACAGCCGCGCAAACTGCTGCGCAGGCCGCTCAAACGGCTGCGACGTCGATGGCTGGTCGTGCCGGATCAGCGCTTCTTGGGGTAATGGGTGGTCCAGTCGGGCTAGCTGTTACTGCTGGAGCAGTGGCTGCCAGCTATCTGCTGTTTCGGGACAACAGCGACAAGGCTCGGCAGGCCACCGTCGATCTCAAGCGACCTGTAGAGGAGTTGCGCAAAGAGTTCGCTGCGCTCGGCAAAGAGCAGGCCAGGTACAAGCTTGATGGAGTGATTCAGCAGCAAGCCGACGCCCAAGTGGCGGCGCAAAAAGCACTGCGCGAGATCCGCGCTGCCGCTCAAGCCAATGACAAATGGGGCGATACCTACTCCGCCAACCCATTCCAGCGCGACCGGGCGGTAACGGACTTCAATCGCCGCATTGCCGGCGGCCAGGGTATTGACTCGGCAAGCCAGCAACTGGTCGCAGCAATCGGCCCAAACGAGGAGATGACCAAGGCTATTAATGCTTCTGCATCCGCGTACGGCGAAGCGATCAAAGCCTCCGGCGATTACGGCGACGTCGCCAATATGCTCACCGCCCGCCTGAACGATGTGGCCACCGCTGCCGGCCAGGCTGGCGCCGGGCTGAAAAAGATTGCGGGGCCCGACAAGAAGACTATTGAGGGCTGGAACACCTACACGAAAACCCTCGTTGAGCGCTTGAACTCCGTCAGGGATGGGGGCGACCTGGTTGGCGAGGTGAACCGGAGGATTGAACGGGAGGGCGTTGACCCCGGTACTGCCGAAGGCTGGCGCATCCTGGCCGGAGCGATCAAGGGGTCTGAAATGGCAGCCAAGGCCTCTGAGGAGGCGCAGCAAAAAGCCAAAAAATCCTCCGAGGATATCCAGCGGCAAGCTGAGCAGCTCAACAATGCATACAAGCAAACCCTGGACAACCTCACCCAACAGGTCGCGCTTTACGGTGAAACAACCGAGATAGGGCGTCTTCGCTACGAGCTAACCACGGGCGAGCTGTCGAAGCTGTCGGAAAAGAACAAGGTCATGCTTCAGAGCAAGGCGATCGAGCTCGACGCGCTCAACGCCAGAAAGGCTTATGACGGCCTGATGTCGAGCCTTCAAACCAAAGAGCAAGCCCTGCTCGCAACGACGAAAGAGCGGATGCAGGTCCTGGAAACAGCCAATCGCGCCGGGAAGCTTTCATCAGACGATTATCGCGCTGGCGCTGATGCCATTTCGAAAGCCACGGTCACGGAAGCGCCAGAGTTCGGCGGAATCGACTCCTCGGTAGGTGGGCCCTCCGGGGAGCTTGTGAAGATCGCCGAGGCTGAAGCAGCCCTGAAAAAGTGGCACGACAAGCAGTTGTCCATGCAGGCAGATCTGCGCGATCAGATCCTGGCCGACCAGCAAAGCACCAACGAGCAGAAGCTTGCCGCCGAGCAGCAGTACCTGGACCGAGTCGTCGAGATCAATCAAACGAACCAGGCGCGGCTTTCGGACATTCAGGGTGCCTACAAAGTAGCTGTGATCGGCACCTTCAGCGAACTGTCGGGCCAGGCCGCCGACATGGTTGGCAAGATCGCTGGCGAGCAGTCCGGCGCGTACAAGGCATTGTTTGTAGCGCAAAAAGCGTTCGCGGTGGCATCGATCATCATGAACGCGCAGATTGCCGCGGCCAAAGCGCCTGCAGAACTAACCATTCTGGGCGGTATCCCGGTGGGCGCGGCGCTGCTTGCTGCGGGCTATGCCAATGCGGGCATGGTCGCCGGCATGGCGCTGGCCGGCTTCTCTGAGGGTGGCTATACCGGCCCCGGTGGCAAGTTTGAGCCGAAGGGGGTGGTTCACGGCGGCGAGGTCGTCATCCGCAAGGAAGTGGTCGATCAGCCTGGGATGAAGGATTACCTCATCGGCCTGAACCGTAGCGGTAAGCCGGGCTATGCAACCGGCGGGTTCGTCGGCAGCCCAGGCATCTCGCCTGCGTTCACTGCTCCTTCTGTTGCTCCCGGAACTGGTTCAGGCTCGGCGCCTGAGATTCACCTGCACATCAATGGCGATGGATCCGGCGGAGCTGTCAATGCTCCCGAAGGATACGAGCAGATGGGTATAGCGTTGTTGGCCACCGCCCGTTCCGAAATGCCGAAGATCGCCCGGCAGGTGATTCAGCAGGAAAAAGGCCAGAACGGCCTGCTTGATCCAAACAATCGGAGAAACAGCTGATGGCAGAGGTATTCAACTGGTCGCCCCGGGTTGGCTCTTCCGGTGACGACCAGCCTGACGTGCTGGAGTCGAAGTTCGGCAGCGGTTACAGCCAGCGCTTATCGGTCGGAATTAACAATGTCGCTGGTGCTTACACAGTTTCCTTCACGGGCGGGGAGGCATACATCAAGCCGATCCGGGAGTTCTTCAAGCGGCACAAGGGGGCAAATCACTTTCTGTGGACCCCGCCGCTTGAAGTTCAGGGCGCGTTCATCACCACCGGAGGCTGGCAGCTGCAAACCCACGGCAACAAGAAGTACACCCTTAGCACCACCTTCCAGCAGGTATTCAATCCATGATCACGTTGGACGACCAGAAGCTAGAGCCCGGCGCGATTATCCAGTTGATCGAGCTGGACGGTGAAGCGCGCGGTATGGGCATCTTGCGGTACCACGCACACCAGCAGTCCACCCCGATCATCTGGAAGGGTGAGACATACCTGCCCAGGCCTTACGAAACGGGCGGCTTTGGGCGTAGCGTTGAGGGCAACAACTCCACGCCCATGCTGAAGATCAGCAATATTGACGGAACGATTACAGCGCTATGCCGGCGCTTCCAGGGGATGAGCGGGGTCAAGCTGACGGTTCGGCAGACTTACGTCAAATACCTAGACCCTGCGAATTTCCCAGAGGGCAACCCGACGGCCAGCACCATGGAAAGGCTCGACATCTCCTATATCAACCAGGTCACCAGCCTGTTGCGTGAAGAGGTGGTGTTTTCGTTGGCCCCTCCGACTGCTGTTAAAGGTCAGAGGTTGCCGGGCGGCCTGATCATGAACCGGTGCGAATGGTGCCTTTGGGGCGAGTACCGCGGCCCGGACTGCAATTACACCGGGATCAAGATGTTCGACCTCGACGGCAACCCAGTGGACGACCCGGCACTGGATCGCTGTGGCGGCCGGCCAAGTGACTGCGAAATCCGCTTTGGCAAGGGCAACCCGTTGTCGTTCGGCGGCGCCCCTGGCGCTGCGCTTATTGGATAGACCCCATGAACAAGACGATGCTGAAACAAATTCAGGCGCACGCTGCGGCGGAGTTTCCGAAGGAAAGCTGCGGCGTGGTGATCCGTGAGGCCGGGCGGCTGAAGTACGTTCCCTGCCGCAACGACGCCAAGACCCCCAGCGAGCACTTCATCATCAACCCCGAGGATAAGTGTGACGCTGAGGACCGTGGCGAGGTGACGATGATCATTCACTCTCATCCCGACGTGCCGCCCATGCCGAGCATGACCGATCGTGTCAGCTGCGAATTGCATGAAAAACCGTGGGGTATTGTGAGCTGGCCGTCTGGTGAGTACTTCGAGTTCAAGCCGGAGGGCTATCAGGCCCCGCTGGTTGGCCGCGAGTTCGGCCATGGTCTGCTGGACTGCTATGCCCTGTGCCGCGACTACTACGAGCGCGAGCTTGGGATTGAATTGCCGAACTACCCACGCCGGGATGGCTGGTGGAACGATGGTGAGAGCCTCTACGAGAAGTACTACGAGGAGGCCGGTTTCTATCCGGTTTCGATGCCGCGCAAGGGCGACATGATCGTCATGCAGATCAACGCCGCCGCACCGAACCATGCAGGAATCTATCTGGGTGACGGTTTGCTGACCAGCGCCCCGGAGCTACACCCGGCCCCGGGCACCTTCCTGCATCATCGCTACAGCAAGAAATCCACCCGCGACGTTTACGGCGGCATGTGGGCTGATTACACCGTGCTGATTCTTCGGCACCAACGAATGCCGGAGGTTGACTGATGGCAATGAAAACAACGGTTAACCCGCAGCCTTTGGTGGTGCTGGTGATGCTTTATGGTGTGCTTGGCGCCCGGTTCGGTCGCGTTCACCACCTGGCCGTAGCGTCATGCGCCGAGGCGATTCATGCGTTGTGCGTGAAGATCCCCGGCTTCAGACGGTTCTTGCGCTTTTCGGAAGAGCGCGGCCTGACCTACGCAGTGTTCCGCGGGAAGAAGAACCTGAGCGATACCGAGATTGGAATGCGCCAGGACACCGTTGAGCCGATCCGTATTGCGCCAATTGTGATTGGCAGTAAGGGAGGCGGCTTGTTCGCCACCATTGCCGGTCTCGCCCTGGTGGTGGTCGGCGCGATCACCCAGCAGTACTACCTGGTGGCAGCTGGTGCCGGCTTGATGATCGGCGGTATCGCCATGAGTATGTCTCCCTCACCGGTGGGCGTGCTGGACAAAGAGGGCGATGGCAACAGGCCGTCCTATGCGTTCGGCGGCGCCGTCACCACCACGGCCCAGGGCCGCTGCAAACCACTTCTGTATGGCGAACGCGATATCGGCGGCGCCCTCATCTCGGCTGGCGTCTTTTCGGAAGATCAGCAGTAAGGAAAACCCATGTCCAAAATCGCAACAGCGCCTGCTGCAAAGCATCGGCGCCGGCCTACTGCTGCCCGCGTTTTGGGCGCCAAAGGGGGCGAGCAGAAGCCATACACGCCCTACAAGGCACCCGATACTGCGCTTTCTGTTGCCACTGTAAAATTGCTCTATGCCTTGAGTGAGGGCCCAATCGTCGGCCTGGTCGATGATAAGAAGTCGGTAAAACTCAACGGCACGCCGCTGGTCTCGCCTGACGGTAGCGAGAACTTTCCCGGTACCGTTTGGGATTTCCGCCCGGGCACTGTGGACCAAGAACACATTCCAGGCTTTCCGGCCATTGAGAACGAGGCGTCCCAGGGGCTGCCGGTTGAGTTGAAGTCGGATAATGCCTGGACGCGTGCGATCACTGATCAGCAGTTGTCGGCTGTGCGCATCCGTTTGTCCTGGCCGCAAACTTGGCAGGTCAAGACGAATGGCGACCAGATCGGCTACCGCATCGACTACGCCATTGATCTTTCCGCAGATGGCGGAAGCTATCAAACGGTTTTGTCGGCGACCCTGGACGACAAAGGGACAACCGAATACGAGCGCACCCATCGAATCGACCTACCCGAAGGATTTACCAGCGCATTGGTGCGCGTGCGTCGGCTCACCCCCAACCGCAACGACTCCAATTTCGCAGACCTGATGCGTATCAAAGGGTTGACGGAGGTCATCGACAAGAAACTGCGCTACCCGAACCTGGCGCTGGGTGGCCTGCAGTTCGATGCGAAACAGTTCCAAGACACGCCGAAGGCCAGCTTCCTGATGCGCGGCCGCATTGTGCAGGTGCCGACCAACTACAACCCGGAGACTCGAGCCTACACAGGTGACTGGAACGGCACTTTTAAGCTTGCCTACACCAACAACCCTGTCTGGGTATGGCGCGACCTGCTGTTGCATCGTCGCTATGGCCTGGGCCGCCGCATCACCGCCGATATGGTTGACCATTGGACGCTGTACGAGATCGGTCGCTATTGCGACGTGATGGTTCCAGACGGGAAGGGCGGTATGCAGCCGCGCATGACCACCAACGTCTACATTCAGGATTCAGTTGAGGGCTACGCACTCCTTTCGGACTTGGCCAGTGTGTTCCGTGGGAGCAGTTGCTGGAACGGCTCCCAGGTCACCATGGTGGCGGACATTCCAGGCAACGAGGATGGCTACGTCTTCACGCGCTCGAACATCATCGGTGAATTTGAGTACGTCTCCGCAGCGCTTCCTGATCGCCATACACGGGCGAAGGTGGCCTGGGACAATCCTGAAAACGAGTTCAAGACACAGCCGGCCCCAGTTACCAACGAAGAGTTGATCGGCGAGCTTGGGCACCGGATGCTGGATATCTCACGGTTCGGCTGCACCGTGGAAGGGGAGGCAATCCGCCACGGCATTTGGGCGCTTAAGTCCGAGCAGTATGAGGAGTGGTCGGTAAGCTTCACCGCCGGCATGGAGGGCCGCAACGTCGAGCCCGGCCAGATTATCTGCGTGGCTGATGAGTTGTTCTCGGGGCGCGCAAATGGTGGGCGTATCAGCGCCGCGACCAGGCGTGTGATCACGCTCGATATCGATGCCGAGGTGCACGAAGAGGATCGGCTAATCCTCAACCTACCCAGCGGCAAGACCGAAGGGCGCATCGTGAAGTCCGTCTCTGGCCGCTTGGTCACCGTCATGGCCGACTATTCGGAGCTCCCAGAGGCTGAATGCAGTTGGTCCGTGGAGAGCGCTGACCTGGCCGTGATGCGCTTTCGTGTGCAGACCATCGAACCGCAAGGACTGCACCAGTTCAAAATAGCTGCCACTCAGCATGAACCCCTGAAGTACCAGGCGATCGACACTGGCGCACGCATTGACCCACAGCCAACGAGCATCATTCCACCAGGGGTGATGTCTCCGCCGGATAACGTCAGCATCGAGTCGCGCAGCATCGTATCGCAAGGCATTGCTGTTACCAGTATGCGTATCACCTGGGACTCGGTACCGGGGGCCATTGCGTACAACGTGGAATGGCGCAAGGACAGCGGCAACTGGATCCGCTTGCCGCGCACGGGCAGCTTGGGTGCAGAAGTTGAGGGTATCTACAGCGGTCGCTACGTTGCTCGGGTAAGCTCGGTCAACGCAATGGACGTGGCCTCTATTTGGGGTGCCAGCCCTGAAGTGATGCTGACAGGAAAGACAGGCCTACCGCCGGCGGTGTCGTTCCTGACCACTACCAGCCTGGTCTATGGCATCGGCATTCAATGGGGCTTTCCACCAGGTGCAGAGGACACTGAGCGCACGGAACTTTGGTACAGCCAAACGGCTGACCTGACGACCGCGATAAAGCTGAGCGACTTCAGTTACCCGCAAGCCAAGCACGAAATGCACAGCCTGTTGGCTGGCGCGAGTCTGTTCTTCTGGGCTCGCCTGGTGGATCGGACCGGCAACGTCGGCCCGTTCTTTCCTGTACCTGGTGCGGTCACTGGTCAGGCCAGTTCGGATCAAACCGAGTATGAAAAATACTTTGCGGGCAAGATCGGAAAGGGCGCCCTGTACCAAAGCCTTCGAGAAGAGATCGAGCTGATTACAGGTGATGGTCCAGGATCTGTGAATGAACGCCTGGAGGAGGCCAAGCAGGAACTTGAAGACCTGATCAAGAAAGTGAGCGATGCCCTTGCTTACGACCCGGCAAAGCCGTATTTCAAGGGCGACATCGTGCGTCTGGATCAACGCCTCTACCAAGCGAAAGGCCCTGTGCCTGTCGGCGCAACGCCGCCCGACGCCACGTACTGGACCGATATTGGCACCATCATTGAGACCACTGACGCGCTGGTGTCGCAGGTCCAGATCATCGAAACCAAGATCGAGGAAATCGACGGCAAGGTGTTGGCCACCGCTACCTCCGTCGAGGCGTTGCGTTCTGCTGCTCGGGGTGATGATGGCGCTGGCGATCTTGCCGACGCAGTCAAGGGTTGGACATCCACGGCGGATCTTGCCGTTGAGCGTAAAACCCGAGCCAGCGAAAATGATGCAATGGCCCAGCAATTGCTGACCTTGGGCGCACAGGTTGGTGACAACAAGTCGTCGCTGACGGTGCTTGAGCAGGTGGTTGCCACCAACCGCGAAACTTCCGCAACGCAGATCACCCAACTCAAGAGTGATCTGTCTGCGGTTGATCAAAAGGCGATCGGCAATGCCCAAGCGATTAATGGCCTCGACACGAAGGTCACCAACTTGGACGGGCGGGTCACGGCCCAGGCATCCAGCAATGAATCACTGCGTGCTTCGGTGCGCGGTGACGACGGCGCCGGCGAACTGGCGGGGGCGTTGAAAGCGTATGAGTCCACCGCAAGTATCGCCCAGCAGATGCGTGTTGAAGCATCTCGCGAATTGGCAACTGCTGAGCGGCTGACTACCTTGCAGGCCGGGATTGATAGCGCGAAGGGGCTCATCCAGCAGGAGGAACTGGTAAGAGCCACAGCGATAGAAGTTCAGTCCAAACGAACTGATACGGTTCAGGCCAGTTTGGGCCAGACCAATGCATCGGTTCAGCAGGTGAGTCAGGTCGTAGCGGGCCTTGACGGCAAGGTATCGGCACAGACAACCATCAAGGCCCAGACCAATGTGGACGGAAGGAAAGTAATGGCGGGGCTCGCTCTGGGCAGCGATGGGGAGACGTCCGAAATTCTGGCGTTTGCTCAGCGATTCGCCATTATCGACGAGGTCAGTGGCGCCGCAACTTTCCCGTTTGTGGTTTCTGGCGGGCAGGTGTTCATTAGTTCGGCAGTAATTAAGACGGGCATGATCACCAATGCCATGATCGGTAATTACATTCAGTCAAATAACTACGTGGCAGGGGTCAGCGGGTGGAGGCTTTCATTCGACGGTACGTTTGAAATGAACGGGAATATTGCTGGCCTTGGCACCATGAGGCTAACCAATACATTCCTTAAATTCATTTACGCCAACGGTGTGGTTGGTATTGATCTGAGTCTCTAATATGGTCGGATTAGTAATAAGGGATCGCGATACGGGTCTGGTTAAAGTCGATATGACTATGAGTATTAGCCAGACCCAAGGATCAGTGGTTACCAACTCTGCAAATGGTTCAATAGCGATCCCGGCACCGCCCCCTGGAAAGGTCCAGTTTCCAATCGTCGTTCCTCTTCAGGACAGGCAGCTCGAAAAGGGAAAGGTCCCGTCGGTAACCATATCCAACGGGGTTCTCTCTTGGATCTACTCGTACAACACCAATGGCTGGGGTAATTTTTCAGCCAATTGCATTATTTACTACGGTTATTATTAATGGCTAATCTCGTAGTTAAAAAACAAGATGGCAGTCTTCTGTTTGATACGGCCAAAATTACCTATGGTCTTGTGAAAAGCGGTAACCTGAGCGTCATCGAGACTTGGTGGCGCCGGAGTTTTAAAGGAGGGAACGTAGATCCTAATTGGGGTGGAAATTGGACAGGCGCAGGTGTAAGTCCTAGTGTTGCCTTATCAGATGTTATTTATGGCTTCACTGTGGTTGGAGCCATCTCCCCAATCGTGTTTCTCACTGGCAGCGGCTGCTTGCAGGGGACAAAGATTTCCGGCGATTCAATGACTTTTCTTTACACCAACGCAAGCGTAAATACTAAGTTCTATTGCTTTGATTTGATGAAGGACGCTATTGCGGGGTCTCCGTACTTGAAAACCCGGCAAACGGACGGTGCAATGACGTTTAACTCTCTGCAACTGGCCTTGAATGTAGTTGCATCCATTCAAGCGCCTCCGCCGAGGGGAACGCAGGAGTCGCAATATCCAATCCCATCGGGTAGCAGGCCATACGCGAATGCCGTCTTGAATGTTGAGCAGCGCGAAACACCTCCCAGTTACCAGTCAAATATATTTACCGCCAAGGTAACGATTAATATCAAGCCGGGCGTTGAGTACGCCGCGTACCTTCCCTGGAGTAGGGGGTGTCAGATCTGGTTGTACGGTCTCAATGAGTCGAAGCCTACCTATCGTTATGGGGGGAGCGAGGGGTGTGGCGGTGTCGTAGGAGGCATTCAGTTTATGTTCGGGCCTGCTGGGGGGACACCTCAAGATCACCCGACGGTTGTGAGTGGAACTGCAATGCCACCGAATTTTTCGCAAATTGCAACGGATAGGCTACCGACCGCTTTGGTGATCGAGACGGCCAACCTGCCATTTCCCTTCAACTGATTTATTAGCTCAAAGAGCCCGCCGAGTGCGGGTAATTTTTTGCCTGGAGAAAAATATGGCTTCTTGGTTTTCAGAAGGAACCGTCACCGTAAATAACGGCAACACCGTTGTGACTGGTGTCGGTACGAAGTTTTCAAACTGCCGCTCTGGCGACATGTTTGTCGGTCCGGATAACGGCGTCTATCAGGTTATCAATCCGTCGAGCGATACCTCCGTGTCGATCTCGCCGGCTTATCGCGGAGCCAATGCCTCCGGTGCGTCCTACGGCATTGTCCCTGTCAACGGCTACCCAAAGGCCCTGGCCGACGCGGTCAACCTGATGGTTCAGCAGTGGGGAGCCACGCTCGCAGGACTTGGTCCCGTCTCCAGTATGGCGGTTGTCCCGTTTGCAAATGGTGGTACAGGTACTACCACCAAGGCAGCAGCGAAAGCAGCGTTGGACCTGGGCACTGCATCAACTAAAAGCTGGGGACTGCAAGACGGCGAGCTTATCCCTGCGGGTACTTACAGTGGGTTCTATTCGAACAATGCCCCGACGGTCTATCAACCTGATAGGCCTGGCGAACCAGGGCAAGGTGGTGCTTTTTCCAGACTTGGCGCGCCGGGCTCTTCTTCGGGCTTGTCGTACAGCACAGTTATCCGCATTCCCTATGCTCAGGGCTTCGAGGCGCAGTTGCTCATCCCCGTTGCTCAAGGCACCGGTAATTTACATTTTCGAACTACGGAATCTAACAATGGCGGCGCCTTCGGCCCCACATACAAACTTTATCACACAGGCAACACCACCCGCGGTTCCGGCGGTGCGCTTTCTGCGGCATCGCCAATCCTGAGAATCGCTAACGTGTCCGCCAGCGAGCGCCGCGACCTCCAAGAGGAATCGTTTCTCCCCGCCGGCGAATGGGGTGTAGCCAACGATGAAGCACGCGGCGTTATTGTTGAGCGTCTCGGCGTTGGCGAGTACCGGGTGACGGGAAGCCTCGGCCTGGCACTGGAGGGCTGGCGGACCCACGACCCAAGCTCCCCAGACGGCGGACGGATGCTTGGTATCACCGACAGTCATCAGGAAGATGAAGGGACTGTCATCATTCGCCTATTCAAACAGCGCTGGACGCTCACTGATGACGGAGAGATGGTGCCGGGCTGGGGCGCACCTATGGATGTCCCGCTGAATAGTTGGATCGATGTGCGGCTTGAAATGCCCAAGGTCGATACGCCGCCTCTACTTAGATCGACCGAAGAATAGCAGCCCGCCAATTGAGCGGGCTTTTTTACGCCTGGAGAAAAGCATGTCGAGCACCGAAACTCGCGGGGTACGCAACAACAACCCCGGCAACATCGATTACAACCCGGCCAACCAGTGGCAGGGCCAGTTGAAGCCAGACGCTGCGTTAGAGAAGCGCTTCGCCAGGTTCGATACGCCCGAGAATGGTATTCGCGCCCTGGGCAAGTTGCTGCTGACTTATCAGCGCAAACATGGCCTGAAGACTGTGAAGGCGATCATCAGCCGGTGGGCTCCGTCCGCAGAGAACGATACTGCGGCGTACGTGCGCGCGGTTGAAGCGAATACCGGTACTCGGCCTGGTGCGGAAATTGACCTGGCCCAAACAAAGGTCATGACGGGCTTCGTCAAGGCGATCATCCACCATGAGAACGCTGGGTACGTTTACCCCGACGAAGTGCTGGCGGAAGGCGTGCGGCGGGCACTGACATGACGCCAGTGCAGAAGATTGCCGGCCTGGCGGTGCTGGTTCTGTTGTTGATGGCCAGCGCCGGCGGCGTGACTTGGCAGGTTCAGGACTGGCGACTGGGCAAGCAACTGTCCGAACAGCTCTCGGCCCAAAGCGCCGCGCACCAGGGTCAGCTCGACGCCATAACCAACGAAGCCTGGCGGCAGCAGAAGGCCGAGCAGGATAAGCGCTTGGCCATCGAGCAGCAGATCGCAGTGCAGGACCAACAACACACTCAGGAATTATCCGATGCTCAACGCAACCAGGCTTCTCTTCGCGATCGCCTTGCCACTGCTGATGTCCGGCTGTCAGTCCTTCTCGACGGCACGGACACAGCCAGTCGCTGCGACGTGCCTGCCGCCCCCGGCGCCGCCGGCGTGGTTCATGCAGCCCGTCGAGCCCAACTTAACCCAGCGCATTCTCAAAGAATTATCCGCATCACCGATGACGGGGATAACGCCATAATCGCGCTGCGCGCTTGTCAAGCCTACGTCAGGGCTGTGGCTCCTTGAGGGCCCTGAGTTCTGCCAGCAGTCGTTGATTCTCGCGCATGAAGTGATCGCGCTGCCCGGCCACAAGCCTAATACTGAGCACTCCAGGCTCTGTGAGCGAGCCCTTAAGGTCGGCGAGCTCTGAGCTTGCCAGGCTTAACTGCTGCTCGGCCTGAGCCTTGCCTTTCATTAGAAGGTCATTCATCTGGACCAGTCCGGCGATATTCGCTCGTGCTCTGCGCAACATGCGCTCTGTCTCGACCAGTTCATCTACGAGGATTGAGCATTGGTGCTTGTACATCTCAAGGGGAGTGGGGCAGCCGAGCCAATCATCGGTGTCCATGTCAACGCTCATAGTGTGAATCTCAGATGCTGTATGTGCGTACAGTAATCGAGGTGTTTCATATTTGGGAGTGGTGTTCGTCGGCAGGACGCCGGTGGAGGGATTTCGCGTTGGAGTTTCTTCCCCAAAACGCAACCGTTTGGACCAATGTTTATTGGGTTTAGAAGAGTCGCAAAAGTTGGTGATTTTTGTGGGTGTTTTTAGGGTCAAGGCCTTGATAATAAAGGCCTTGAGCGTTTCTTATGTGGCATCCCAGGCTTTGATGCCGAAAAGGTGCAAGATTTTGCTTGAAGCACTCAAGGAATTGCCCCCCTTTGGACGTATGAAAATGAAAGATCGCCGATTATGCCACGACCAGCGGGTTTCGGCGCCGCTCGTCAACAGCGTGCGACTTTTGTGCAAAGTGCCAGTGCGCAGCATAGGCGAGTAACATAGCCAGGTAACATAGCCGGGTAATATGGCACTTCAACGGCCAGTTGTTGCCTGATGTGTCGTTGCGAGTCGATTGTCCGGGAAACCCGCGTTATGCAAACCGCCTACACCGTTCTTATCCTGCTGATGCTGGTCAGCTTTTCGCGCCTGATCGGGCGCATCATCCCACTGCCCTTGCCCCTGGTGCAGATCGCCGCCGGCGCCTTGCTGGCCTGGCCCACGTTGGGGCTGCATGTGGCGCTGGACCCTGAGCTGTTCCTGTTTCTGTTCCTGCCGCCACTGTTGTTTTCCGATGGTTGGCGCATGCCCAAGCGTGAGTTGTGGCACCTGCGTGGCCCGATCCTGACATTGGCGGTGGGGCTGGTGCTGTTCACCGTGGTGGGCGCCGGTTACTTCATTCATTGGTTGCTGCCCTCGATCCCCTTGCCGGTGGCCTTTGCCCTGGCAGCGGTGCTCTCGCCGACGGACGCCGTGGCGGTGTCGGCCATTTCCCAGAACCGTTTGCCCAAGCCGCTGATGCACATGCTCCAGGGCGAGGCCTTGATGAATGACGCGTCGGGCCTCGTGACTTTCAAGTTCGCCCTGGCCGCGGCGTTGACCGGGGTCTTTTCCCTGGCGGATGCCAGCCTGACGTTTGTGTTGGTGGCGGTGGGCGGGCTGGCGATCGGCGTGGCGTTGAGCTGGTTGGTCGGCCGCCTGCGCGCCTGGATGATCGCGCGCGGGTGGGATGACCCGGCGACCCATGTGGTGTTCATGTTGTTACTGCCCTTTGCTGCGTACGTACTGGCTGAACGCCTGGGCGCCTCCGGCATCCTCTCGGCGGTGGCAGCGGGGATGATGCAAAGCTGGCTCGACCTGCTGCCGCGCCAGACCAGCACGCGCCTGCTCAACCGCAGCGTGTGGTCGTTGCTGGAGTTTGCCTTTAACGGCCTGATCTTCCTGCTGCTCGGTCTGCAACTGCCAGACATCATCAAGGCCGTGGTCAGCCATGAAACCACGCTGTGGCCCACCTTGATGTATCGCTGCCTGGATGTGGTGGCGATCTTCCTGGTGCTGGTGGTATTGCGCTTCATCTGGGTGCAAAGCATCTGGCGGCTGTCGGGGTTGCTGCGCAGGCTACGTGGCAAAAACGCGCTGACCCTGGTGCCGACGGCCCGTTCCTGCTGGTTGTTGACCGTCGGCGGTGTACGCGGTGCGGTGACCCTGGCGGGCGTCATGTCGGTGCCCTTGCTGTTGGCGCCTGGCCAGGATTTCCCTGAGCGTGACCTGCTGATCTTTATCGCTGCCGGTGTGATCCTGTTATCACTGGTCGCTGCCTGTATCGCGCTGCCGCTGCTGTTACGCGGCGTCGAGAATAGCCCGGATGAAAAACGCCACAAAGAAGTGCGCGAAGCCTGGAAAAAGACCGCCGTGGCCGCGATTCATGCACTGGAGGCCGACGAGCCAGCCGAGGCCGACACGCCGGACGCCGCCCAGGCGGCATTGGCTACCGAACTGAAGGCACGGCTGATGTCGGAATATCGCCATCAATTGGAAGTCTTCAACGATTCGGCTGAAGCTCAGGCGCTGGCGCAGCAAATGGACCTGCTTGAGCGCAAGCTGCGGCTCAAGGCTCTGCGCGCGCAACGGTTGGAATTGTACAGCTTGAGCCGTCACCACCAGATTGGTGATGACGTATTGAGGGAGGTGCTGGCGGAATTGGATATGAGCGAGGCGAATTTGGGTCACATGAAGTGACCCGTAAGCCCTTAACGGCGACGCTGGATAAAGTCGCGAATCCGCTCAGCCGCTTCCACGCATTCGGCCAACGGCGCAACCAATGCCAGGCGCACACGCCCCGCACCTGGGTTAAAGCCGTCCACTTCCCGCGACAGGTAAGAGCCCGGCACCACCGTCACATGTTCTTCCACGAACAAATCGCGGCAGAAGGCGGCGTCATCGCCTTGTACATTCGGCCACAGGTAAAAGCCGCCGTCCGGGCTTTGCACGTCCAGCACCGGCTTGAGGATCGCCAGCACTGCGTCGAACTTCTCGCGGTACAGGTCACGGTTGGCCAGTACATGGGCCTCGTCCTGCCAGGCGGCGATGCTGGCCAACTGGGTTTGCACCGGCATCGCGCAGCCATGGTAGGTGCGGTACAGCAAAAAGGCCTTGAGGATCTCGGCGTCGCCGGCCACGAAGCCTGAACGCAGGCCTGGCAGGTTGGAGCGCTTGGATAGGCTGTGGAATACCACACAACGCTTGAAGTCCTGACGGCCCAGTTCGACGCAGGCGCTGAGCAGGCCCGGGGGTGGGGTTTGTTCGTCGAAGTACAGTTCGCTGTAGCATTCGTCGGCGGCGATGACGAAATCGTATTTATCGGCCAGGGCGATGAGTTTTTTCAGTGTGGCGACTGGAATCAGCGCACCGGTCGGGTTCCCGGGGGAGCACAGGAACAGGATCTGGCAGCGTTTCCAGATATCGGGGGAGACAGCATCGAAGTCTGGATTGAAGCCGTTGCTATCCAGGCACGGCAGGTAATGCGGCTTGGCCCCGGCCAGGAACGCGGCGCCTTCGTAGATCTGGTAGAACGGGTTGGGGCTCACAACCAGCGCATCGTCGCCACGGTTGACCACGGTCTGGGTGAAGGCAAACAGCGCCTCGCGCGTACCGTTGACCGGCAGGATGTTGCGCGCTGGGTCCAGCCAGCCCTTGGGCACGTTGAAGCGGCGTTCGCACCAGGCGCCGATGGCTTCACGCAGTGCCGGGATACCCAATGTGGTGGGGTACACCGCCATTTGATCGAGGTTATTGCTCAAGGCCTCGGCAACGAAGGCCGGTGACGTGTGCTTGGGCTCGCCGATGGACAGTGCGATCGGGCGTTTGTCCGGGTTCGGCGTCACGCTGCCGAGCAGGGCGCGCAGCTTCTCGAAGGGGTAGGGCTGCAACTGGTTAAGGGCGTTGTTCATATAAGCCTCTATCACGGTGAGCGCGGATCTGTGGGAGCTGGCCTGCCTGCGATCTGCGGTCGATCGGACGGGCCGAAGTGTCTGCATCGCAGGCAAGCCAGCTCCCACATGACTCGTGTTCACAAAGTTAAGAATTCAAATAGTCAGTCTGGTCAGCTCGACACCGGGTTCCTGGGTCACGCTCAACTGCTCCACGATTGCCGCCTGTAAACGCAGGCACAGCTCCGGGTCGGACAGTGGCTGGTTGTCGGCATCGGTGATAAAGAACACGTCTTCTACCCGCTCGCCCAGGGTCGCAATCTTGGCATTTTGCAATGACAGGTCGAACTCCAGGAAAATCCCGCCGATACGCGCCAGCAGGCCTGGGCGATCCGGTGCGCTGAGCTCCAGCACCGTCACCGGGCGCTGTGCGTCGTTGGAAATGGTCACCTGAGGCGCAAAGGCAAAATGCTTGAGCTGGCGCGGCACCCGGCGCTGGATGATGGTGGGGTAGTCGTCGGGGTTGCGCAGGGCTTCGGTGAGGCCCTCGCGGATCTTTTTCACGCGCGCCGGGTTGTCGCCAATCGAGTCGCCGTCGGCGTCGAGCACGATGTAGGTGTCGAGGGTGAACTGGCTGCTGGAGGTGATGACCCGGGCGTCATGGATGTTCAGGTTGAGCTGGTCCATGGCCGCCACGGTCACGGCGAAGAAGTCGTGCTGGTCGGGCGCGTAGATGAAGATCTGCGTGCCGCCTTCGAATTCGCGCTGGGTGGTTTCCTTGATCAAGACCAACGGGCCGCCATCGGCGGGTTGCTGCAGGATCGCGTCGCTGTGCCAGGCCACGTCGCCGGCGGTGTGGCGCAGGAAGTAATCGTCACCCAGTTGCGACCAGAGTTGCTCGACGTCGTCCGGGTCGTTACCGCCGCGCACCAAGATATCCAGGGCTGCGCTTTGGGTGCGGCGGATCTGCTCTTCGCGGTCCACCGGGTTCTCCAGGCCACGGCGCAGGGCGCGCTTGGTCTCGGTGTACAGCTGGCGCAACAGGCTGGCGCGCCAGGAGTTCCACAGCGTCGGGTTGGTGGCGTTGATGTCGGAGACGGTCAGCACATACAGGTAATCCAGGCGGGTTTCATCGCCGACGATGCCGGCAAAGTCGTGGATCACCTGCGGGTCGGACAAGTCCTTGCGCTGGGCCGTGGTCGACATCACCAGGTGGTTCTGCACCAGCCAGACAATCAGGCGGCTGTCCCACACCGGCAACTGGTGGCGCTGGCAGAAGGCTTCGGCATCGACCGCGCCGATCTCCGAGTGGTCGCCATGCCGGCCTTTGCCGATGTCGTGGTACAAGCCGGCCAGGTAAATCAGCTCGGGCTTGGGCAGCTTGGCCATCAGCTTACTGGCCAGCGGGAATTTCTCTGACACCTGGGTGTACTGCAACTTACGCAGGTGCTTGATCAGGTTCAGGGTGTGGGCATCGACGGTATAGATATGGAACAGGTCGTGCTGCATCTGCCCGACGATAAAGCCGAACTCCGGCAGGTAGCGCCCGAGAATGCCGTAGCGGTTCATGCGTCGCAGGTTGCGGTGGATGCCGATGCGGCACTTGAACAGTTCGATAAACAGGCTGGTATTGCGAATGTCGTTGCGAAAATCGTCGTCGATCAGGTGACGGTTTTCCCGCAGCAAGCGGATGGTATCGGCACGCACGCCTTTGATCTCCGGCTGCTGGGCCATCAACACGAAGATTTCCAGCATGGCGAACGGCGTGCGGCGGAACACGTTGTCGTTGCGTGCTTCGATATAGCCGTCGTGCAACTGGAAACGCGCATTGATCGGCTGCGGTGGCGCTTCGTCTTCGGGGGCCAGGATCACTTCTTCGAAGTGCTGGATGATCAAGTCGCTGAGCTGGGCAATGCTCATGACTACCCGGTAATACTGCTGCATGAAGCTCTCGATGCTGGTCTTCGCATCTTCGCCTTCAAAGCCCAGAAGGGTAGCGATAGAGCGCTGGTGATCGAAGAGCAGGCGGTCTTCGGAACGACCGGCCAGCATGTGCAGGGCGTAGCGCACCTTCCACAGGAATTCCTGGGACGAGGCCAGCAGGGAATTTTCGCTCTCCACCAGAAAGCCTTCGCCGGCCAGGGCGCGCAGGTTCAGCGTGCCGTATTGACGGCGCGCCACCCACAAGATTGTCTGGATATCCCGCAGCCCACCGGGTGAGCCTTTGACGTTGGGTTCCAGGTTGTATTCGGTGTCGTTGTACTTGTGGTGCCGGGCTTTTTGCTCGGCGCGCTTGGCCAGGAAAAAGTCTTTGCTTGGCCACATGTGTGCGGTACTGGTGACTTCAAGCATGCGCTGGCGCAGGCGCTCGGGGCCACAGATGGTGCGGCTTTCCATCAGGTTGGTGACCACCGTCAGATCGGCACGGGCCTCTTCGGCGCATTCGTCCACCGAGCGTACGCTCTGGCCGACTTCCAGGCCGATGTCCCACAGCAACGTCAGAAAGCGCTCGATGGAATCGCGAAAGATCTCGTGATCGGCCTGGTCCAGCAGGATCAGCAGGTCGATGTCGGAGTAGGGGTGCAGTTCGCCGCGACCGTAGCCGCCGACCGCCACCAGGGCGATATCGGCGTCGAAACTCCAATTGAACTGCTCCCAGGCCTTTTGCAGGATGTTATCGACGAACCAGGCGCGGTCTTCGATCAGGCGGCGAATATCCCGGCCGCTGCGAAAGCGCGCATCGAGCACCTCGCGGGCTTGGCGGATAGCCTTCTTGAAGGCGGCGATGGGGCTTGCCTTCAGTGCCAGCTCGGCCTGGAATTGGCCACGGTCGAAGAGTTCGGGATCCACCTGGGGCATCGTTCGGCTTTCCTTTCTATCTATCAGTCAGTCACAACACGTTGCGGGAAAACCTGGGCGACCTTCAGGCAGAAACGCGTGGGATGGTGTCGTCAGCGCGCAGGGTGAAGATCTCGTAGCCGGTGTCGGTGACCAGCAGGGTGTGCTCCCACTGGGCCGAGAGCTTGCGGTCCTTGGTGATGGCGGTCCAGCCGTCGCCCAGCACCTTGGTGTCGGCCTTGCCCTGGTTGATCATCGGTTCGATGGTGAAGGTCATGCCGGCCTTGAGTTCCATGCCGGTGCCGGCGCGGCCGTAATGCAGAATCTGCGGCTCTTCGTGGAACACCTTGCCGATACCGTGGCCGCAGAACTCGCGCACCACCGAGAAGCCGTTCTTTTCCGCGTGCTTCTGGATCACTTCACCGATGTCACCCAGGCGGCAGCCGGGCTTGACGATCTCGATGGCCTTGTACATGCATTCCTGGGTGACCTGGGACAGACGCTCGGCCCATACCGGCACATTACCGACGTGGAACATGCGGCTGGTGTCGCCGTGGTAACCATCCTTGATCACCGTGACGTCGATGTTCAGGGTGTCGCCGTCTTTCAGTGGCTTGTCACCGGGAATGCCGTGGCAGACCACGTGGTTGATCGAGGTGCAGATCGACTTGGGGAAGCCTTTGTAATTCAGCGGGGCAGGGATGGCTTTTTGCACGTCGACTATATAGTCGTGGCAAATGCGGTCCAGCGTTTCGGTGGTGACGCCGGGCTTGACGTGTTCGGCGATCATTTCCAGCACGTCGGCAGCCAGTTTGCCGGCAACGCGCATGCCTGCGATGTCTTCGGCGGTTTTCAAGGTAACGGTCATACAGGCTCTCTCTAGCGCGACGCGCTGAAATCAATACGGTTCACGGGGAGCGCGACAAAGGGGTACAGCATTCGCGCAAGTCCCAAAAAACGCGATTCTAACAGACGATGCTGGCAAATCATGCGCGTCTGGTGATCGCTTCTCTCTATGAGGTAGAGGCATGTTGGCTGTATTCAAGGGGTTACGCAAAGACGACGACCGGCAAGTGTGATTGCGGGTTTCGTTTTTGCCGATGCTGTGGTATAAAATGCGCCGCTTTCCGGGGATACCCCGCAAAGCTTAAATCCACACACGTGTCGACACGATGACCTGGGTGCCGGAGGCCTTGATGCCGCTGGTTGGTCATTGGGATACGTGGAGGCCAAACCCGACTTATTAAGGAACTATCATGTCCCAAGTCAACATGCGCGATATGCTGAAGGCCGGTGTGCACTTCGGTCACCAGACCCGTTACTGGAACCCGAAAATGGGTAAGTACATTTTCGGCGCGCGTAACAAGATTCACATTATCAACCTTGAAAAAACCCTGCCAATGTTCAACGAAGCGCTGACTTTCGTAGAACGTCTGGCCCAGGGCAAAAACAAGATCCTGTTCGTTGGCACCAAGCGTTCCGCTGGCAAGATCGTTGCTGAAGAAGCAGCACGTTGCGGTTCGCCGTACGTCGATCACCGCTGGTTGGGCGGCATGCTGACCAACTTCAAAACCATCCGTGCTTCCATCAAGCGTCTGCGTGACCTTGAAGTACAAGCCGAAGACGGTACTTTCGCCAAGCTGACCAAGAAAGAAGCGCTGATGCGCTCCCGTGACCTGGAAAAGCTCGATCGTTCCCTGGGTGGTATCAAGGACATGGGCGGTCTGCCTGACGCACTGTTCGTTATCGACGTTGATCACGAGCGCATCGCGATCACCGAAGCCAACAAGCTGGGCATCCCGGTTATCGGCGTAGTCGATACCAACAGCAGCCCGGAAGGCGTTGACTACATCATCCCAGGCAACGATGACGCAATCCGCGCTATCCAGCTGTACATGGGTTCGATGGCTGACGCTGTAATCCGTGGTCGCAACCACGTTGCTGGTGGTACCGAGCAGTTCGTTGAAGAAGCTCCGGTAGCTGCCGCTGAGTAATTGACGCCCTGGCGTTGACTCAGTAAGCAAAAAGGGGGCTTGGCCCCCTTTTTGCCACCTCGAAAACCATTTGTCGGCAGCGCAGCTACATTATTTGTAACGTGCAGCGGCCTACAACGGAAATTCGGGAAGAATTGATCGCCCGTTTGATCGGGTGGAATGGTTGAAAACCTATCCAAGAGGATTTTGAAATGGCAGAGATTACTGCAGCGTTGGTTAAAGAACTGCGTGAGCGTACCGGCGAAGGCATGATGGATTGCAAAAAGGCCTTGACCAAGGCCGGCGGCGACATCGAAAAAGCCATTGATGACATGCGTGCTTCCGGCGCCATCAAGGCTGCCAAGAAAGCAGGCAACGTGGCTGCTGAAGGCGCTATCGCTCTGAAAGAAGACGGCAAATCCGCCGTTCTGCTGGAAGTGAACTCCCAGACCGACTTCCTGGCTCTGCAAGATGACTTCAAGGCATTCGTTGCTGCCAGCGTCGAAAAAGCTTTCGCTGACAAGCTGACCACTGTTGAGCCTCTGATCGAAGCTCAAGAAGCAGCTCGCCTGGTACTGGTCGGCAAGGTTGGCGAAAACGTCAACATCCGTCGCCTGGTTCGCGTTGAAGGTGACGTAGTTGGTGGCTACCTGCACGGCAACAAAATCGGTGTTGCAGTTGTTCTGAAAGGCGGCGACGTTGAGCTGGCCAAAGACATCGCGATGCACGTTGCTGCAAGCAACCCTGAGTTCCTGCTGCCTTCGGAAGTTTCGGCCGAAGCGATCGAGCGTGAAAAAGCTGTGTTCCTGCAGCTGAACGAAGAAAAAATCAAAGGCAAGCCAGAAAACATTGTTGAGAACATGGTCAAAGGCCGTATCAGCAAGTTCCTGGCCGAAGCAAGCCTGGTTGAGCAGGCGTTCGTCAAGAACCCTGAAATCAAGGTTGGCGAACTGGCCAAGAAAGCCGGTGCTGAAATCGTTTCCTTCACTTACTTCAAAGTAGGCGAAGGCATCGAGAAGCCGGTCGACAACTTCGCTGAAGAAGTTGCTGCCCAGCTGGCTGCCGCCAAGCAATAAGACAGTTCCAAACTGTCGCCGAAAGAGGCTGCCCGCTCACGCGCGCAGCCTCTTTTCAAATGGGAAGGCCAATTTTATTTGGTTTCCTCTCGGAACTGGCTTACAAAGCCGTGTTCCGATGGCGCTGTGACAGCGTCCAGCTAGAGTGAACGCAAGCCGTAAACGGCTCGCCAAGAATTTTTTAAAAAATACGCCGCAGGAGAGATTCGCAATGGCTCAGCAGGGCAGTGGTTATCAGGCTCGCTATAAACGCATTCTACTCAAGCTCAGCGGCGAGGCCCTGATGGGCTCGGAAGAGTTCGGGATCGATCCCAAGGTGCTTGACCGCATGGCGCTGGAAGTCGGCCAGTTGGTCGGTATCGGCGTGCAGGTCGGCCTGGTGATTGGTGGTGGCAACCTGTTCCGCGGTGCGGCACTGAGTGCGGCCGGTATGGACCGGGTTACCGGCGACCACATGGGCATGCTGGCCACTGTGATGAACGCCCTCGCCATGCGCGACGCCCTGGAGCGCGCCAACATCTCGGCCATCGT
Organism: Pseudomonas sp. Pse35; assembly: GCF_024519715.1. Taxonomy (NCBI): domain Bacteria; kingdom Pseudomonadati; phylum Pseudomonadota; class Gammaproteobacteria; order Pseudomonadales; family Pseudomonadaceae; genus Pseudomonas; species Pseudomonas sp. Pse35. Next base: position 44,777 of record NZ_JALJRP010000022.1, on the reverse strand, counting down.
GATGTCGGCAATTTCCATGGTTGGCGTGACCGATCACTATGATCGCCGCAAAGCCATGCGCCACCTGAACTCCAAGGAAGTGGTGATCTTTGCTGCTGGCACAGGTAACCCGTTCTTCACTACCGACTCGGCCGCATGCCTGCGTGCTATCGAAATCGATGCCGACGTGGTGTTGAAGGCGACCAAGGTGGATGGCGTATACACTGCAGACCCATTCAAAGACCCGCATGCCGAGAAGTTCGATCATCTGACCTACGATGAAGTACTGGATCGCAAGCTGGGTGTCATGGACCTGACCGCTATCTGCCTGTGCCGCGACCACAAGATGCCGCTGCGCGTATTTAACATGAACAAGCCCGGCGCCCTGCTGAATATCGTACACGGCGGCGCAGAAGGGACTCTGATCGAGGAAGGCCAACAATGATCAACGAAATCAAGAAAGACGCCCAGGCGCGTATGCAGAAATCCCTGGAATCCTTGAGCCATGCCTTTGGCCAGATCCGTACTGGCAAGGCGCACCCAAGCATCCTGGGCAGCGTGATGGTGCCTTACTACGGTTCCGACACCCCGCTGAGCGGCGTGGCCAACGTGACCGTGAAGGATTCGCGTACCCTGCAAGTTGTTGCCTTCGAGCGCAACATGCTCGCCGCCGTCGACAAGGCTATCCAGAGTGCCGGCCTGAACCTCAACCCGACCAACTTGGGCGAGTTGCTGCTGATCTCCATGCCAGCCCTGACCGAAGAAACCCGCAAGGGCTTCACCAAGCAGGCGCGCAGTGCTGCTGAAGATGCGCGCGTTGCCGTGCGTAACATCCGCCGCGATGCACTGGGCGATCTGAAGAAGCTGGTCAAGGACAAGGAAATCAGCGAAGACGAAGAACGCCGCGCCGTCGCTGATATCGACAAGCTGACCAAGGACGCCGAAGCCCAGATCACCAAGGCGACCGAAGAAAAAGAAAAGGACCTGATGGCCGTATAAGGGGTCAGGACGCCTTCATGGAAAAGACCAAGCAGACTGTGCCCTCCGTGGTGCCGCGCCATGTCGCGATCATCATGGATGGGAATAATCGCTGGGCGAAAAAACGCTTTATGCCGGGTGTTGCCGGGCATAAAGCGGGTGTTGACGCGGTAAGGGCGGTGATTGAGGTGTGCGCCGAGGCCAAGGTCGAAGTATTGACCTTGTTCGCGTTCTCCAGTGAGAACTGGCAGCGGCCCGCCGATGAAGTCAGTGCCTTGATGGACCTGTTCTTCAAGGCATTGCGTCGTGAGGCCAAGCGCCTCAACGACAACAACATCAGTCTGCGCATCATTGGTGATCGCTCGCGGTTCCATCCGGAGCTGCAAGCTGCCATGCGTGAAGCCGAGGCCATCACTGCCGGCAGTAACCGTTTTGTGTTGCAGATCGCAGCCAACTACGGTGGCCAGTGGGATATCGCCCAGGCTGCGCAGCGGCTGGCCCGCGAAGTGCAGGCCGGCCATCTGCGCCCGGACGACATCACGCCCGAACTGTTGCAAACCTGCCTGGTGACCGGCGACCTGCCGTTGCCGGACTTGTGCATTCGTACCGGTGGCGAGCATCGCATCAGCAATTTCCTGCTGTGGCAGTTGGCCTACACCGAGCTGTACTTCTCCGACCTGTTCTGGCCGGACTTCAAACACGATGCCATGCGTAATGCACTGGCTGATTTCGCTTCCCGTCAGCGTCGCTTCGGTAAAACGAGCGAGCAGATCGAAGCTGGAGCCCGGGTTTAAATGCTTAAACAACGAATCATCACGGCGCTGATCCTGCTGCCGATTGCCTTGTGCGGTTTTTTCCTGCTCGACGGTTCCGGTTTTGCGCTGTTCATCGGCCTGGTTGTGACCCTTGGTGCGTGGGAGTGGGCGCGCCTGGCAGGCTTCGTCAACCAGTTGCCGCGTGTGGCCTATGCCGCCTTGGTCGCGCTGTTGTTGTTCTTCATGTACATCCTGCCGGACATCGCGCCCTGGGTGCTGGGGGCTGCAGTGTTGTGGTGGGCGTTGGCGACTTTCCTGGTGCTCACCTATCCGCGCACCAGTGGCCAGTGGTCCAGCGTGGCCTGCAAGCTGGTGATTGGCCTGGCGATCCTCTTGCCGGCCTGGCAAGGGCTGGTGGAGATCAAGCGTTACCCGCTGGGCAACGAATTGATCCTGGCTGTGATGGTGTTGGTATGGGGTGCCGACATTGGTGCCTACTTCTCGGGTAGAGCTTTTGGCAAACGCAAGCTGGCCCCGGCCGTAAGCCCCGGCAAGAGCTGGGAAGGTGTATACGGCGGCCTGGCCTTGACGCTGCTGATCACCCTGGTGGTCGGTGTGGTGCGTGACTGGTCGGTAAAGGAGGTGCTTCTGGCCTTGCTGGGGACGGCTATTGTCGTCTTCATCTCGGTGGTGGGCGACCTTACCGAGAGCATGTTCAAACGCCAGGCGGGCATCAAGGACAGCAGTAACCTGTTGCCTGGTCATGGCGGTGTGCTTGACCGTATCGACAGCCTCACCGCTGCGCTGCCTATTTTTGCCGTGCTGTTGTGGATGATCGCTTCGTGAGCCGCCTGCAGCAGGTTACGGTGCTGGGTGCGACCGGCTCGGTCGGGCTCAGTACCCTGGATGTCATCGCGCGTCACCCCGATCGCTATCAGGTTTTCGCCCTGACCGGCTTCACGCGTTTGCGCGAGTTGCTGGCCTTGTGCGTGCGTCACTCGCCGCGCTTTGCCGTGGTGCCGGAAGCTGCTGCGGCTCGCAGTCTGCAGGATGATCTGCGGGCTGCCGGGCTGGCCACTCAGGTATTGGTTGGCGAGGCAGGCTTATGCCAGGTCTCGGCCGACGCGGACGTGGATACGGTGGTGGCGGCGATTGTCGGTGCGGCAGGTTTGCGCCCGACCTTGGCGGCAGTCGATGCTGGCAAGAAAATCCTGCTGGCCAACAAAGAAGCTTTGGTCATGTCCGGCGCACTCTTTATGCAAGCGGTGCGTAAGAGCGGAGCGGTGCTGCTGCCTCTGGACAGCGAGCACAACGCCATCTTCCAGTGCATGCCCGGTGATTTTGCCCGCGGCTTGAGCCAGGTCGGCGTGCGCCGAATTTTGCTGACGGCATCGGGTGGCCCATTCCGCCAGACTCCGTCGGCCGAGCTGGACCATGTGTCTCCCGATCAGGCATGCGCTCACCCGAACTGGTCCATGGGGCGCAAAATCTCCGTGGATTCGGCGAGCATGATGAACAAGGGCCTGGAGTTGATCGAGGCATGCTGGCTGTTCGATGCGCGGCCTGACCAGGTTGAGGTGGTCATTCACCCACAAAGTGTGATCCATTCCCTGGTCGATTACGTGGATGGTTCGGTGTTGGCGCAATTGGGTAACCCGGACATGCGCACACCGATCGCCAACGCCTTGGCGTGGCCTGAGCGGATTGATTCCGGCGTAGCACCGTTGGACTTGTTTGCAATCGCGCGCCTGGACTTCGAAGCCCCGGACGAGCAGCGTTTCCCTTGTTTGCGCCTGGCGCGGCAAGCGGCCGAGGCGGGTAACAGTGCCCCGGCGATGCTTAACGCGGCCAACGAAGTGGCCGTGGCGGCGTTTCTTGAGCGGCGCATCCGCTTTCCGCAGATCGCGAGTATCATCGAGGACGTCCTGGCGCTTGAGCCGGTAGTGGCAGTGAATGACCTGGAGGCGGTGTTCGAGGCCGACACCAAGGCCCGAGCCCTGGCCGGGCAATGGTTGGATCGCAATGCGGGTTAGGCCGCGGGCAGGTTTGAGTCTTCAGGCATTGGATTGAAATGCGGAGAAATTAGATGAGTGCGCTCTACATGATTGTCGGCACCCTGGTTGCTCTGGGTGTGTTGGTGACCTTCCACGAATTCGGCCACTTCTGGGTGGCGCGTCGTTGCGGCGTCAAGGTATTGCGCTTTTCCGTCGGTTTCGGCATGCCGTTGTTGCGCTGGCATGATCGCCGCGGCACTGAGTTTGTGATTGCTGCTATCCCGTTGGGCGGCTACGTCAAGATGCTCGATGAGCGCGAAGGCGAAGTGCCTGCAGACCAGCTGGACCAATCCTTCAATCGCAAGACCGTTCGTCAGCGTATTGCGATTGTGGCGGCGGGACCGATCGCCAACTTCCTGTTGGCGATGGTGTTTTTCTGGGTCTTGGCCATGCTGGGCAGCCAGCAGGTGCGCCCGGTCATTGGCGCGGTCGAAGCCGACAGCATCGCGGCCAAGGCGGGCCTGACGGCAGGGCAGGAAATTGTATCGATTGATGGCGAACCCACCACAGGGTGGGGCGCGGTCAATTTGCAGTTGGTGCGTCGCCTGGGTGAAAGCGGCACCGTCAATGTGGTAGTGCGTGACCAGGGCTCCAGCGCCGAAACCCCGCGGGCATTGGCGCTGGACCATTGGCTCAAGGGCGCCGATGAGCCCGATCCGATCAAATCCCTCGGGATCCGCCCTTGGCGTCCGGCCTTGCCGCCGGTGCTGGCCGAGCTGGATCCAAAGGGGCCGGCCCAGGCTGCTGGCCTGAAAACCGGTGATCGCCTGTTGGCCCTTGATGGCCAGGCGCTGGGTGACTGGCAGCAGGTGGTTGACCTGGTGCGTGTGCGCCCTGATACCAAAATTGTGCTGAAAGTTGAGCGCGAAGGTGCTCAAATCGACGTCCCCGTGACCCTGTCGGTGCGAGGCGAAGCCAAGGCGGCCGGGGGCTACCTGGGGGCAGGGGTCAAAGGTGTCGAATGGCCGCCATCGATGGTGCGAGAGATCAGCTACGGGCCTTTGGCAGCGATTGCAGAGGGCGCGAAACGCACCTGGACCATGAGCGTGCTGACCCTCGAATCCCTCAAGAAAATGTTGTTCGGTGAGCTCTCGGTAAAAAACTTGAGTGGACCGATAACCATTGCTAAAGTGGCGGGCGCTTCTGCCCAGTCGGGTGTCGCGGATTTCCTGAATTTCCTGGCTTATCTGAGTATTAGCCTTGGGGTTCTGAATTTGCTGCCCATTCCAGTATTGGATGGGGGGCATCTGCTGTTTTATCTGGTCGAGTGGGTGCGTGGTCGCCCCTTGTCGGATCGGGTGCAGGGTTGGGGGATACAGATTGGTATCAGTTTGGTGGTCGGGGTGATGTTGTTAGCCCTGGTCAACGATCTGGGACGTCTGTAACGCTTCGCTGAATTGCGAATCTGCCGCATTTTGCGGCAGTTTGTTTATTGCCAGTTGGAATAAGAAAGGACTTCATGAAACGTCTGCTGCTAACTGCGGTTCTCACCGTATTGATGATCGCCGAAGTTCACGCCGAGTCCTTCACCATCTCCGATATTCGCGTCAATGGCCTCCAGCGGGTCTCCGCGGGTAGCGTCTTTGGTGCCTTGCCGTTGAACGTCGGGGAACAGGCGGATGATCGTCGCCTGGTGGAATCCACTCGTGCGCTGTTCAAAACCGGGTTCTTTCAAGATATCCAACTGGGTCGCGAAGGCAACGTCCTGGTCATCACGGTCGTCGAGCGACCTTCCGTCGCCAGTATCGCGATCGAAGGTAACAAGGCCATCTCCACTGAAGACCTGATGAAGGGCCTGAAGCAATCGGGCCTGGCCGAGGGCGAGATCTTCCAGCGCGCAACCCTTGAGGGTGTGCGTAACGAGTTGCAACGTCAGTACGTTGCCCAGGGCCGCTACTCCGCGACCGTGGAAACCGAAGTGATCCCCCAGCCTCGTAACCGTGTGGGCCTGAAGGTCAACATCAACGAAGGCACCGTGGCCGCCATCCAGCACATCAACGTCGTGGGCAACACCAAGTTCCCTGATGAAGACCTGGTCGACCTGTTCGAACTCAAGACCACCAACTGGTTGTCGTTCTTCAAGAACGATGACAAGTACGCCCGTGAAAAACTCTCCGGTGACCTGGAACGCCTGCGCTCCTACTACCTGGACCGTGGCTACATCAACATGGACATCGCTTCGACCCAGGTGTCCATCACCCCGGACAAGAAGCACGTCTATATCACCGTCAACGTCAACGAAGGCGAGAAGTACAAGGTTCGTGACGTCAAGCTCAGCGGCGACCTGAAAGTGCCTGAAGACCAGGTCAAGTCCCTGCTGCTCGTGCAGAAGGACCAGGTGTTCTCGCGCAAGCTGATGACCACCACCTCAGAACTGATCACCCGCCGCCTGGGTAACGAAGGCTATACCTTCGCCAACGTCAACGGCGTGCCGACCCCGAATGATGAAGACCACACCGTGGACATCACCTTCGTCGTCGATCCTGGCAAGCGTGCCTACGTCAACCGTATCAACTTCCGTGGCAACACCAAGTCCGCGGACGAAGTGCTGCGTCGTGAAATGCGTCAGATGGAAGGTGGCTGGGCTTCGACCTACCTGATCGACCAGTCCAAGACCCGTCTTGAGCGCCTGGGCTTCTTCAAGGAAGTCAACGTCGAAACCCCGGCCGTACCGGGTGTGGATGACCAGGTTGATGTGAACTACGCCGTTGAAGAACAAGCCTCGGGTTCGATCACCGCCAGCGTCGGTTTTGCCCAGAGTGCCGGTTTGATCCTGGGTGGTTCCATCACGCAGAACAACTTCCTGGGTACCGGTAACCGTGTGTCCATCGGCCTGACCCGCAGCGAATACCAGAGCCGATACAACTTCGGCTATACCGACCCCTACTGGACTGCAGACGGTGTGAGCCTGGGCTACAACGCCTTCTACCGCACCACCGACTACAAAGACCTCGATGTTGACGTTGCAAGCTATGCGATCGACAGCCTGGGTGCCGGTGTAAACGTGGGTTACCCGATCAGCGAGACTTCGCGCCTGACCTTCGGCCTTACCGCCCAGCAGGATGAGATCAAGACCGGTATTTATACCGTGGACGAAATCTTCGACTTCACCCGTCGTGAAGGCGACAAGTTCCTGAACTTCAAGGCGTCTGCCGGCTGGTCCGAGTCGACCCTGAACAAAGGCGTACTGGCAACCCGCGGCCACTCCCAGAGCCTGACCGCGGAAGTCACTACGCCGGGCAGCGACCTGTCGTTCTTCAAGCTCGACTACCGCGGCCAGTTGTTCCAGCCGTTGAGCGATAACTACACCATGCGCCTGCACACAGAGTTGGGCTATGGCGACGGTTATGGTTCGACCAATGGCTTGCCGTTCTATGAAAACTACTATGCAGGTGGTTTCAACTCGGTACGTGGCTTCAAGGACAGCACTCTGGGTCCGCGTGGTACGCCGAGCCGCGGTTTTGACCGGACCGGTAACCAGGGCACTGTCGCTGACTCGGACAACGACCCGCTGCCATTCGGTGGTAACGTGCTGATCCAGGGTGGTGCGGAGATTCTGTTCCCGCTGCCGTTCGTCAAGGACCAGCGTTCCCTGCGTACTTCGGTCTTCTGGGACGTGGGTAACGTGTTCGACTCCAAGTGCGAACAGATCAAAAACCCAAGTGGCTTGAAGTCCAATACTCAATGCAACGACGTGAGCCTCAGCAACCTGGCGAGCTCCGTGGGCGTGGGTGTGACCTGGGTGACTGCGCTGGGCCCGTTGAGCTTTGCTCTGGCCATGCCGATCAAGAAACCGGATAACGCTGAAACCCAGATTTTCCAATTCTCCCTCGGCCAGACGTTCTAAGCGTCTGACCTAAGATAACGACAACGGATTCTGTAGGAGTACATCGTGCGTAAGTTGACTCAATTGGTCTTGCTGGCCACTGTGCTGGTCACCACCCCGGCCTTCGCCGAAATGAAAATCGCGGTCCTGAACTATCAGATGGCCCTGCTGGAGTCCGATGCGGCCAAGCGATACGCCGTGGATGCCGAGAAGAAATTCGGTCCGCAGCTGACCAAGCTCAAGACACTGGAAAGCAGCGCCAAGGGTATCCAGGACCGCCTGGTAGCCGGTGGCGACAAGATGCAGCAAGGCGAGCGCGAGCGTCTGGAGCTTGAATTCAAGCAAAAGGCCCGTGACTACCAGTTCCAATCCAAGGAGCTGAACGAAGCCAAGGCTGTGGCCGACCGCGAAATGCTCAAGCAGCTCAAGCCGAAATTGGACAGCGCTGTGGAAGAAGTCATCAAGAAGGGTGCCTTTGACCTGGTGTTCGAGCGTGGCGCCGTGATCGACGTCAAGCCTCAATACGACATCACCCGCCAGGTGATCGAGCGCATGAACCAGCTGAAGTAAACCATGACAGCGACTATCAAGCTCGGCGAGTTGGCCGAGTTCCTGGGGGCCACCTTGCGTGGCTCCAAGGAGAAAGAAATCACTGGGCTAGCCACCTTGCAGGAGGCTGGCCCAGCTCAGTTGAGCTTCCTCGCAAATCCTCAATACCGTAAATACCTGGTCGACTGCCAGGCCGCAGCAGTGTTGCTGAAGGCCGCCGACGCCGAAGGGTTTACCGGGGATGCGCTGGTGGTGGCCGATCCGTACCTGTCGTACGCCAAGGCGTCGCACCTGTTCGATCCCAAGCCGAAGGCGGCCGGCGGTATTCACCCGTCTGCCGTGATCGCCGATGATGCCCAGGTTGATCCTGCCGCCAGCATCGGTGCATTCGCCGTGATCGAAAGCGGGGCGCGTATTGGTGCTGGTGTCACCGTGGGTGCCCACTGCTTTATCGGTGCACGCTGTGAAATTGGTGCCGATGGTTGGCTGGCCCCCCGCGTGACCCTCTACCACGATGTGCGTATTGGTCAGCGTGTGGTCATTCAGTCCGGTGCTGTTATCGGCGGCGAAGGCTTTGGCTTTGCCAACTCCAAAGGTGTCTGGCACAAGATCGCCCAGGTCGGTGGCGTATTGATCGGCGATGATGTGGAGATCGGTGTAAACACTGCGGTGGATCGCGGGGCTCTGGCCGATACCGTGATCGGTAACGGTGTGAAGCTCGATAACCAGATCCAGATCGCCCACAACGTGCAGATTGGCGATCACACCGCCATGGCTGCCTGCGTGGGCATCTCCGGCAGCACCAAGATCGGCAAGCATTGCATGCTCGCCGGTGGCGTTGGGCTGGTGGGGCATATCGATATTTGCGACAACGTCTTCATCACCGGCATGACCATGGTGACCCACTCGATCACAGAGCCAGGGGCCTACTCGTCCGGTACCGCGATGCAACCTGCGGCCGAATGGCGCAAGAGTGCCGCGCGTTTGAGGAAGATCGACGACATGGCACGACGTATCAAACAGCTTGAAAAGCGTGTCGGGGACGTGACCCCTGGCGGTAATGCTTCATCAGAAGGCTGATACCATTTCCATATCAAGTGTGCGCAGCCGCTAGACGGCCTCCTTGATTTGCTAGCGGGGCGTGCGCCTGGTGCGCCCGCCCCCAATCTTTATTACAGGCTTCCCCCCGAAATGATGGACATCAACGAGATTCGCGAATACCTGCCTCACCGTTACCCGTTCCTGCTGGTGGACCGCGTAGTGGACCTCAATGTCGAGGAAAAGCGCATTCGTGCCTACAAGAATGTCAGCATCAACGAACCATTCTTCAATGGTCACTTTCCTGCGCATCCAATCATGCCAGGTGTGTTGATCATCGAAGCCATGGCCCAGGCTGCCGGTATCCTTGGTTTCAAAATGCTCGACCTCAAGCCTGCTGACGGCACGCTTTACTATTTCGTGGGTTCGGACAAGCTGCGTTTTCGCAACCCGGTCACCCCGGGTGACCAGTTGATCCTGGAAGCCAAGTTCATCAGTTGCAAACGCCAGATCTGGAAGTTCGAATGCCAGGCCTCGGTAGATGGCAAGCCGGTGTGCTCTGCCGAGATCATCTGTGCGGAACGCAAACTATGAGTTTGATTGACCCTCGCGCAATCATCGATCCGTCGGCCGTACTGGCCGCCGACGTTGAGGTCGGCCCTTGGTCGATCGTCGGCGCAGGTGTGGAAATCGGCGAGGGGACTGTCATCGGGCCGCACGTGATCCTCAAGGGTCCGACCCGCATTGGCAAACACAATCGCATCTACCAGTTTTCCTCGGTAGGCGAAGACACCCCGGACATGAAGTACAAGGGTGAAGAAACACGCCTGGTAATCGGTGACCACAATATTATCCGTGAAGGCGTCACCATTCACCGTGGCACCGTGCAAGATCGCGCCGAAACCACCTTGGGTGATCACAACCTGGTCATGGCCTATGCGCACATCGGCCATGACAGCGTGATCGGCAATCATTGCATCCTGGTCAACAACACTGCGTTGGCAGGCCATGTGCACGTTGATGACTGGGCGATCCTTTCCGGCTTCACCCTGGTACATCAATACTGCCATATCGGCGCCCACAGCTTTTCCGGTATGGGCACCGCCATCGGCAAGGATGTCCCGGCATTCGTGACGGTGTTCGGCAATCCTGCCGAAGCCCGCAGCATGAATTTTGAAGGCATGCGTCGTCGTGGTTTCAGCGAAGAAGCCATCCACGCCCTGCGCCGTGCCTACAAGACGGTTTACCGCCAAGGGTTGACCGTGGAGCAGGCCCTGGCCGAGTTGGCCGAGCCTGCCACGCAGTTCCCGGAAGTCGCGGTATTCCGTGATTCTATCCAGACCTCGACTCGCGGCATCACCCGCTGATCATGGCCACTCTGCGTATTGCGCTCGTGGCCGGTGAAGCTTCCGGCGATATCCTGGGTTCTGGCTTGATGCGCGCGCTCAAGGCCCAGCATCCGGCGGTGGAATTTATCGGGGTCGGCGGCCCGTTGATGCAGGCCGAAGGCCTGACCTCCTATTTCCCCATGGAGCGCCTGTCGGTCATGGGACTGGTGGAAGTCTTGGGGCGCCTGCGTGAGCTGCTGGCTCGCCGCAAGCTGCTGATCAAGACGCTGATCGAAGAAAAACCTGACGTCTTTATCGGCATCGATGCGCCGGACTTCACGCTCAATATCGAACTCAAGTTGCGCCAGGCCGGGATCAAGACCGTGCACTACGTCAGCCCATCCGTGTGGGCGTGGCGCCAGAAGCGTGTGTTGAAAATCCGCGAAGGCTGCGACCTGATGTTGACCTTGCTTCCATTCGAAGCCCGGTTCTACGAGGAGAAGGGCGTGCCGGTGCGGTTTGTCGGCCACACCCTGGCTGACGCCATTCCCTTGCAGGCTGATCGTGCGGCTGCGCGCGCCGAGCTGGGCTTGCCCGATGGCCCGTTGGTAGCGTTGATGCCAGGCAGTCGTGGCGGTGAGGTGGGGCGTTTGGGGGCGTTGTTTTTTGATGCTGCCGAACGTCTTCAGGCGCAAAAGCCGGGAATCCGCTTTGTGCTGCCTTGCGCCAGTCCACAACGTCGTGCACAGATCGAAACCCTGCTGGAAGGCCGCAACCTGCCGTTGACCCTGCTCGATGGCCAGTCCCACCTGGCCCTGGCAGCCTGCGATGCGGTGTTGATCGCCTCGGGCACTGCCACACTTGAGGCCCTGCTGTACAAGCGGCCGATGGTCGTGGCCTATCGCCTGGCGCCACTGACCTTCTGGATCCTCAAGCGCATGGTCAAGAGCCCTTACATTTCCTTGCCCAACCTGCTGGCCCAGCGCCTGCTGGTGCCGGAGTTGTTGCAGGACGATGCAACGCCCGAAGCGCTTGCGCAAACCCTACTACCCTTGATTGACGGCGGCGAAGAGCAGACCCGTGGTTTCGACGATATTCACCGCACGTTACGCCGTGATGCCTCGAACCAGGCGGCCGACGCCGTGTTGACCCTGATCGGCCATAAACAGGAAGCCTTATGACCATGCAAATGGGCCTGGATTTCAGTCTCGTCGCCCAAGCCCACGAACTGGTGGCGGGTGTTGACGAAGTCGGGCGCGGCCCGCTGTGTGGCGCAGTGGTCACGGCGGCGGTGATCCTTGATCCGAACCGCCCGATCCTGGGGCTCAACGATTCGAAGAAGCTCACCGAAGCCCGTCGCGAAAAGCTCTATGACGAGATCTGTGAGAAAGCCCTGAGCTGGCATATCGCCCGGGCTGAAGTCGAAGAAATCGACGAGCTGAATATCCTGCACGCCACCATGCTGGCGATGCAGCGCGCTGTGGAAGGGCTGCACATCACCCCGAAAATGGCGATGATCGACGGTAACCGCTGCCCCAAACTGACAATGCCGTCCGAAGCGGTGGTAAAGGGCGATAGCAAGGTTCCCGCCATTGCCGCCGCCTCGATCCTGGCCAAGGTCAGCCGCGACCGTGAAATGGCCGCGTTCGAATTGATCTATCCCGGCTACGGCATTGGTGGCCATAAAGGCTACCCGACCCCCGTTCATCTGGAAGCCCTGGCTCGGCTCGGCCCCACCCCGATCCATCGCCGCTCGTTTGCCCCGGTGCGCCAGGCTTATGAGGCCCGTGAAAGTCTGATCGAGGTATAGCAGCAAGGCTGATGTTTTTACCCAGGCCCGGTACAATCCGGGCCTTGTTGTTTTCATGTATCAAGACAGGATCACTATGCCGGCTTCATTCGTTCATCTACGCCTGCACACTGAGTACTCCCTGGTCGACGGCCTGGTACGGATCAAACCGCTGGTCAAAACCCTGGTGGGCATGAACATGCCTGCGGTTGCGGTTACCGACCAGAACAACATGTGTTCCCTGGTCAAGTTCTACAAGAACGCCATGGGCGCCGGCATCAAGCCGATCTGCGGCGCCGATCTGTGGCTGTCCAACAAAGACCCGGATAACCCCCTGAGCCGCATCAGCCTGCTGGCGATGAACGGCGTGGGTTATCGCAACCTCACCGAACTGATCTCCCGTGGCTTTATCGATGGTCAGCGCAACGGCTCGATCATCATCGAGCGCGAGTGGGTGGCCGAAGCCAGCGAAGGACTGATCATGCTCTCGGCGGCCAAAGAGGGCGAAATCGGCATCGCGCTGCTGGGCGGCAACCCTCAGGAAGCCGAAGTGCTGGCGCGTGAGTGGATGCAGGTGTTCCCAGGCCGGTTCTACCTGGAAGTCCAGCGCACCAACCGCCCCAACGATGAAGAGCATCTGCACGCTGCCGTAGCCCTGGCCGATAAGCTGGGTGCGCCGCTGGTGGCGACCAATGATGTGCGCTTTATCAAGAAAGAAGATTTCGAAGCCCACGAGACCCGCGTGTGCATCGGCGAAGGCCGTGCCTTGGATGACCCGCGCCGCTCGAAGAACTACAGCGAAGAGCAGTACCTCAAAAGCGCCGAGGAAATGGCGGAGCTGTTCAGCGACTTGCCCGAGGCCCTGGAAAACTCCGTCGAGATCGCCAAGCGCTGCAACATCGAAGTGAAGCTGGGCAAACACTTCCTGCCCAACTTCCCGATTCCCGATGGCATGACCATCGACGAATACTTTCGCAAAGTGTCGTTCGATGGCCTGGAGGAACGCCTCAGCGTCCTGCTGCCCAAGGACACCACCGAGGACTACGAAGCCAAGCGCCAGGTGTATGTCGATCGGTTGAATTTCGAGCTGGATATCATTATCCAGATGGGGTTCCCCGGTTACTTCCTGATCGTAATGGACTTTATCCAGTGGGCCAAAAACAACGGTGTGCCGGTAGGCCCTGGCCGGGGGTCAGGTGCTGGCTCGCTGGTGGCCTACGTACAGAAGATCACCGACCTTGACCCGCTTGAATATGACCTGCTGTTCGAACGGTTCCTGAACCCGGAACGGGTTTCCATGCCCGACTTCGACGTCGACTTCTGCATGGATGGCCGTGACCGCGTGATTGAGTACGTGGCCGAAAAATACGGTCGCAACGCGGTAAGTCAGATCATCACCTTCGGCTCCATGGCCGCCAAAGCGGTAATCCGCGACGTGGCGCGGGTGCAGGGCAAATCCTACGGTTTGGCGGACCGCCTGTCGAAGATGATCCCGTTCGAAGTCGGCATGACCCTGGAAAAAGCCTACGAGCAGGAAGAAATCCTGCGCGACTTCATCAAGGTCGATGAAGAAGCCGCCGAAATCTGGGACATGGCGCGCAAGCTCGAAGGCGTGGTGCGTAACGTCGGTAAACACGCCGGTGGTGTGGTTATTGCGCCGACCAAGCTCACCGACTTTTCGCCGATCTATTGCGATGAAGAAGGCGACGGCCTGGTCACCCAGTTCGACAAGGACGACGTGGAGGCCGCCGGCCTGGTGAAGTTCGACTTCCTCGGCCTGCGGACCCTGACGATCATCGACTGGGCGCTCAAGACCATCAACCGCGACCGTGCCAAGGTCGGCGAAGAGCCGCTGGATATCGCGTTTATCCCGCTGGACGACAAGCCGACGTACAGCCTGCTGCAAAAAGCCGAAACCACCGCAGTGTTCCAGCTTGAATCCCGGGGCATGAAGGAGCTGATCAAAAAGCTCAAGCCCGACTGCCTGGAAGACTTGATCGCACTGGTGGCCCTGTTCCGTCCGGGCCCGCTGCAATCGGGCATGGTGGATGACTTCATCAACCGTAAACACGGCCGGGCCGAGCTGGCTTACCCGCATTCCGACTATCAGTATGAAGGCCTCAAGCCCGTACTGGCGCCGACCTACGGCATCATCCTGTACCAGGAACAGGTGATGCAGATCGCCCAGGTGATGGCCGGCTACACCCTCGGCGGTGCGGACATGCTGCGTCGCGCCATGGGTAAGAAAAAGCCCGAGGAAATGGCCAAGCAGCGCGGCGGTTTCATTGAAGGTTGCGCCACCAACAATATTGATGCCGACCTGGCCGGTAACATCTTCGACCTGGTAGAAAAGTTCGCCGGTTATGGCTTCAACAAATCCCACTCCGCCGCCTATGGCCTGGTGTCGTACCAGACCGCCTGGCTGAAAGCCCACTACCCGGCACCGTTCATGGCGGCGGTACTTTCGGCGGATATGCACAACACCGACAAGGTCGTGACCTTGATCGAGGAAGTGCGCACCATGAAGCTGCGCCTCGACGCGCCGGACGTGAACGCTTCGGAGTTCAAGTTCACGGTGAACGACGAAGGCCGCATCATCTATGGCCTTGGCGCGATCAAAGGCGTGGGCGAAGGCCCGGTCGAGGCCATTACCGAAGCGCGTCAGGACGGGCCGTTCAAGGAACTGTTCGACTTTTGCGCACGCGTTGACCTCAAGCGCATCAACAAGCGTACCCTCGATGGCCTGATCCGCAGCGGCGCACTCGACCGTCTTGGCCCGTATTTTCATGATGAGCCGAAGGCTTACCAGGCCAATATCGACCGCAACCGTGCGGTGCTGCTGACCGCCATGGAAGAGGCCATCAAGGCCGCCGAACAGACCGCCCGTACCCATGACAGCGGCCACGCCGACCTGTTTGGCGGGCTGTTCGTCGAAGAAGATGCGGATGTCTACGCGAATCACCGCAAGGCCAAGGAGCTGACTCTGAAGGAGCGCCTCAAGGGTGAAAAAGACACCTTGGGCCTGTACCTCACTGGCCACCCGATTGACGAGTACGAAGGCGAAATCCGCCGTTTTGCCCGCCAGCGCATCATCGACCTGAAACCGGCGCGGGATACCCAGACGGTTGCCGGTATGATCATCGCCCTGCGGGTGATGAAAAATAAGAAGGGCGACAAGATGGGCTTCATCACCCTCGATGACCGCTCGGGCCGCATCGAAGCGTCATTGTTTGCCGACGCGTTTCACTCCGCCCAATCGCTGTTGCAGACCGACGCCATGGTGGTGGTGGAAGGGGAGGTCAGCAATGATGACTTCTCCGGTGGCCTGCGCCTGCGCATCAAGCGCGTGATGAGCATGGAAGACGCCCGCACCAATCTGGCCGAAAGCCTGCGCCTGAAGGTCAAGACCGAAGCGCTTAAAGGTGATCAGCTACGCTGGTTGGGTGACCTGCTAAAACGCCATCGTGGCGCATGCCCGGTGACCATGGAGTACACCGGCAGCGATGCCAAGGCCATGTTGCAGTTTGGTGAGACGTGGCGAATTGATCCAGCTGATGGCTTGATTCAAGCTTTGCGTGACCAGTTCGGGCGAGACAACGTCTTCCTCCAATACCGTTGACGGTCAGATAGATCTGATCTCGACTAAACATTTAATCTCGACCTAAACGCGCCTCTCCCTTAAGGTAGGGCGCGAATAGACAACCGGCTGGCCAGGCACCCCTTGGCCGTCGACCCAAGACGGACGCTTATGAACCCGAATTTTCTTGATTTCGAACAGCCGATCGCTGACCTGCAAGCCAAGATCGAAGAGCTGCGCCTGGTCGGCAATGACAATTCGCTGAACATCGGTGATGAAATCGCTCGCCTGCAAGACAAGAGCAGCACGCTCACCGAAGACATCTTCGGCAAGCTGACCAGCTGGCAGATCGCGCGCCTGGCTCGCCATCCGCGCCGTCCCTACACCCTGGACTACATCGAACACATCTTCACCGAGTTCGACGAGTTGCACGGCGACCGTCACTTCTCCGACGACGCAGCCATCGTGGGCGGCATCGCTCGCCTGGACGACCAGCCGGTGATGGTGATCGGTCACCAGAAGGGCCGTGAAGTGCGCGAGAAAGTACGCCGCAACTTCGGTATGCCGCGCCCGGAAGGCTATCGCAAGGCGTGCCGCCTGATGGAAATGGCCGAGCGCTTCAAGATGCCGATCCTGACCTTCATCGACACGCCGGGTGCCTACCCGGGTATCGACGCCGAAGAGCGCAACCAGAGCGAAGCGATTGCCTGGAACCTGCGCGTCATGGCGCGCCTGAAAACCCCGATCATCGCCACTGTGATTGGTGAAGGTGGTTCCGGCGGTGCCCTGGCCATTGGTGTCTGCGACCAACTGAACATGTTGCAGTACTCGACCTACGCGGTGATCTCGCCGGAAGGTTGTGCCTCGATCCTGTGGAAAACCGCCGAAAAGGCGCCGGACGCTGCCGAAGCCATGGGTATCACCGCCGATCGCCTCAAAGGCCTGGGTATCGTGGACAAGGTCATCGCCGAGCCACTGGGCGGCGCCCACCGTGACCCGGCTGCCGCTGCTGCGACCATCCGTGCCGAGTTGGGATCGCAACTGGCGATGCTCAAGAAGCTGGATAACGAAGCGCTGCTGGCTCGTCGTTATGAGCGCCTGATGAGCTACGGCCTCTAAGCCGACGCTGTACCCAATGCGGGAGCCGGCTTGTGTGGGAGCTGGCTTGCCGGCGATAGCATCACCTTGGTATCACTGATACCTCGAGGTGCCTGCATCGCGGGCAAGCCCGGCTCCCACATTTGTTTTGTGTATGCTGACGGACGTATTCAAGCTTTGCGGCGGTGACGTGTGATGAAACCAACCCTGCCGGCCACACTCCTGCACACCCTGGCCGACTGGCGCAACGCGCCGGCCTGGCATATCGCATTCTCCGGCGGTCTCGACTCCACCGTTCTGCTGCACCTCCTGGCCTCATTGGCCAAAATCGAAAATCTGCCTCCTGTCAGCGCCGTCCATGTCCACCATGGCCTGCAAGCTGCTGCCGATGCTTGGCCCTCTCATTGCCAATCGGTCTGCGACAGCCTGGGCGTACCTTTGCGCGTCATGCGCGTGCAGGTCAGTCAGGGTGCGAGCCTTGAACGTGCGGCCCGCGAGGCGCGCTACCAAGCGTTCATGCAGGTCCTAGGGGTGGGGGAGGTGCTTTTCACTGGCCAGCATCGCGACGATCAAGCCGAAACCCTGCTGTTTCGCCTGCTGCGTGGCGCCGGTGTAAGAGGGCTGGCGGCTATGCCTGAGCATCGCCCCTTGGCGCAGGGGTGCTTGGTGCGGCCGTTGCTGGCATTTTCCCGTAGCGACCTGGAAGCCTACGCCCATCAGCATCAGTTGCAGTGGATCGACGACCCCTCCAACGTTGATCCACGGTTTTCCCGCAATTACCTGCGTCACCACGTACTTCCCACGCTGACGAAACGCTGGCCACAGGCGATCACCCACTTGGCTCGCACGGCTGAACACATGACCGAGGCTCAAGGGCTGCTCGACGAATTGGCGATGATGGACCTGCAGCGCGCCGATCAGCCTTCTGCGCTTCCCTGGTTGCCTCTGCCGTCCCTGGCGCTTGAACCATTGCGCGAGCTATCCGATGCCCGCCAGCGTAACGCCCTGCGGCATTGGCTCACGCCACTGACCCGTTTACCCGACAGCGACCACTGGGCCGGTTGGCATGCCCTGCGCGATGCCAAGAGCGACGCACAGCCTCTGTGGCGCCTGGCCGACGGCCAAATGCAGCGTAGCGGTGAACGCATCTGGTGGTTGCCCTCAACATGGTCGGAGTTTTCCGACGCATCGGTGAGCTGGCCCGATCCGCAAGATCCACTAGAGTTAACGGGCAATGGTCAACTGAGGTTTATCGGCAAGACCCCCGAAGGCCCGCTGGAGGTGCGTTATCGCCAGGGTGGCGAAATCATCGACGTAGCGGGCCGAGGCCGGCGGGATCTCAAGCGTCTGCTGAATGAAAGCGGCATGCCGGGCTTCGCCCGTGGCAGATTGCCGCTGGTCTATCGGGGCGAGCAATTGCTGGCTGTGCCAAGCGTTGCGGGGGCATGGTCCAGGTCGGTGGGTGAGGTGCAATTGGATTGGTTGCCACAGACCTGCGATCAAGGTTTGAGCTGATAGCGCCTTTCCGGTAGACTACGCTCCCTTCTTGATACAACTTCTGTGGATTCGCCTGAATCGCAGTCGTTGCCGATTACCAAGCAGTCTTTGCTGGGCGATTCCAAAAAATGTGTAGCGATCAACGTACCGGTGCTTCATTGCTGGTCTGTCACAACGCGGCGGTTTTTTTGAAAGGTGCACTGTGATTAATGCAGGTGATCGGGGGCTTCGGCCTTCCTTCGCTTTCCCCGGCGGCTCGGACCGCTTTAACGCAGACTTCTAGGGTTTTTCATGACGCGCTACATATTCGTCACGGGCGGTGTTGTTTCTTCATTGGGGAAAGGCATTGCCTCCGCTTCATTGGCGGCCATCCTGGAGGCGCGGGGACTTAAGGTCACCATGCTCAAGCTGGACCCGTACATCAACGTTGACCCGGGCACCATGAGCCCGTTCCAGCACGGTGAAGTGTTCGTCACCCACGACGGCGCCGAGACCGACCTGGACCTGGGCCACTACGAGCGGTTCATCCGCACGACCATGACCCAGAACAACAACTTCACCACCGGCCGTGTCTACGAGCACGTGCTGCGCAAAGAGCGCCGTGGTGACTACCTGGGTGCAACCATCCAGGTGATCCCGCACATCACCGACGAAATCAAGCGCCGCATCATCAAGGGTGCAGGCGATGCCGACGTGGCGATGGTCGAGATCGGTGGCACCGTGGGTGACATCGAGTCCCAACCGTTCCTCGAAGCCATCCGCCAGTTGCGTTTCGAAGTCGGCGCCAAGCGCGCGATGCTGATGCACCTGACACTGGTGCCGTACATCGCCACTGCCGGCGAAACCAAAACCAAGCCTACCCAGCATTCGGTCAAGGAACTGCGTTCCATCGGCCTGCAGCCGGATGTGCTGGTATGCCGCTCCGATCATCCGATCGACATTTCCTCGCGCCGCAAGATCGCGCAGTTCACCAACGTTGAAGAACGTGCGGTGATTGCCCTGGAAGACGCCGACACCATCTACAAGATCCCGGGCATCCTGCATTCCCAGGGGCTGGATGATTTTGTGGTCGAGCGTTTCGGCCTGCAGTGCGGCGGCGCCGACCTGTCCGAGTGGGAAGCGGTTGTCGACGCCAAGCTCAACCCTGAGCATGAAGTCACCATCGCCATGGTCGGCAAGTACATGGAACTGCTGGACGCGTACAAGTCGCTGATCGAAGCCATGAGCCACGCCGGTATCAGCAACCGTACCAAGGTCAACCTGCGCTACATCGACTCCGAAGACATCGAGAACCAGGGCACCGCGCTGCTCGAAGGTGTTGACGCTATCCTCGTTCCCGGCGGTTTCGGCCTGCGTGGCGTGGAAGGCAAGATCACCGCAGTGCAGTACGCCCGTGAAAACAAGGTGCCGTACCTGGGTATCTGCCTGGGCATGCAAGTGGCTGTTATCGAGTTCGCCCGTAACGTGCTGGGCTGGAAAGACGCCAACTCCACCGAGTTCGATCACACCAGCGGCCATCCGGTCGTGGGCCTGATCACCGAGTGGGAAGACGCCACCGGCGCCGTTGAAACCCGTACCGAAACCTCCGACCTGGGCGGCACCATGCGCCTGGGTGCACAGGATTGCCTGCTGGAAGCCGGCTCGCTGGTACACGACTGCTACGGCAAGGACGTGATCGTTGAGCGTCACCGCCACCGTTACGAAGTGAACAACAACCTGCTGCCGCAGATCAAAGAAGCTGGCCTGAAAATCTCCGGCCGCTCCGGTGATGGCAAGCTGGTTGAAGTGGTCGAGGCACCGGATCATCCGTGGTTCGTGGCTTGCCAGTTCCACCCGGAGTTCACCTCGACACCGCGTGACGGTCACCCGTTGTTCAGTGGTTTCGTCAAAGCAGCACTGACGCAACATCAGAAGAAGGCGTAAACCTGATGGCCCAGAAGATCATTCGCGTAGGCGACATCGAGATTGCCAACGACAAGCCCATGGTGCTGTTCGGCGGCATGAACGTGCTGGAAAGCCGCGACATGGCGATGCAGGTGTGTGAGGAGTACGTGCGGGTCACCCAGAAACTGGGTATCCCTTACGTCTTCAAGGCCAGCTTCGACAAGGCCAACCGTTCGTCCGTGACCTCCTATCGCGGCCCGGGCCTTGAAGAAGGCATGCGGATCTTCCAGGACATCAAGCAAGCCTTCGGCGTGCCGATCATCACCGACGTCCACGAGCCTGAGCAGGCTGCCGTGGTCGCCGAGGTGTGCGACATCATCCAGTTGCCGGCTTTCCTGTCGCGCCAGACCGACCTCGTGGTCGCCATGGCCAAGACCGGCGCGGTGATCAACATCAAGAAAGCCCAATTCCTCGCTCCTCAGGAGATGAAACACATCCTGAGCAAATGCGTGGAAGCGGGTAACGACCAGTTGATCCTTTGCGAGCGGGGTTCGAGCTTCGGCTATAACAACCTCGTGGTGGACATGCTCGGTTTCGGCATCATGAAACAGTTCGAATACCCAGTGTTCTTCGACGTGACCCACGCGCTGCAAATGCCCGGTGGTCGCTCGGACTCCGCTGGCGGGCGCCGTGCCCAGGTGACGGACCTGGCCAAGGCGGGCATGAGCCAGTCCCTGGCGGGCCTGTTCCTTGAAGCTCACCCGGACCCGGACAACGCCAAATGTGATGGCCCATGCGCGCTGCGCCTGGACAAGCTGGAGCCATTCCTGGCCCAACTCAAGCAGTTGGACGAGCTGGTCAAGAGTTTTCCGACGGTAGAGACCGCGTAACTGGCATTTCTCCGGTAGAATTTCCCACGCTTTACGCTCAGGCCCCCGGGCCTGAGCCTTGTCGTCTGCAAGCCTGCCCCGTTGTTCCACCCTTGCGGTCGGTCAAAAGATTTCCTTCAGCTGCGTCGTTTTCGTCAACTTTGGAGTGTTTACAACAATGGCAAAAATCGTCGACATCAAAGGTCGTGAAGTTCTCGACTCCCGTGGCAACCCCACCGTCGAAGCCGACGTGCTTCTCGATAACGGCATCATCGGCAGCGCCTGCGCGCCGTCCGGTGCTTCCACCGGTTCGCGCGAAGCGCTGGAACTGCGTGATGGCGACAAGAGCCGTTACCTGGGCAAGGGTGTACTCAAGGCTGTAGCCAACATCAACGGTCCGATTCGTGACCTGTTGCTGGGCAAGGACCCGCTGGACCAGAAAGCCCTGGACCACGCGATGATCAAGCTCGACGGCACTGAAAACAAAGGCAGCCTCGGCGCCAACGCCATCCTCGCGGTATCCCTGGCCGCCGCCAAGGCAGCAGCCCAGGACCAGGACCTGCCGTTGTACGCACACATTGCCAACCTGAATGGCACTCCGGGCGTCTACTCGATGCCGGTGCCGATGATGAACATCATCAACGGTGGCGAGCACGCGGATAACAACGTCGACATCCAGGAATTCATGGTGCAGCCAGTGGGCGCCAAGTCCTTCTCCGAAGGCCTGCGCATGGGCACCGAGATTTTCCATCACCTCAAGGCTGTACTGAAGGCCCGTGGCCTGAGCACTGCCGTGGGTGACGAAGGTGGTTTCGCGCCGAACCTGGCCTCCAACGAAGATGCACTGAAAGTCATCTCCGAAGCAGTGGCCAACGCTGGCTACACGCTGGGCACCGACGTGACCCTGGCCCTGGACTGCGCCGCCAGCGAATTCTATGAAGACGGTAAGTACAACCTGTCCGGCGAAGGCCAGGTGTTCGACTCCGAAGGCTTCGCTGAATACCTCAAAGGCTTGACCCAGCGCTACCCGATCATCTCGATCGAAGACGGCCTGGACGAGTCCGACTGGGATGGCTGGAAAATCCTCACCGACAAGATCGGCGAAAAAATCCAGCTGGTGGGTGACGACCTGTTCGTGACCAACACCAAGATCCTGAAAGAAGGCATCGACAAGAAGATCGCCAACTCGATCCTGATCAAGTTCAACCAGATCGGCACCCTGACCGAAACCCTGGAAGCCATCCAGATGGCCAAGGCCGCGGGCTACACCGCCGTGATCTCCCATCGCTCCGGCGAAACCGAAGATTCCACCATTGCCGACCTGGCCGTGGGTACTGCGGCGGGCCAGATCAAGACCGGTTCCCTGTGCCGTTCCGATCGCGTCTCCAAGTACAACCAATTGCTGCGCATCGAAGAGCAATTGGCAGGTAAGGCCAAGTACAACGGTCGCGGCGAGTTTCGCGGCTAAGCAGTAAATGGTAAAAAGTCGGCGGATTGCGTTGGAAATCTCACGAAAATGTGAATTTCGGCGCTAATCTGCTGACTGGCAAGCGCAAGCCTGGGTTTTCCAGGCTTTGTGCTATCAGTTGCTGCAAAAGGTTTGCATGACTGTCTTTATTCAATGGATACCCGGATTTCGATGCGCAGTCCCAATTGGTTGTTCCTCGTCTTGCTCTTGTTGCTGGCTGGCCTGCAGTACCGCCTATGGGTCGGTAATGGCAGCTTTGCGCAGGTGGAAGAGTTGACCCAGCAAATTGCCGACCAGCGTGCCGAAAACGAACGCCTGCTGGAGCGCAACCGTGTCCTCGACGCTGAAGTGCTTGAGCTGAAAAAAGGCACGGAGACCGTTGAAGAGCGGGCTCGTCATGAGTTGGGCATGGTCAAGGAGGGCGAGACCCTCTACCAGTTGGCCCAATGAGCCACGATTTACCGGCCTTCTGGGCCGTGATTCCTGCCGCGGGCGTCGGTGCCCGTATGGCTGCGGACCGTCCCAAGCAGTACCTGCAATTGGGCGGGCGCACTATTCTCGAACACAGCCTCGGCTGTTTTCTCGACCATCCATGCCTCAAGGGCCTGGTGGTCAGTCTTGCAATTGACGATCCTTATTGGCCCACCTTGGCATGCGCCAATGACCCGCGTATCCAGCGTACCGACGGGGGCTCGGAACGTTCCGGCTCGGTACTCAATGCGCTGCTGCAACTCAACGCCCTGGGCGCAAGTGATGACGACTGGGTGTTGGTGCATGACGCTGCGCGGCCTAACCTGAGCCGTGATGACCTCGACAAATTGTTGGCGGAACTGGCTGACGATCCGGTAGGCGGCCTGCTGGCGGTACCGGCACGCGACACCCTCAAGCGTGTCGACAAGCATGGCCGTGTGGTGGACACCATTGATCGCCGCCTGATCTGGCAGGCTTACACGCCGCAGATGTTCCGCCTGGGCGCCTTGCATCGCGCCTTGGCCGACAGCCTGGTGGCCGATGCGGTGATCACCGATGAAGCGTCGGCCATGGAATGGTCTGGGCAGGCACCGCGCCTGATCGAAGGGCGTTCGGACAATATCAAGGTGACTCGGCCGGAAGACCTGGAGTGGTTGAAGTTGCGCTGGGCTAACCGGCGGTAACCCGTCAGACCGAATCTGCTTCATCGCAGGCAAGCCAGCTCCCACATTTGATCGCTGCCACATCAAACAACACGTCCAACTGTGGGAGCCGGGCTTGCCCGCGATGAGGCCGGTGCAGACCACCTCAATTCAATGCTTGTACTCCGGCCTCTGCGCCAATCCCACCTTCAAGAAATCCACCAGCTTCCTCACCTTCGGCGACAAATGCCGCTGCTGCGGATACAGCGCCCACACGGCGGTATTCGGCGGTTGATGAGCCTGCAGCAGCGACACCAACGCCCCGCTGTGCAGATGCTCCAGCACGTAGTAATCCGGCAACTGGCACAAGCCCATGCCTTGCAACGCGGCATCCAACACCGCTTGCCCACTGTTGCAGCGCCAATTGCCTTGCACACGCTGGGAAAATTCCCGCCCATCCTGGGCCATTTGCCAGATATCCGAGCTGCCAATCAGACAGTTATGCCGGCTCAACTCCGACAAGCTGTGTGGCCGACCGTACCGTTCGAGGTAGGAGGGGGAGGCGCACAGGTACATGCGCCGAGGCGCAAGACGGCTGGCGACCATGCGCGAGTCTTGCAGGCGTCCCAGGCGGATGGCCAGGTCGAGGCCTTCATGGACCAGGTCCAGCGAGCGGTTGGTCAACTCGATGTCCACGCGCAGTTGCGGATAGTGCGCCATGAACCGCGTCACCAGCGGCACGATAAAACGTTCGCCATAGGCCACGGCGCAGGTCATGCGCAACATGCCCTTGGGTTCGCTGGTCAGGTCGCCCACCGCCCGCAACGCTTCCTCGCGACCGTCCTGCAGGCGTTGGCAGTGCTGCAGGAAGGTCTGACCGGCTTCGGTCAAGGTCACCTTGCGCGTACTGCGGTACAGCAATCGGGTTTGCAGGCGTTCTTCAAGACGCGCCACTTGCCGGCTGACATGGGATGAAGACACCCCTAACCGTTCGGCCGCCGCCGTGAACTGGCTGCATTCGGCCACCGCGACAAACTCGTCAATGCCTTCCCAGCGGTTCTCCAGCATGCTGATTGTCCCTGTACGGCAATAATGTTTTGCTTTGGTCCGGATTATTCATCAATGGGCGATGTTTTACACTCACGGCCTCAGTTTTTAACCCGATGGAGAAACCCGGATGATCAAGTCCCGTGCCGCCGTAGCCTTCGAAGCCAAGAAGCCCCTTGAGATTGTTGAAGTGGATGTCGCCATGCCCAAGGCTGGCGAGGTGCTGCTGCGGGTAGTTGCGTCCGGCGTGTGCCATACCGACGCCTACACCTTGTCGGGCGCCGACCCGGAAGGCATTTTTCCGTCGATCCTCGGCCATGAAGGCGGCGCAGTGGTGGAAGCCATCGGCGAGGGCGTAACTTCGGTGGCTGTGGGCGATCACGTGATCCCCCTGTACACCCCGGAATGCGGCAAGTGCAAGTTCTGTCTGAGTGGCAAGACCAACCTGTGCCAGGCCATTCGCGCCACGCAGGGCAAGGGCTTGATGCCGGATGGCACCACGCGTTTCTCCTACAAGGGCCAGCCGATTTTCCACTACATGGGCACCTCGACGTTCTCCGAGTACACCGTGCTGCCGGAAATCTCCGTGGCCAAGATTCCTAAAGAAGCGCCGCTGGAAAAAGTCTGCCTGCTCGGTTGCGGTGTCACCACCGGCATCGGTGCGGTGATCAACACCGCCAAGGTCAAGCCGGGCGACACCGTGGCCGTCTTCGGCCTGGGCGGTATTGGCCTGTCGGCGATTATCGGTGCAGTCAAGGCCAAGGCCGGTCGCATCATTGCTATTGATATCAACCCGGCCAAGTTCGAAATCGCCAAGCAACTGGGTGCCACCGATTGCATCAACCCGAAAGACTACGACCGCCCAATCCAGGACGTGATTGTCGACCTGACTGACGGCGGCGTGGACTTCTCTTTCGAGTGCATCGGCAATGTGCAACTGATGCGTGCGGCCCTTGAGTGCTGCCACAAAGGCTGGGGCGAGTCGGTGATCATCGGCGTGGCCGGTGCTGGCCAGGAAATTGCCACTCGCCCATTCCAGCTGGTCACCGGTCGCGTCTGGCGTGGTTCGGCGTTTGGTGGCGTGCGCGGTCGTACCGAATTGCCAAGCTACGTGGAAATGGCTCAGTCCGGTGAAATCCCGCTGGATACCTTCATCACCCACACCATGGGCCTGGAAGATATCAACAAAGCGTTTGACCTGATGCATGAAGGCAAGAGCATTCGTACCGTCATTCACTTCTGAGGTCGGCCATGAGTCTGGAAAACCTGTCATGCCAGAAGAGCTTCGGCGGCTGGCATAAACGCTACAAGCATCATTCCGATGTGCTCGGTTGCGACATGACCTTTGCCGTCTACCTGCCACCGCAAGCGGAGCAGGGCGGCAAGCTGCCGGTGTTGTATTGGCTGTCCGGTTTGACCTGTACTGACGAAAACTTCATGCAGAAGGCCGGCGCCCAGCGCATGGCCGCCGAGTTGGGCTTGATTATCGTCGCGCCGGACACCAGCCCCCGTGGCCCCGGCGTGCCGGGCGACCCGGACAATGCCTGGGACTTCGGCCTCGGCGCCGGCTTCTACCTCAATGCCACCCAGGAACCCTGGGCCAAGCACTATCGGATGCATGACTACGTGGTACAGGAGTTACCGGCCTTGGTGGAAGCGCATTTCCCTGCGTCGGATAAGCGCGGCATCAGCGGCCACTCCATGGGCGGTCACGGTGCGCTGGTCTGTGCGCTGCGCAACCCTGGACGTTACCTGTCGGTGTCGGCATTTTCGCCGATCAACAATCCGATGGACTGTCCTTGGGGTCAGAAAGCCTTTTCCCGTTATTTGGGTGAAGAGCGCTCTAAGTGGCGTGAATGGGATGCGTGCGTGCTGATCAGCGAAGCCTCGGAAAAGCTGCCGCTGTTGGTGGACCAGGGCGATCGCGACGATTTCCTCGCCGTTCAGCTAAAGCCTGAAGCCCTGCTGCAGGCGGCCAAGGCAGCCAACCATCCGCTGGAACTGCGCCTGCAGCCTGGCTACGACCACAGCTACTTTTTCATCGCCAGCTTCATCGAAGACCATTTGCGTCATCATGGGCGTGCTTTGCTCGGTTAATCTGAGGCAAAAGTAGGTAGAATCACGCCCTGAATTAAATCGGGGCGTTTTTTTATGCGTATTGGCCACGGCTACGATGTGCACCGTTTCGCTGAAGGCGATTTCATCACCCTGGGCGGCGTGCGCATTGCACACCACCATGGGTTGCTGGCTCATTCCGACGGCGACGTGGTCCTGCACGCCTTGAGCGATGCCTTGCTCGGCGCGGCTGCATTAGGCGATATCGGCAAGCACTTTCCGGACACCGACCCCACCTTCAAGGGGGCGGACAGTCGTGTGTTGCTGCGCCATGTGGTCGGCCTGATCCATGCCAAGGGCTGGAAGGTCGGCAACGTCGATAACACCATCGTCGCCCAGGCGCCGAAAATGGCCCCCCATATTGAAGCGATGCGCGCAGTGATCGCCGCAGACCTGCAAATTGAATTGGATCAAGTCAACGTGAAAGCCACTACCACCGAAAAGCTCGGGTTTACCGGTCGTGAAGAGGGCATTGCGGTGCACTCCGTCGCCTTGTTGCTGCGCGCATGAACGACCTGCAACTGCTGGGCCCGCGGGCCTATGGCGAGGCCCTGGGCAGCGCGGTACTGAAGGCCACGGCCGAAGACTTCCAGGTTGATGAGGTGCTGGACATCCCGCTGACCGGCGATGGCGAGCACCTGTGGCTGTGGGTGGAAAAGCGCGGCTTGAACACTGAGGAAGCCGCACGGCGTATCGCCAAAGCCGCTGGGGTGCCATTGCGCACCGTCAGCTATGCCGGGCTCAAGGATCGTCAGGCCCTGACCCGCCAGTGGTTCAGCGTGCAATTGCCCGGCAAGGCCGACCCGGACATGAGCGGCGCAGAAAACGACACCCTCAAGATCCTGAAAACCGCCCGTCACAAGCGCAAGTTGCAGCGTGGGGCCCATTCGGCCAATGGTTTCACCTTGCGCCTGACCCAATTGGCCGGCGACACCGCTGCCATCGACGCACGTCTGCAGTTGATTGCCCGGCACGGCATCCCCAATTATTTCGGCACCCAGCGTTTTGGCCACAACGGCGGCAATGTGGTGGATGCTCGCGAGTGGGCTGCCCGCAAGGCCCTGCCCGAGCAGCGCAACGTGCGCTCGCGCTTGCTGTCCACGGCTCGCAGTTACCTGTTCAACCAAGTGTTGGCGGCTCGCGTCGCCGACGGTTCATGGCAGCGTGCCCAAGTTGGCGATCTGCTGGCGTTTACCGACAGTCGCAGTTTTTTTCCGGCCGGGGAAGCTGAATGCAGTGACCCGCGCCTGGCGATCCTGGACCTGCATCCCACCGGCCCGCAGTGGGGCGAAGGCGACTCGCCGGCGAAAGGTCTTACGTACGAGCTGGAACAATCTGTCGCCGCTGGCGAAGCAGACCTACGTGATTGGCTGGTGAAGGCGGGAATGAGCCAGGAACGTCGCATTCTGCGACTGCCCATTGGCGGGTTGACGTGGCATTATCCCGGGCCTGACATTCTGCAATTGGAATTCGTCCTGCCGGCCGGATGCTTCGCCACTGTCTTGGTGCGCGAGCTTGTTGATCTGGTGCCGGTGGGGCAGACGGACAGCCCATGCGTATTCTGATATCAAACGATGACGGTGCCACCGCACCCGGTCTTGCCGCGCTCCATGCTGCGCTGCAGGATTACGCCGAGTGCGTGGTGGTTGCCCCCGACCAGGACAAGAGCGGCGCCAGCAGTTCGCTGACGCTCGACCGTCCGCTGCATCCGCGGGTCCTGGCCAATGGCTTTATCAGCGTTAACGGCACCCCCACCGACTGCGTGCACCTGGCGATCAACAGTCTGCTGGAGCACCAGCCAGACCTGGTGGTCTCGGGGATCAACCTGGGCGCCAACCTGGGTGATGACGTGCTGTATTCCGGCACCGTGGCGGCCGCCCTTGAAGGGCGCTTCCTGGGCCGCACCGGCTTTGCCTTTTCCTTTGCTTCGCGGCAACTGGATAACCTGGCGACGGCGGCCTACTACGCGCGCAAGTTGGTGGAGGCCCATGCTTCCCTGGACCTGCCGCCGCGTACGGTGCTCAACGTCAATATTCCCAACTTGCCCCTCGACCATATTCGCGGTATCCAACTCACGCGCCTGGGTCATCGCGCCCGTGCGGCGGCGCCCTTGAAGGTGGTCGACCCTCGCGGCAAGGAAGGGTATTGGATCGCCGCCGCCGGCGACGCCGAAGATGGCGGCGAAGGCACCGACTTTCATGCGGTGATGCAAGGCTATGTCTCCGTTACCCCTCTGCTGTTTGATCGCACCTTCAGTGATGCCTTCAGTGGCCTTGATGGCTGGCTGGAGGGACTGCGTTGATGGCTCGTGAACAAGACGATTTGTTGCGCCGTGGCATCGGGATGACCTCCCAGCGCACCCGGGAGCGGTTGATCCAGCGTCTGTATGAAGAAGGCTTGTCCAACGCGCAGGTGCTGGAAGTGATCCGGCGCACGCCGCGGCACCTGTTTGTCGATGAGGCGCTGGCGCATCGCGCCTATGAAGACACAGCGTTGCCAATCGGCCACAACCAGACCATCTCTCAGCCCTATATGGTTGCGCGTATGAGCGAGCTATTGCTGGCGGCGGGGCCGTTGGACAAGGTGCTGGAGATTGGTACCGGCTCCGGCTACCAGACGGCCGTGCTGTCGCAATTGGTAGAGCGGGTGTTTTCGGTCGAGCGCATCAAGGTGCTACAGGACCGGGCCAAAGAGCGTCTGGTGGAACTGAACCTGCGCAACGTGGTATTCCGCTGGGGCGATGGTTGGGAGGGCTGGCCGGCGCTGGCGCCCTACAACGGTATCATCGTCACCGCCGTGGCCACCGATGTGCCGCAAGCCTTGCTGGATCAATTGGCGCCTGGCGGGCGGCTGGTCATCCCGGTGGGCTCCGGCGAAGTGCAACAGTTGATGCTTATTATCCGTGAGGACGAAGGTTTTTCCCGGCATGTACTCGGTGCCGTGCGGTTCGTACCCTTGCTCAACGGCCCGCTGGCCTGATCATTTATTCGCAGGCAGTGAATTCTGTAAGCGCGGATGTGTCTTACGGCGGGGCCCATTGAATCAACATGTCTGGCAGCCACGATTAAACATGATGAATTTTTCCTTTCAGTCAGGTGCCAGTAAAAAGCCAATGCCCAGTTATACTTGCGTCATATTTCAAGCCTGATACAGGCGTTAACGTTCAGCCACCACAAAGGGAGCGGCGGGTGAGTCTCACAGGTCCTGCGCAGCGAATGAGTAAAACAAGCTTTCAGCGACTGGTGCTTGGCCTTGTCTTGAGTTCCTTATTGGCAGCCTGCTCGAGCACGCCATCCGGCGGTGCGCGGGTCGTTGACCGTACCAACGCAACCCCCCAGAGACCTACGGTCACCACCGGCCAATACGTGGTGCGCAAAGGCGACACACTGTTCTCGATTGCCTTCCGTTATGGCTGGGACTACAAGGCGTTGGCCGCCCGTAACAACATTCCTGTGCCGTATACGATCCATCCCGGGCAGACCATTCGTTTCGATGGTCGCTCAGGTTCTGCACCTACGGCAGTTGTGACAAAGTCGGGTTCTTCGCCATCGTCCTCGAGCAAGACCACCATCATCACTCGGCCTGCAGGCAGCGCCACGCCTACGGTTGCGAGCAAGCCGGCACCCGCGCCGTTGCCACCTGCCGGGCCTGCGCCGACCGGATGGGGATGGCCTTCAAACGGAGTGTTGATTGGAAAATTCTCTTCAAACGGTAGTTTGAATAAAGGCATTGATATCGCCGGGGATTTGGGACAGCCTGTTTTAGCTGCGTCTGATGGGACAGTGGTGTACGCCGGGAGTGGTTTGCGGGGCTACGGCGAGCTGGTCATCATCAAACACAGCGATACCTACGTCAGTGCCTACGGTCATAACCGCAGGTTGTTGGTTCGGGAGGGGCAGCAGGTCAAGGTCGGACAGACGATTGCCGAAATGGGGTCAACGGGCACAGACCGGGTGAAACTGCACTTTGAGATTCGCCGCCAAGGGAAGCCTGTAGATCCGCTGCAATTCCTGCCCCGTCGTTGATGTGTTGCACAGCCTGTTCCCTCACGTAGAAGGAACAGGCTCCAGCGTTGCCAAGGATAGAGGCGTCGCTTGAGCTTGAGGTCGAACTCACCAAAGGACTATAACAATGGCTCTCAGTAAAGAAGTGCCGGAGTTTGACATCGACGATGAGGTTCTCCTTATGGAGACCGGCATCGATTTGGAAACGATGTCAGATAATGAAGGGGTATCACCACCTTCAGTTCGCACCAAATCCAAAAATGCTGCTGCGTTGAAGCAGCACAAGTACGTTGATTACACCCGGGCGCTCGATGCGACCCAGCTGTACCTCAATGAAATCGGCTTTTCCCCTCTGTTGACCCCCGAAGAAGAAGTCCATTTTGCGCGTCTGTCGCAGAAGGGCGATCCGGCTGGGCGTAAGCGCATGATTGAAAGCAACCTGCGCCTGGTGGTGAAGATCGCCCGACGCTACGTCAATCGTGGGCTTTCCCTGTTGGACCTGATCGAGGAGGGCAACCTGGGCTTGATCCGGGCTGTGGAGAAGTTCGACCCTGAGCGGGGCTTCCGTTTCTCCACCTATGCCACCTGGTGGATTCGCCAGACCATCGAACGGGCGATCATGAATCAGACCCGCACGATCCGGTTGCCGATCCATGTGGTCAAGGAGCTCAACGTCTACCTGCGGGCGGCGCGTGAGCTGACGCAAAAACTCGATCATGAACCTTCGCCTGAAGAGATTGCCAACCTCCTGGAAAAACCGGTAGGGGAGGTCAAGCGCATGCTGGGCCTTAACGAGCGTGTCTCTTCGGTCGATGTCTCGCTGGGGCCGGATTCGGATAAGACCCTGCTGGACACCCTGACCGATGATCGTCCGACAGACCCTTGCGAGCTGCTGCAAGACGATGATCTTTCCCAAAGTATTGACCAGTGGCTCTCAGAGCTCACGGACAAGCAGCGTGAAGTGGTGATTCGCCGCTTCGGCCTGCGCGGCCATGAGAGCAGCACCCTGGAGGATGTAGGCTTGGAGATTGGCCTGACCCGTGAGCGGGTGCGGCAGATCCAGGTAGAGGGCCTCAAGCGCTTGCGCGAGATCCTGGAGAAGAATGGCTTGTCGAGTGAGTCGTTGTTCCAGTAAACGACACAAGACAAAAATGTGGGAGCCGGCTTGTGTGGGAGCTGGCTTGCCTGCGATAGCGTCAACTCGGTATAGCTAGTGCACCGAGTCGATAGCATCGCAGGCAAGCCAGCTCCCACATACAGCTGCGCTCCCACATTTTTTTGTGTCCGTCATTACGCTGTGCTGATCGTTCCACGCTTTGCGTGGGCATCCAGGGGTGACGCAGAGCGTCACAAAAGGCATTACCACGCGGAGCGTGGGAACGAGCAGCCACGGTGTAGCGCACCAAAATCCAGGCATAAAAAAACCCCGCTTTTAAGGGCGGGGTTTTTTCGACTAAGTCAGTACAAGTTAGATAACTTGAACTTCTTCAGCTTGCATGCCTTTCTGACCGCGGGTAGCGATGAAAGAAACCTGTTGGCCTTCTTTCAGGCTTTTGAAGCCGTCGGATTGGATAGCTTTGAAGTGAACGAACAGGTCGTCACCGGATTGTGGAGTGATGAAGCCGAAGCCTTTTTCATCGTTGAACCACTTAACGGTACCAGTTTGGCGATTAGACATGGTGTATCTCCTTGGACAAAGTTAACTGCGACTCAGGAAAAGCCCTGGCCGAGACTGAGTGCAAAGAGCAGGAAAAATTCTTGGAGATGGTTGGATCGAAATTCAACATATCGTGTAGAGATTCTCAGTGACACAAGCAGCACAGTGGCGCCACCTTAACCCTTTTTCCGGAACGTGCCAATGGTATTTCCGAAGGTTTCTCTATTTTCGTGACTGGCGGTGGTATTTACAGACATCCCTCACGGCAATCCCGCCCCCGGCCGTGTTGGCTGAGGCTTATAGCGCGCAGGGCTTTGATCAAGAAAACCCTTGTGGCCTTTGAACCCCAAGGCTGGCCCCGGTAAGATGGCCCACAGATTTTTTTCGCCTCGCTATTCAGGACACCGCCATGAGCATCAAATCGGACAAGTGGATTCGCCGCATGGCGCAGGAACACGGCATGATCGAGCCGTTCGTCGAACGCCAGATTCGTGGCGAAGGCGACGAGCGCGTGATTTCGTACGGCGTTTCCAGCTATGGCTACGACGTGCGTTGCGCCGATGAATTCAAGGTGTTCACCAACATCAATTCGGCGATCGTCGATCCGAAAAACTTCGACGAAAAGAGCTTCGTCGACGTCAAGAGCGACGTGTGCATCATCCCGCCCAACTCCTTCGCCCTGGCGCGCACCGTGGAGTTCTTCCGTATCCCTCGCGACGTGCTGACCATCTGCCTGGGTAAAAGCACCTATGCCCGCTGCGGCATTATCGTCAATGTCACGCCGCTTGAGCCTGAGTGGGAAGGCCACGTCACCCTGGAATTCTCCAACACCACCACCTTGCCGGCGAAAATCTACGCCAACGAAGGCGTGGCACAGATGCTGTTCCTGCAGTCCGATGAGGCCTGTGAAGTGTCCTACAAAGACCGTGCGGGCAAGTATCAGGGCCAGCGCGGCGTCACTCTCCCACGCGCTTGATCGAAAGCGCCTACGGGCAAAGGGAATTTGTCTGCAGAAAGTGACTCTATCTAGGTGTACTGCTTCGGCGCGTGTGAAACGCGCCGGGCCATACTTGAGGAGTACCTTATGAAGATCGACCCGCGAATCAGCGCAGAACTCGCCCGGCTTGAACCCAACCAGATTGGTGTTCTGGCCTGGTCCTTGATGGCCAACCCCGCGCACGCGGGGGGCATCCCAGGTCAACCCGAACCTGATTACCCACAGCCTACCGAACCGGGTGAGCCGACCTTACCGGACGAGCCGCCACCCGCGCCCGTGGCCTGATCCCTGAGCAGGCCTTATCGATCATTGAATCGGCCAGACGTGGTGATCGCCGATCACATAGATTCGGCGGTCTGGGGCCTGCTCCACGGCATAGCCCCCTGTAAACGCGCCAAAGGCTGGCAGCAGGCTTACCCGCCCGCCGACCTGGAAGCACGGCAGGCGTAGCCGTTGGCGCCCTTTACCGCGCAGGTGGTACACAGGATGCACATGCCCCGCCAGTACATGATGGCTGGCATGGGCGTCGGGCTCATGTTGCAAGGCGAAAGGGCCCATCAGCAGAGGCTCCGCGACCACGTCGATGCCCAAGTCCAGTGGTGGGTCGCCGGCACGTTTGTCGTGATTGCCGCGAATCAAGATCAAGGCCAGTGTGCGATTGCGCTCACGCCAGGCCCGGATTGCGTTCAGGGTGCCGCTGGCGTGAGAGCCGGGGCCGTGCAGGAAATCCCCGAGAAAGATCAACTGTTCGCAGGGTAGGGCCGATAACAGCCTGTCCAGGCCTTCCAGGTTGGCCGTAGTCGTGCCCTGTGGCACCGGCTGCCCCAGGCTGCGATAGGCCGACGCCTTGCCAAAATGCGCGTCGGCGATCAGCAAACATTTACGCGCGGGCCAGTACACAGCTTTCTCCGGCAATAGCCATAGCTCTTCACCTTCCAGCGTCAGTGGGTAATGCATCAGCCTTGCCCTTTGTCGGCGACTTTTTCCAGGTCCTTGACCATCCGCGCGATGCGCTCCGAGAGTTTTTCCGAGCTCATGCTTTCGCGCATCCGTTCTACCAGCAGCGGAAAGGCCAGGGGCGTGGGCCGCTGGATCCTGTGCAGGTCCAGCTTCAGCGTCGACAGATGATTCAGCGTCTGTTCCAGCCGGCGAATATCCAGCTCGTCCCGCAGAACTTCTTCTCCTGCCTGGGCCAGCAGCAGATTTTGTGGGTCATATTGCTTGAACACTTCAAAGAACAAACCACTGGAAGCCTGCACCTGTCGCGTGCTTTTTGGCGCGCCGGGGTACCCGGCAAATACCAGCCCGGCGATTCGCGCAATCTCGCGAAAGCGGCGCAGGGCCAGTTCGCCGGCATTGAGGCTGGCAATTACGTCAGCCAGCAGGCCTTGGGGGCTCAGCAACCTTGTATTCAACAACTGGGGCCACTGCACCTCGGTGGCGCTCAACAGCTCCAGGCCATAATCATTCACCGCAATCGAAAAGGTCAGCGGCTGCTGCTGGCTGACCCGCCATGCCAGCAAACTGGCTAGGCCCAGGTGTACCTGGCGGCCAGCGAATGGGTACAGAAACAGGTGCCAGCCCTCTCGCGACCGCAGGGTTTCAGCCAGCAAATGCTCGCGGGTCGGCAGCCCGGACCAGCGCAATTGGGTATGCAGCAACGGTTGCACCGCCTTCATCTCTGGGCCGTCGAAGTGCCCATGCGCGGCGGCATCAAAACGCTCGACCACCGCCTGCGCCAGTTCGTTGGAAAGGGGCATGCGCCCGCCATTCCAGCGTGGCACGGCGGCTTTTTTCGCGTTGCTGCGGCGTACGTAAGCGGTCATGTTTTCCACGCGCACCAATTCCAGCAACCGCCCGGCGAACAAAAATCCATCCCCCGGCTTGAGCCTTGCAATAAACCCTTCCTCGACACTGCCCAGGTTCTTGCCGCCGCCGCCTTTGCTCCAGAACTTGAGCTGGATGCTGGCGTCACTGACGATGGTGCCCACGCTCATGCGGTGGCGCCGTGCCAGGCGGGCATCCGGAACGCGCCAGATGCCGTGCTCATCGGGCTCCACCCGGCGGTAATCCGGATAAGCGGTGAGTGACAGGCCACCATGGCGCACAAACCCCAGGGCCCAGGCCCAGTCCGCTTCGGTGAGGTCGCGATAGGCCCAGGCGCCGCGCACTTCGTCCAACAGTGCCGCCGGGGTAAACCCGCCGCCCAAGGCCATGCTGACCAGGTGTTGTACCAGCACATCCAGCGGCTTGTACGGTGATTCCCGCGCTTCGATGCGTCGTTGGGCGATCGCATCCTGGGCGGCTGCGGCTTCCACCAGCTCCAGGCTGTGGGTGGGCACCAGCGTTACCCGTGAGGGCCGCCCTGGCGCGTGGCCGGAGCGCCCGGCGCGTTGCATCAGCCGCGCTACGCCCTTGGCGGAGCCGATTTGCAGCACCCGTTCCACCGGCAGGAAGTCAACGCCCAGGTCGAGGCTGGAAGTGCACACCACTGCCTTGAGCTGTCCATCTTTCAACGCTCGCTCCACCCAGTCCCGGGTCTCTCGCGATAACGAACCGTGGTGCAGGGCAATCAAGCCGGCCCAGTCCGGACGAGCGCCCAGAATCGCCTGGTACCAGATCTCGGATTGCGCGCGGGTGTTGGTAAATACCAGGCAACTGCTGCTGGCCTCTACCTCGGCGACCACTTGCGGCAACATCTTCAAGCCGATATGCCCGGCCCAGGGAAAGCGCTCGGTGACGGGC
Source organism: Pseudomonas sp. Pse35 (assembly GCF_024519715.1). NCBI lineage: Bacteria > Pseudomonadati > Pseudomonadota > Gammaproteobacteria > Pseudomonadales > Pseudomonadaceae > Pseudomonas > Pseudomonas sp. Pse35. The sequence goes on along the minus strand of NZ_JALJRP010000022.1, from coordinate 8,411 downwards.
GGCAGCAAGGTGTCGACCTTCAGCGCCTTGGCCGTTTGCCCCTGTACATTGATGCCGCCGCCCTGTGGGACCAGTACCTCCAAAGCGTGGGCCTGATTACCCAGCGTCGCGGAAATACCCCACACCATCAACTCAGGATGCCAGCGCCGCAAGCGTGCCAGTGCCAGTTGCAACTGCACGCCGCGCTTATTGCCGATCAGTTCGTGCCATTCATCCACGATGACCATGCGCAGGTGCGCCAGGCTGGTTTCACTGTCGGCACGGGCCAGCATCAGGGTCAGGCTTTCCGGAGTGGTGACCAGAGCGGTGGGTTGGCGACGGGTCTGGTGCGCGCGTTCACTGCCGCTGGTGTCACCGGTGCGCAGACCTACACTCCAGGGAATCTGCAGGGCCTCCAGCGGGGCTTGCAGGGCACGTGCGGAGTCGGCGGCCAGGGCGCGCATCGGCGTGATCCACAGGACGGTCAGCGGCTCGGCAGGCGGTTTGCGTTTGCCTGTGACGGGCGGGCGGGTAATGGCGAAACGATTGAGGGCGGCAAACCACAGGGCATAGGTTTTACCCGCCCCGGTGCTGGCATGCAGTAACCCTGATTGGCCGGCCTTGACCGCGGCCCATACCTCTTTCTGAAAGGCGAATGGCTTCCAGCCTTGGGTGGCAAACCATTGCTTGGCGAAATCGTGGGTTTTTGCCATTCGGCAGCGGACGCTCTGGAGGGGTTAGTTCAAAGACCCCTGAGGCAGCGCCGACGTTCAACTGCCTAATGCCATTCAGTCAAGCAGAAGCGCTGCCCTGTGGCGAGGGAGCATGCTCCCGCTGGACTGCGTAACAGTCCCAGTCTTTTTGAGCAAAGAGCGGGGGCCGCTTCGCGCCCCAGCGGGAGCAAGCTCCCTCGCCACAGCAAGCTCGCTCCTACTTCAAATTGCCACTCAGAAACTGTTGCAGGCGTTCGCTTTTCGGATTGCCCAGCACATCCTCCGGCAAGCCCTGCTCCTCCACCAGACCCTGATGCAGGAACAGCACCTGGCTTGAAACCTTGCGCGCAAAGCTCATCTCGTGGGTCACCATAATCATGGTGCGGCCTTCCTCGGCCAGGCCCTGGATCACCTTCAAAACTTCGCCCACCAACTCCGGGTCCAGCGCAGACGTGGGTTCATCGAACAGCATCACCTCCGGCTCCATGGCCAGGGCGCGGGCGATGGCGACACGCTGCTGCTGGCCGCCGGAGAGGAACGCCGGGTATTGATCAGCCACGCGCGCCGGCAGCCCGACTTTGTCCAGGTAGCGGCGGGCACGGTCTTCGGCGTCCTTTTTACTGCAACCCAGCACGCGGCGCGGGGCCATGGTGATGTTTTCCAGCACGCTCATGTGGCTCCACAAATTGAAGTGCTGGAACACCATCGCCAGCCGCGTGCGCAAGCGTTGCAACTCGGCGTCGTCGGCTACGCGCATGCCATGGCGGTCGCTGACCATGCGAATCGCCTGGCCGTCCAGGGTCATGGCGCCATCGTTGGGGGTTTCCAAAAAGTTGATACAGCGCAGGAAGGTACTCTTGCCTGAGCCACTGGCGCCGATCAGGCTGATCACATCCCCGGTCTTGGCCTTGAGCGACACACCTTTGAGCACTTGATTGTCGCCATAGCTTTTGTGCAGGCCTTCAACGGTCAGTTTGTACATGTGGCATGCATCCTCAAGGCGAAAGTAGATAACCGCTGCGGTAGGCCTGTGTGCCGGCAACATGGCAGATCACCATGCCGGCCGTGGCCATGCGGCGTAGCGAACGGGCGTAAAGCAGCCCGGCGTGCTGGCAGTGCACAGGCGTCACGCGGTCGGTAATGGGGTCGATGATTTCAGCGACCAATTGCCCCGCCTCCAGGTATTCCCCCGGCAGGGCGCTGAACACGAGCAAGCCACCCACCGTAGTCGTCACTGGCTCCACCGCCGCCAACGGCGTAGCCGGGTAGGCCAGGGCAGGCAAGGGGGCTGCATCGCCGCGAATGGCGCCGAAGTGGATCAAATAATCAATGATGGCCTGGCAGTCCAGCGCGGCGAGGCCGTGGTTGACATCGCCCTGGCCACGCAGCTCGACGGTCACCGACAAGCTGCCCATGGGGATCGGGTAGCGTTCGCCGAAGCGTTGCTGCAACTGCCACCACAGCAGGGTGAAACACTCGTCAAAAGACTGCCCACCGGAATCGGTGGCCAACAGGTTGGCCTCCGAGCCCAGGTAGCGCGCCAACGGTTCTACCTGTGGCCAGGCTTCGGGCGTGGTGTACAGGTGCGCCACGGCTTCGAAGTCGCAATGCAGGTCCAGCACCACGTCGGCATCACAGGCCAGGCGTTGCAGCACCAGGCGTTGGGAGTGCAACTGGGTCTGGGCGGTGTGCGCGGCCAGGGCGTGGAACAGTGCGCTGCGGATCAATTGGGCATTGCGCTGCGGATCATCGCCCAGCAGGTCTTCGACCTGGTTACCGACGTCTTCGCTGAGGTCGACAAACAGGCGATTGAAGTTCTGCCCGCTTTCCAGTTCGTAGCGGCCCAAGGGGATATCCATCAATACCTGTTCCAGGCCCACCGGGTTGGCGACGGGCACCAGCACGATTTCGCTGCGCAAGCGCCCGGTCGCTTCAAGTTCTGCCAGGCGCGCCTTTAAATGCCAGGCCACCAGCATGCCTGGCAATTCATCGGCATGCAGGGAGGACTGGATGTACACCTTGCCTTCGGGCTGCTGCGGGCCGAAGTGAAAACTGTGGATCTGCCGCGCCGTGCCGGGCACCGGCGCGATCAGATCATGTAGCTGGTGGCGCATGCAAACTCCTTAGTGGCTCGGCCCGAGAAAGGCCAGCCAACGGCGTTCCGCCAGGCGAAACAGGCCGACCAGGGCAAAGGTCACCGTCAGATAGATCAGTGCGGCAATGCCGAATGACTGGAAGGTCATGAAGGTGGCGGAGTTGGCATCCCGCGCCACTTTGAGGATATCCGGGATCGTCGCGGTAAAGGCCACGGTGGTCGAATGCAGCATCAGGATCACTTCGTTGCTGTAGTAGGGCAACGAGCGTCGCAACGCGGAAGGCATGATCACGTAGGCGTACAGCTTCCAGCCGCTTAGGCCATAAGCCTTGGCCGCCTCGACTTCGCCGTGGGCCATGCTGCGGATTGCCCCGGCGAAAATCTCCGTGGTGTAGGCGCAAGTGTTGAGGGCGAAGGCGAGCAGGGTGCAGTTCATCGCGTCGCGAAAGAACGCATCCAGCACCGGTTGTGCTCGTACGGCGGCAAGGCTGTAGATGCCGGTGTAGCAGATCAGCAATTGGATATAGAGCGGCGTACCACGAAACAGGTAGGTGTAGAACTGCACGGGCCAACGCACCAGGCGCTTGCGCGAAACGCGGGCGATAGACAGTGGAATCGATACCAGAAAACCAATGACCAGTGAGGCGCTGAGCAGCCACAAGGTCATGGCCAGACCGGTGATGTGCTGGCCGTCGCTGTAAAGAAAGGGGCGCCAGTATTCTTGCAATAGCTCAATCATCGCACTGCCTCCCGGGCGCCTGCGGAGTAGCGACGTTCAAGTCGGCGCAAGACAAAGTTGGAGGCGCTGGTGATCAACAGGTAGATCAGCGCCGCCAGCACCAGGAAATAAAACAGTTGATAGGTGCTCTTGCCAGCGTCCTGGGCGGCTTTTACCAAGTCTGCGAGGCCGATGATCGACACCAGTGCGGTGGCCTTGAGCATCACCATCCAGTTATTGCCGATGCCCGGCAGCGCAAAGCGCATCATCTGCGGGAAGGTCACGTAGCGAAACCGCTGCCCGCGCTTGAGCCCGTAAGCGGTGGCGGCTTCGAGTTGGCCGCGGGGCACGGCGAGGATCGCACCGCGAAAGGTTTCGGTGAAATACGCACCGTAGATAAAGCCCAGGGTGATCACCCCGGCGCTGAACGGGTCGATCTCGATGTATTCCCATTCCATAAAGTCGGTAAAGCCACTGAGCCAGGTTTGCAGGCTGTAGAAAATCAACAGCATCAGTACCAGGTCCGGCACACCGCGAATCAGAGTGGTATAGAGCTGGGCGGGGATACGCACAATGGCCAGGCTGGACAGTTTGGCGCTGGCGCCGAGCAGGCCCAGCAATACGCTGACGGCCAGGGACAGCACCGACAACTTGATGGTCATCCAGGTGCCTTGCAGCAACAGCGGGCCGAAACCCTTCAGGCTGAATGCGCTCAGCCCGAGGGTTTGCAACAGATCTTCGAACATAAATCAGGACCTATGGCGATAAAAAAGCGCCCCACCCGAAGTAGGGCGCCCCAGGCATTATTTGCCGCTGTACAGGTTCAGATCGCCAAAGTGTTTCTTCTGGATAGTGGCGTAGGTGCCATCATCGTGTAACGCTTTGATACCTTTATCCAAAAGCGCCTTGAGTTCAGTGTTACCTTTTTTGATACCGATAGCGGTTTTCGACGGCAGCAGTGGGTCGTCGATAGCTGCGCTCACTTCATAGCCAGCACCGGCTGGCGACTTGAGAAAGCCCAGTTCGGCTTGGAGCATGTCCTGCACGGAAGCGTCAAGGCGCCCGGAGGTCAGATCGGCGTACACCTGGTCCTGGTTAGCGTAAGCCTTGGTGGTCACCCCGGCTTTATCCAGTACGGCCTTGGCGTAGGCTTCCTGGATGGTGCCTTGCTCGTAACCCACGGATTTGCCTTTGAGAGATTCTGGCGTCGAATAGCCAGCGCCTTTCTTGAACACCAGCGAAGTCGGGCCGGAGAACAGCTCAGAGGAGAAGTCGATCGCCTTCTCGCGCACTGGGGTCACGGTCATCGACGAGATCACGCCATCGAATTTATTGGCTTTCAGGCCCGGGATCATTCCGTCGAAGTCACTTTCGACCCACTTGCACTTGACCTTCAGCTCCGCGCAGATCGCATTGCCCAGGTCGATATCGAAGCCCACCAGGCTGCCGTCGGCGGCCTTGGATTCGAACGGTGCGTAGGAAGGGTCGACACCAAAACGCAATTCCTTGTATTCCTTGGCTGTAGCAACACCAGCAGCCATGCACAGAGCCAGTGCAGAAAGGGTCAGCAATGCTTTTTTCATTATGTAATCCCTGGAAACCAAGATAAGCGCTTGTGGCGCGATTAGGACTGTTACTGAACGGTGTCAGACCCATCACAAGTAGCAATTTCTGCACCATAGTTCCGGATGGGCTTTTTAAACGGTGGGATAAGGCAGTTCCAAGTGTAGGCGGCGCTCAAAAATGGGCATGAAATTTCCAGTGCACCATTCTGGAGCTGTCACTTATCAAGAAGGTGGGAGCTGGCTTGCCTGCGATAGCGGTGGGTCAGTCGTTCTATGGGTAACTGACTCACCGCTATCGCAGGTAAGCCAGCTCCTACAAGGGGCCGGATCAGGCCAACAGGTCTTGTAGCGTGGCCAGGTTGTCCGCTTCATCCACCGCCTTGTCCTGGCGCCAGCGCAGCATCCGCGGAAACCGCACCGCAATCCCGCTCTTGTGCCGCTTGGACAGGGCAATCCCTTCAAAACCCAACTCAAACACCATGCTGGGCGTCACGCTGCTGACCGGGCCGAACTTCTCCACCGTGGTTTTGCGCACAATGGCGTCGACCTTGCGCATTTCCTCGTCGGTCAGCCCGGAATACGCCTTGGCGAACGGCACCAGGGTGCGCTCGCTGCCTGGCGGGCCGTCCCATACCGCGAAGGTGTAGTCGCTGTAGAGGCTGGCGCGCCGGCCATGGCCGCGCTGGGCGTAGATCAACACGGCGTCGACGCTGAAGGGGTCGACCTTCCACTTCCACCACAGGCCCATGTCTTTGGTGCGGCCCACGCCGTAGAGGCCGTTGCGATCCTTGAGCATCATGCCTTCCACGCCCAGGCTGCGAGAGGCTTCGCGCTGCTCGGCCAAGGCTGCCCAAGTCTTGCCTTCCAGCAAGGGCGAAGGCAATAACACCGGTTGGTTGCACGTAGCGATCACCTGTTCCAATTGGGTGCGACGTTCGGCCTGGATGTGGTTGCGCCAGTCGTCGCCCTGATACTCCAGCAAGTCGTAGGCGAGCACGGCCACTGGCGCATCCTCAAGGACTTTTTTACTCAGGGTCTTGCGGCCAATGCGCTGTTGCAGCAGCGCGAAAGGTTGCACCGAGTCTTTCCACACCACGATTTCGCCATCGATCACCGTACCGTCGGGCAGGCCACTGACCAGGCTATGGAGTTCGGGGAAGCGTTCAGTCAGCAACTCTTCACCGCGAGACCAGACCCACAGGCGTCCCTCGCGCTTGACCAGTTGTGCGCGAATGCCATCAAACTTCCATTCCACCTGCCAATCGGCGGGTGAACCGAGCAGCGTGTCGAATTGCTCCACCGGTTGCGCCAGCCCGTGAGCCAGAAAAAACGGATAGGGTTGCCCGCCACGTTGCGCGTGTTCGTCGGACGATTCGGCGGCGATCAGCTTGAGGTAGCCTTCGGCTGTGGGACGGTTCGACAAATCGGTGTAGCCCACTAGCCGCTGCGCCACGCGTTTGCTGTCGAGATCGGCCATGGCGGCGAGGGCGCGGGTCACCAGCAGTTTGGATACCCCGACCCGGAAGCTGCCGGTGATCAATTTGATGCACACCATCAGGCTCGGTTGGTCCAGTTGCGCCCACAGCGCCGGCAGCCGGTCTGCAAGGTCCAAGGGTGGCAGACCGCGCAGTGGCAGCAGTTTTTCTTCCAGCCACACGGCCAGGCCGTCTTCGGATGTGTAGGTGGATTCTGGCAGGAGCAGTGAGATGGTCTCGGCCAGGTCACCCACGGACTGGTAGCTCTCTTCGAACAGCCAGGGTTCTATACCGGCTGCTTCGGTGGCCATGTCCCGTAGCAGTCGCGTCGGCACCAGTTGCCGAGGCCTCCCGCCGCTGAGAAAGTACACAGCCCAGGCCGCATCGGCCGGCGGCGCCTGCAGAAAGTAGGCCTGCAGGGCGGCGAGCTTGGCATTGCTGGAAGTGGTGGCGTCGAGGTTGGCGTACAGCTCAGCGAAGGCTTTCATGCCGTGGCCTCTTCTTCGTCATCGCCGTATTCGGTGCTGAAGCCTTGGGCATCCAAGCCCTTTTCCCGCAGGTGGCGTACCAACACACCGACCGAACCATGGGTGACCATCACCCGTTGTGCCCCGGTTTGTTCGATGGCCCATAACAGGCCCGGCCAGTCGGCGTGGTCCGAGAGCACGAAGCCACGGTCCACGCCGCGCCGCCGTCTGGTACCGCGCAGGCGCATCCAGCCGCTGGCGAAGGCGTCGCTGTAGTCGCCAAAGCGGCGCATCCAGGTACTGCCTCCAGCGGAGGGCGGGGCGATGATCAGGGCTTGGCGCAGCAGTGGGTCGGTCTTTTTGAAGTCGCCGGCATACAGCGTCTCGGGGATGTAGATGCCCGCTTCGCGGTACACCCGGTTCAACGGTTCGACCGCGCCGTGGCTGAGGATCGGGCCGATGCTGGCGTCCAGCCCATGGAGGATGCGTTGGGCCTTGCCGAAGGAGTAGCAGAACAACACGCTGGCTTTGCCGCTGGCGATATTGGCCTGCCACCAGTCATTGATCCTGGCAAAAATCTGCGCCTGGGGCTGCCAGCGGTAAATCGGCAGGCCGAAGGTGGATTCGGTGATAAAGGTGTGGCAACGCACCGGTTCGAAGGGCGCGCAGGTACCATCGGGTTCGACCTTGTAGTCGCCGGACGCCACCCAGACCTCGCCCTGGTATTCCAGGCGTACCTGGGCCGAGCCCAGTACATGCCCGGCGGGATGGAAACTCAAAGTCACGCCGTGATGCACCAACCGTTCACCGTAGGCCAGGGTTTGCAGGTTAATGTCCTGGCCCAGGCGCCAGCGCAGGATACCTTCGCCGGGGGCGGCGGCCAGGTAGTGTTGATTCCCGGTGCGGGCGTGGTCGCCGTGGGCGTGGGTGATGACCGCACGTTCCACTGGGCGCCAGGGGTCGATATAAAAATCACCGGCAGGGCAGTAGAGGCCTTCGGGGCGGGCGATGACAAGATCCATGGGGTTGCCGGGGCGGTGGGCTTGTTACTTATGAGGTGGGGCTGGGTGCAGAAGTTCTATCTGAATGCAGGTGGTGCAAAGGTGGGCTTGCCTTCAATGCCGGCCTGAAAGCCGACACCTATCTACCTGACACCCGACCATCCAACTGTGGGAGCTGGCTTGCCTGCGATGGCGGCCTGACAGCCGAAGCTGTTATCTGTGTACATATCCATTTCTGCGGTAACGGCCACTTAGGGTTCCGCTTTTACAGCGGGTCACTTTTGGAAAAGAGCCCCAAAAGTAACCAAAAAGGCTCTTGCCCCACCACTCGGCACCTCGCTTGGGCTCGGTGTGCCCGTAATCCGCCAGTGATTTGGGGGGCCGCCGCCACGCGCCAT